>DATIZV010000162.1:0-2518 GCA_035516915.1 Usitatibacter sp. | reverse complement strand
GTGAAGACATCCACGCGAGGCAGCGCGTAGTCCATGAAGCTCCCCGAGACCATCTGTCCCCCTTCCGAATCGTAGACGACACGCTCGGACAGCGCCTGGCCGATGCCCTGCATCGCGCCGCCATCGACCTGGCCGCGCACGATGTCCGGGCTCACGACGCGGCCGATGTCGTTCACCGACGCGTAAGCGGCGACCTGTACCTCGCCCGTGGACGCGTCGACTTCCACCTCGCACACGTGGCAACCGTTGGGCCAGCTCGGCGCTCCCGCGGTCGTGGACGATTCCACGCGGATCGACGGCGCGCCCTTGCGCCCCGCGAGCTCGAAGAGGTCCACGCCCAGGTCCGTGCCGGCGACGCCGAAGCGCCCTGCGCGGTACTCGATGTCCGCCGCCGACACTTCCAGCGTTTCGGCCGCGAGGTCCTTCGCCAGGGCGAGCGTCTTCTGCGATCCCTCGCTCACCGCCGAGCCGCCGGTGAAGAGCGAACGCGAGCCCGCGCTTCCGAAACCGTTGGCGCGGTCGGTATCGCCCTGCACGATGCGCACGCGCTCGATTGGCACTTCGAAGATGTCCACCACGAGCTGCGCGTAGCTCGTCTGGATGCCCTGCCCCATCTGCTGCGTGGCGGTGACGACCTCGATGAAGCCGTCGGGCATGACCGAGACCTCGACCTTCTCCTCGAGCGCGTTGCCGCCGGTCCACTCGAGGAACGTCGCGATGCCGCGGCCGCGAAGCCTGCCGCGCCTCTTCGATTCCTCCCGGCGCGCGGCGAATCCGTTCCAGTCCGCGAGCGCGAGTCCCTGGTCCAGGATCGACTCGAAGTTGCCGGTGTCGTACACCTGCGCCATGGCGCTCTTGTAGGGCATCTGCGCGCTGCGCACCATGTTGCGCCGGCGAAACTCCGCGGGATCGATGCCCATCTCGCGCGCCGCCGCGTCCATGAGGCGCTCGATGAGGTAGATCGCCTCGGGCCGGCCCGCGCCGCGATACGGTCCCGTGGGCGCGCGATTGGTGAGCACGGTCGTGAAATGGAAATCGATCAGCCCGATGTCGTAGATGCTCGTGGACACCCACGGCCCCACCAGGAGCTGGATCGCGACGCCCGCGCCGGTGGCGTAGGCGCCGATGTTGGCGAACGAGCGCACGCGAAGCGCAAGGGCGCGGCCGCTCGCGTCGAGGGCGAGCTCCCCGCGCGTGATGACGTCGCGGCCATGCACGGTCGCGAGGAACTCCTCGGAGCGCTCCGAGATCCATTTCACCGGGCGCTTCACCTGCAGCGATGCGTAGGCCACCGCGATGTCCTCGGGATACGGCCCCGTCTTCATGCCGAAGCCGCCGCCCACGTCGCCCACGACGACGCGAGTGTTCTCCGGAGTGCGTCCCGGGATCGCGTCGCAGATGCCGCCACGCACTGCCGTGGGCATCTGGCTCGAGAGCCGCACCGTGAGGCGTCCGTTCGCCGGGTCGAACGCGGCGAGCACCGTGCGCGGCTCGATGGGATTCGCGGCGAGGCGCTGGTTCTCGATGTCGAGCGAGACGATGTGCGCCGCGGACGCGAACGCGTCGGCGGCGGCCTTGCGGTCGCCATAGCGCGATTCGGCGGCGATGTTGTCCGGCGCCTGGGGACAGAGCACCGGCGCGCCGGGCTTCACCGCGGCGAACGAATCCACCACCGAAGGCAGCTCCTCGTAGTCGACGATCACCGCATCGGCGCCGTCGCGCGCCGCGGCACGGCTCTCGGCCACTACGAGCGCGACCGCCTCGCCCATGAAGCGCGCCACCTCGTGCGCGAGCGGGCGACGGGGCGGCGAGGCCACGGGCGCTCCGTCGGCGCGCTTGAACCCCGCGGCGCCCACCATCGCCTTCACGCCGGCGCCGGCCATCTGCGCGCCGGTGATCACCTCGATCACGCCGGGAATCGCCTTCGCTGCGGACACGTCGATCGCGTTGATGCGCGCATGCGCGAAGGGCGATCGCACGAAGACGAGCCAGGCCTGCCCCGGCAGCGACACGTCGCCCGCGTACTGGCCGCGGCCGGCGAGCAATGCCGGGTCCTCGATGCGGCGCACGGCCTTGCCGCTGCCGTAGCGTCCCACGTCCTGGTTGATCATCCTTCGCCTCCCACGGCCATCAATCGGTCCCGAAGCGTCTTCAGTTCGTCGCGCAGGTTCGCCGCCCGCTCGAACTCGAGGTTGCGCGCCGCCTCGAGCATCTCCTTCTCGATCTTCTTGATGCGCTGGTCGAGCTGCTTCTCCGAGAGCGAGTCGTACTTCGCCTCTTCCTCGGCCGCCTTCTTCGCTTCCCTCGCCTCGTCCGCGTCGTAGACGCCGTCGATCATGTCCTTGATGCGCTTGGACACGCTCTTGGGCTCGATGCCGTGCGCGAGGTTGAAGGCCACCTGGGTCGCGCGGCGCCGCTCCGTCTCGTCGATCGCCGCCTTCATCGAGTCGGTCGTGTGGTCGGCGTAGAGGATCGCGGTGCCGTTGATGTGGCGCGCGGCGCGGCCGATGGTCTGGAT
>DATIZV010000161.1:0-6018 GCA_035516915.1 Usitatibacter sp. | reverse complement strand
CGCGCGCCACTGCGTCGAGCTCACGCCGATGAGCGCGCGGTCGATCTGGCCGCGCACCGGCAGCGCCTCGTCGCCCACCGGATACCTCGGCGCGGGCACGACGAGATGGGCGACGGGCTTCAGCCAGCTCACGAGGGTGCGCGCCGCGGCCGGATCGGTGAGGCTCCCCGAGAGGCCGCGCACGCGCGAGCGCGAATCCACCACCCAGACGCGCTCGCCCGCGCGACCCATGATCGCGAGGAAGCGCTCGATCTCGTCCGAGGGCACGTAGGCGTTGCCCAGGCTCGCCGCGGCGTCGGTGTCGGCGGCCGCGAAGAGCGCGACGATGCGCCGCCGTTCCTCGTCCTCCGGATCGTCGGAGGCGGTGCGCTCGAAGAGCGTCGGCCGGTCGGAGAGCGCGGCCGCCACCGCACGCGCCGTGGCGCCGATCGATTTCTCCTGCGAGGCGCGCAGGAAACGCTCCATGCTCGCGATGAAATGCACGGCGAGCACCGGGATCGCGAGGAGGACCAGCGCCACCAGCGCCAGCCGGAAGCGGATGCCGTGGACGAAGCTCGCGCGCAACCCGGCGCAGCCTCAGAAAGTGAGGTGCAGCGTGACGGAGCCGAAGTCCGCGTCGCGCCGCTGCCCGACGAACTCGCGCGTCTCCTGGATGAGCGTGAAGGTGACCTGCGCGCCGCGGCCGGTCCACGCGACGCCGGCGAGATAGCGCTGCACGACGTGGCGCATCTGCGGCGTCTCCATGGCGAGTCCCGGTGCGAAGTCTAGCAGGTGGTTCCACGCGACGGCGCGCACGCTCGCCCCGAGGTACGTGGTCCACGAGGCGGCGTCGCCGTCGGCGAGCGGCGGCGTCGCCGCGAAGCGCAGCGCCGGCGTCTCGAGCGTGCGCGAGGCCCCGCCGTGCCCGAAGCGCAGCTCGATCCCCGCGTGCGCGAAGGCGGCCTGGCTGCCGAGCACGACGCCGTAATGGCCGTTCAGGTACGGCGCGTCGTCGCGCGGCACGCCGAAGGTGTGCGTGTGCGACCAGACCGCCTGCGCGTCGAGGCGGTCGGAGCGCTCGTGCGACCAGTCCTCGTGCGGCGCGGCGAACACGTGGTGCACGATCTCCTGGGCCTGTCCGCCCAGCGCGCTCGGGCCCGCGACGCCCACGTCGAGCTCCAGCGTGCGCCAGTCGCCCGGTGCGCGAGCATGGCGCGCGAGGGTCGCGAGGAGGCGCGCCTCGTTCGGCCGGTCGATCGCGTCCTGGCGCTTCGCCTCGGGCGTGTAGATCTCCTGAAGCACGCCGAGCTCCAGCAAGTAGCCGGCGCGCGGCACGACGTCCGCGACGCGCACGCCGCTCGTGTACCAGCGGTCGGTGTCGAAGAAGAAGTCGTTGTCGACCTGGACGTACGGGCCGGGCTGGGCCGCCCCTGCCCCGATCGACGCGCATGCCGCCAGTGCCGCGGCCGCGCGCCTCACTCCCCCTCGTGCCATCGATAGCCCATTCCGTACACGGTCTCGATGGCCGCGAAGGCCGGGTCGACGGCGAGAAATTTCTTGCGGATGCGCTTCACGTGCGAGGTGATGGTGCCGTCGTCGACCACCATCTCCGCGTCGCGCATGAGCTGGTCGCGGTCCTTCACGTGGCCCGGATGGCGCGCCAGCGAATGCACCATCCAGAACTCGGTGACCGTGAGGCCGACGGGCTTGCCTCGCCACGCGGCGGCCATGCGCTGCGCGTCGAGCGCGAGCGGGCCGCGGTTGAGCACCTCGCCCGCGGCCGGCGCCTCGTCCGCCGCATCGACGCGCCGGAAAAGCGCGGCGATGCGCGCGAGGAGGTGCGGCAGGCTCACGTCCTTCGTGAGGTAATCGTCGGCGCCCAGCCTCAGCCCGGAGACGATGTCGAAATCGGAGTCGCGCGCGGAGAGGAAGATGATGGGAAGCCGGGCGCTCGCGCTGCGCAGCTCCCGGCACAGCTGGAAGCCGCCGTCGATGTCCGCGCCCAGGCCGATGTCGATGATGGCGAGCTCGGGCAGGCGAGCGGAGAGCGCGCGCGAGGCGCTCGGGCGGTCGCCGAACGCGACGACCTCGTAGCCCGCGCGCGTGAGCGCGTCGACGTAGTTCTGGCGGATGGTGGAATCGTCTTCGACGAGCGCGATGCGGCGGGCCATCGGCGGATTGTAGGGCATTGCCCGCCGGCATTGAGCGTCGCGATCGTGCGGCCCGATGGCCTCGAGCGGCGCGCGGGGGTCCGCTGCAGCGCGGTTCCCGCAGGATCGACATTCCCGGCGCGTCATATTTTTGCCACAAAGAATCGCCAGCGCGCCCTTGACCTGGCCCTCGGTCTCCACCGTGCGCGCGCGCAATGGCGCCATCGCGACGGCGGCAAGGAGACGGCGATGGAACGGCGCAAGGCGGGAGCGGGGGATTTCATCGTGCTCGGCGTGCGGGCATTGCTGAGCGGCGTGGCCGTCGCGCTCGCCCTCGGCTTCGCGGCGATCGTGCTCGCATCGAACGCGCGGGCCGCGGGCGCGGCCTCGACCGATGCGACCGGCACAAGCGGCGGCGCCGCCCTCACCCGACACACGAACGCCGCGCAGGCGCGCGGCACCCCACCCTGGAGCGCGGCGCTCGCGCCCTCCTCGCCCAAGGCGAGCGGCGCGGGCGCCCTCTGGGCCCGCGAGAAGGCCGCGTCGCCGGCGCAAACCGCGGCGACGCTGCAGATCCTCCTCGGCCTGCTCGCGCTTTCCGCGGCCGCGGTCGTCGCGGTGATCGGCCGCGGCGCCGGCACCCCGGGGGACGAGTGAGGCGCGTGCTCATGGCTCGCTGCGCTTTCTACGCGCGGCGGCCGGGAACTCGCCCGAGCCACGCGGTCGCAGCAGCGCGCGGCGCGTGAAGGCGCTACGCTGCAACCTTTCCAGGGGATGGGGGTCGCATGGCCATGCAGGTCTCGTTCGTTCCGCGGGAGCGCGCCGATGGGCACGCCGGATCCGGCGCGTAGGGCGAGGCCGTTCCCGGAGCCGCCCGCGGGCTTCGACGATCCGCTCGAGATGCTGTTCGGCTGCCACCGGCGCATCGAGAAGCAGCTCGAGACGCTGAAGCGCCTGCGCGAGCACCTCGCCTCGAAGGACATCGACGCGGAGGCAAGCGCCGCCGCCGCGGCGGTGCTGCGCTACTTCCGCAAGGCCGCCGTGGACCATCACGAGGACGAGGAGCAGGAGGTGTTTCCCCTGCTCGAGCAGCGCATCGGCGACGCGGAAGAGAAAGCGCGGTTCGCCGCGCTGCGCGCGCGGCTCGAGTCGGAGCACCGCAAGCTCGAGGAATCCTGGGCGCGCGTGAGGAGGCCGCTCGAAGGCATCGCCGAGGGACTCATGCGCCCGCTCGCCGAAGCCGACGTGATCGCCCTCGCCGACGCATACCAGGCGCACATTCGCGCGGAGGAGGAGACGCTGCGCGAGCTCTTCCGCTGGCTCGACGCGCGCGACCTGGAGGCGCTCGGGCGCTCCATGGCCGCGCGCCGCGGCGCTCCCTTCCAGGCGCGCTGACGCAACCGCCCGCGCTCGCGCGCGGCCTTCCCGGATCCGCGTGAAGCGCGGGCGCGAGCCCCGTGCGCGCGTTGATGCCGATCAATGGGGCGCGATGGGGGCCTCCTATCATGCGTTGGAAGCGTGAAGGAGACGTGATGCCCGCGACCTTCGATCGATCCCTCGACTGCAGCGGCATGCCTTGTCCGATGCCGATCCTCAAGACGCGCAAGGCGGTGGATGCCATGGCGGTCGGCCAGACGCTGCGCATGACCGCGACCGATCCCGGCGCCCCCGCCGACATCGCGGCCTGGACGCAGAAGACCGGGCATGCGCTCGTCGGCAGCGAGCAGGCGGGCGAGGCGTACGTCTTCTACATCCGCAAGACGCATTAGGCCCGATTTCGAAGGAGACCCACCATGGCCGACAAGCTGGTGATCCTGTGCACGCACGGCCCGGAAGCCCCGGAACGCGCGACGATTCCTTTCGTGATGGCGACGGCGGCGCAGGCTTCCGACGTCGACGTATTCATCGGCCTGCAAGCCGACGCGGTGGCGCTCGCGGCGAAGGGAGCCGCCGAGCGCGTCGCCGCGCCGAGCTTCCCGCCGCTGCGGGACCTGCTCGCCGCCTACCTCGAGGCGGGCGGCAAGCTGCACGCGTGCGGCCCGTGCCTCCAGGCGCGCGGCATCGACGCGAAGACCGGGCTCATCGAGGGCGCGAGCGTGGCCAACGCGGCGGCATTCGTGAAGGAATGCACCGAAGCCACCAACGTCCTCGTGTACTGAGGGGCCGCGCATGGCCGACACGAGCGTGCTCATCGTGATGACGAGCGGGCCGGACACGCCGCGGCGCTGCGCTTCGCCGTTCTTCTTCGCGACGCTCGCCGCCGCCATGGACAACGACGTGACGATGTTCTTCACCATCGACGGAACGCTGCTCCTCAGGAAAGGCGCCGCAGAGCAGGTCTACGCGAAGGCGGGCGGCGAGCCGGTGAGCTATTTCCTGCGCGAGGCGCTCGATGCGGGCGTGAAGATGGTCGCGTGCACCGCGTCGACCGACCTGCACGACCTCAAGCCCTCGGACCTCATCGCCGAGGTGAAGATGGTCGGCGGCGCGACGATGCTCCAGCTCGCCGAAGACGCCACCACCGTCCTCACGTTCTGAGCGGGAAAATGGTCGGGGTGAGAGGATTCGAACCTCCGGCCTCTACGTCCCGAACGTAGCGCTCTACCAGGCTAAGCTACACCCCGACAGGACAAAAGGGGCGCCAGGAGCGCCCCTCGAGACCAACTCCGGAGCTAGAACTTCCGCTCGACGGAGAAGTGCGCCAATTGTAGCAGACTGTCGCGGCACGCGGAATCGGGAAGGCCGTCGAGGCGGGCCGTGGCGAGCGCCGCTTCCGCCCGCGCCCTCTCGCGCGTGTAGTCGAGGGCAGCGACGCGGCGGATCGCGGCCACGACCGCCTCGAGGTCGCCTTTCCCGCCCTGCTCGACGGCGCGGCGCACGACGCGCCGCTCTTCCTCCGAGCCCACGTTCATCACGCGGATCAGCGGCAGGGTGGGCTTGCCTTCGGCGAGATCGTCGCCGAGGTTCTTCCCGGTCTCCTGCAGGTCGCCCGAGTAGTCGAGCACGTCGTCGATGAGCTGGAACGCCGTGCCCAGGTGCATGCCGTATTCGGCGAGCGAGCGCTCCGCCTCGGGGCCGGCGCCGCCGAGGATCGCGCCCACCTGCGTCGCCGCCTCGAAGAGCTTCGCGGTCTTGTAGCGGATCACGCGCAGGTACTTCTCTTCGTCGGTGTCGGCATCGTGCACGTTGAGGAGCTGCAGCACCTCGCCCTCGGCGATCACGTTGGTCGCATCGGCGAGCACCTTCATGATGCGCAGGCTTCCCGCGTCGACGATCATCTGGAAGGCGCGCGAATACAGGAAGTCGCCGACCAGCACCGAGGCGGCGTTGCCGAACTGCGCGTTCGCGGTCTTCCGGCCGCGGCGCAGGCTCGACTCGTCCACCACGTCGTCGTGCAGCAGGGTCGCGGTGTGGATGAACTCGATCACCGCGGCGAGCTCGTGGCGCACGGGCGCCTCGCTGCGGAACGCCTTCGCGGCGAGGAGCACGAGCGCGGGCCGCAGGCGCTTGCCGCCCGAGGCGACGATGTAGCTCGCGACGGTGCGGATCAGCGCCACGCCCGAGTCGAGGCGGCGCCGGATCACGGCGTCCACCTCGGAGAGGTCCGCGGCGATGGGCGCGCGGATCGATTCGAGGCTGGGGGCAGGAGCGAGCGGCAGGTTCATGCGCATGCGGGCCACGTCGGGAGCGATTCGCCCGCGCCCGGGAAAGCCCCGGACAAGTCTTTGACCTTACGAGGAATTTCGCGTATTATAGCCAGTTCAGTCCGGAGGGCTTCGAGCAACGCCAAAAGGCCCCGGAAAGAGATTCGCAAACCAGGAGTCCACAATGTACGCGGTCATAAAAACCGGCGGCAAGCAGTATCGCGTTGCCCCCGGCGAGAAACTCA
>DATIZV010000160.1:0-15481 GCA_035516915.1 Usitatibacter sp. | reverse complement strand
GTTGAGCAAGCCTCCATTCTAGACGAGGCGCAGCCCCTGCGGGCTAGTGGCGCCCGTCGCCGCCGTATCCCACGCGCTTCGAGAACTTGCTCGCCACGCGCCCCTGGGCGTCGAACGTGATCGACTCCTCGGAGTAGAAGCCCCACGTGTCGTAGTAGAAGTACGACCACGCGAGCGTGCGCGTGGCGGGGAAGGGCATCGTCTCGTCGGGCTTGCCCAGCCGCTCGCGCACCTGGTCCATGGTCATGCCGGTCTCGATCTGCGCGAAGACGGCATCGCTGCGCTTGGGCGGCATCGTTTCGCACGCGCCTACGACCAGCAGCGCGGCGATCGCCGCGGCGGCCTGCCTCACGACCCTCGATGGTTCCATGGGGACCTCCATTCGCTGCGGGGCGACTGCCCCGCCATTCCCGCCGGATATGCGGCGAACAGCCCCGCGCCGCGCATATTCCGGATCGAACGCCGCGCCGGTCCGCGCGATTTCGCTATTTGGCAGTTTCCCCGGAAGGAGGCGGGGTGGGCGTGGACGCCCCCTGCTCCCCGGTTTCCGCCTCGTGGCGGGCGGCGCGCTCCTGGCGCTTCGCTTCCTTCTTCGCCTTCTTGGCGAGCTCCCTCTGCCTCTTCGCGAACGCGTAGTTCGGCTTGGCCATTCAACGCTTCCTTTCATGGATCGGCGGATTGCCGGATCGCGCCATGTTGCACGAACACGACGCCCGGCGCTCGACTTGGATCAAGAAATCTTCGCGGAATTTCGGCCGCCCCAACGGGCCATTGCGACCCGGCGCGGCATCGGCAGGGTCGCGCGCCCCGCCGACCGCGCCTCGCTCGGGCGGCGCGCCGGGGCCGCTCCGTTCGAACCCCCTCGTGCAGGTTGCCCCGGTCCATTGCAAATGTAGCACCGAGCGCGCGCGCAGAGGCGTGAACGGTGCGGCGGCGGGAAACGGCAACGTGAAATGTGCGCCACCGCACAGCACGCGGCCGCGCGCGGCGTGAGAATCGCGAGGTACAAGGAGCCCGTGGACCATGGACGAAACGGAGCGCAAGTCTCTCGAGAAGGAAGTCGAGTCGCACATGCGCCGGATCGAGAAGATCCAGGAAACTCTCACCGACAGCGAGGAGAACCTGCGGCAGGTGGTGGACGCGCCCCCGCAGCTCGTCGGCGAGGTGAGCCGGCTGCGCCTGGAGCTGCGGGGGCGCAAGGCCGCGCTCGCCGTCGGCCTCTCGCTCCTCGGCATCTACCAGGACTAGCGGGCGCCTTCCACGCGCAGCGCCCGGTCGATCCACCGGGCCGTGAGCTTCTCCTGCAGCGAGTTCTGTCCGAGGCGCGCGCGCAGCCCGGCGAAATCCACCACGTCGAGCGCCTGGTCCTGGTTGAAGCAGGAGAACACGTACGTGGTCTTGCCGGTCGCCGGATCCACGTGCGGCTGCAGGCACTGCGCGCAGATCTCCTTCATCATGCATTGCATCGGCGAGTTGATCGAGCCGACCGCGACACGCGCGTTTTCCAGATACGGGGCGAGCACCGAGCGGCGCGCGCGCGCGACCGCCGCCATCATGCCGTCGGAACCGATTGCGATGAGCCGATCGGCGTCCTGCATGCGGACCGCGGCCGGGCCGAGCGCTCCGCTGCCGTGCGCGGCCATCGCCTCGACGATGTTCCCCACGAACGCCTTGTCGCCCGGCCGCGCGGGCTGGAATCCCGGCGCCTCGTCGCAGCACCAGACGACCTCGTCCGCCGCGGCCTCGATCTCGCCCACCTTGTAGCGATCGCCGAGCTTCTTGTAGCCGGCGAAGTACAGCACCCGCGATCCCGCGCCGCGCAGCGCGCTGCCGATCGAGAAGAGCACCGCGTTGCCGAGGCCGCCGCCGACGAGGATCACGGTCTCGTCACTCGGGATCTCGGTGGGCGTTCCGGTCGGCCCCATCAGCACGACGGGCTCGCCGGGCCGCAGCAACGCGCACAGGTCGCTCGATCCGCCCATCTCGAGGACGATGGTGGAGACGAGCCCCTCGCGGCGATCGACCCATGCGCCGGTGAGCGCGATGCCTTCCATCGCGAGCGTCGTCCCCTCCGGGTGCGCCGCGAGGGACTCGAAGTTCTGCAGGCGGTAGAACTGGCCGGGGCGGAATGCGCGTGCGGCGAGCGGCGCGCGCACCACCACTTCCACGATGTTGGGCGTCAGTCGCTCGACCTTGTGCACCGTCGGGCGGAGCTGCGCGTCGAGCCGCGCGAGGAAGGCGCGCGTCTCCTCGGGCGAGCGGGCCGGCAACGGTTCGAGCACGCGGCTCACCACCGGATAGCCCTGCTTCGCCGAGGCCATCGCCTTCACGACGTTGCCGTAGAACGACGGGTGCAGGTCGCCGAAGAAGCTCACGAAGCGTCCGTCGGACTCTCGCGACAGGAGCACGCGCGGCGTGTCGGGCTTCGGCGTGCGTTCCGGCTTCACCGGGCGGCCTTCGTCGTCCACCGCCTGGAAGTAGCGTCCGTCGAGGACGAAATGCGCGGGATCCTCGCGCGCGAGGACGGTGTTGGGTTGCGTCCCGGCGGCGATGAGGAGCGTGCGCGCGGGAAGCTCCACCTCGCGCGCCGACTTCTCTCCATCCTGCTCGAGCTCCGCGCGGGCGACGAGCGAGCGGGCGCGGCCGCAGGCGTCCACCTCCACGCGGAGCGGCGTGAGGTTCTCCGCGAAGCGGATCCCCTCCTCGAGCGCCTTCTCCACCTCCTCGTGGTTCAGCGTGTACGACGGGCTGTCGATGAGCCGCTTGCGATAGGCGATGGTCGAGCCGCCCCAGGACTGCAGCAGCTCGAGGATGCGCGGCTCGCGCCCTTCGGCCGCCGCCTGCGCACGCTCGGCGCGGATCGCGAGCGCGTGCATGAGGAACTCCTCGGCGACCTCGGCTTCCTCCTCGCTCCAGGCGCCGCGCACCGCCGCGGCGCCGCGTTCCGCGACGAGCGTCTCGTAGCGCGAGAGGAATTTCTCGACCTGGACCGGGTAGTACGCGAGCGATTCGGTCGCCGTGTCGATCGCCGTGAGGCCGCCGCCCACGACGACGATCGGCAGCCGCACCTGCAGGTTCGCGATCGAGTCGGCGCGCGCGGCCCCGGTGAGCTGCAATCCCATCAGGAAGTCGGACGCGGTCCGCACGCCGCGCACGAGGCCGTTGGGCATGTCGAGCACGGTGGGCTTGCCCGCTCCGGCCGCGAGCGCGATGTGGTCGAAGCCCATCGCGAACGCCTCCTCGGCGCTCATCGTTCCGCCGAAGCGCACGCCGCCCGCCATCGCGAAGTCGCGCCGGCGCTCCACGAGGAGCCGCGCGACCTTCAGGAAGTTCTTGTCCCAGCGCACCGTGATGCCGTACTCGGCCACGCCGCCGAAGCCCGCCATCGTGCGCCTCTCGAGCGGCTCGCGCAGCTCCGCGATGTCGTGGATCGGGCGGAAAGCGACGCGCGTTCCATCGCGCTTCACGCCGGAGATCGAGGGATCGAGCGGCTCGATCTTGAGCCCGTCGATCCCGACCACCGCATGGCCGTCGTTCAGCAGGTGGTGCGCGAGCGTGAAGCCCGCGGGCCCCATGCCGACCACCAGCACGCGCTTGCCGGTCGCGGTCCCCGGCAGCGGACGGCGCAGGTTGAGCGGGTTCCAGCGCGTGAGGAGGGAATAAACCTCGAATCCCCACGGTAATGCAAGGACATCCTTCAGCGTGCGCGTCTCCGCCTGCGGGATGTCGACCGGGTCCTGGCGCTGGTAGATGCACGACTTCATGCAGTCGTTGCAGATGCGATGTCCGGTGCACGCGGCCGTCGGGTTGTCCACCACGATCATCGCGAGCGCGCCCACGGGCCAGCCCTCGCTCTTCAGCTTCTGGAACTCCGAGATGCGTTCCTCGAGCGGGCAGCCGTGGAGCGGCACGCCGAACGGGCTCTTCTTGAAGGCGGCCGCGGAGGCGTCATCCCCGGCTCCCGAGCTCGAGCCCGCCGTCGCCGGGCGAGGGGTCGGGGACCCGCCCGGCTTCTCTCGCAGCCCCTTGGAGCACGAGTCCTTGCCCTGCTCGTGGCACCAGATGCAGTAGTTGGTCTCGTCGAGCGCTCCGGGAAGCTGCGTGCCGGGATCCGTAAGGCCGAAGCCCTCGCGGCGACGGACATGGTGGAGCGTGTGGACGGAATATCCCGCGCTCGAGTCTGTTTGCACCGGGACCAAATGGAGCGGATCCACGCGCTGCGGCGGGTTGAACAGCACGCCGCCGCGATATCGACGACGGCCCTCGGCGGTGTGCGCCGCCCAGGCGCTGAAGCGCTCGGCGAGCGCGAGCTCCGCCGCGTGGGCCGGCTCGTCCACCAGCCACTCGAGCACCTTGCGCGCGAACGCGAGCTCGTCGAAAGCGCCTCCCAGCAGCGCCGCCACTTCCTTCTCGAGCGCCGGCCCGTCGAGCGCCTCGGCCTCGGCGGCCTTGATCTTCAGCATGGCCCGGCGTTGCACGAACTTGCGCTTCACGCGGAAGAGGGGCGCGAGCCGGTGGTGGCTTTCGACCAGCTCGCTCCATTCCGGCTCGATCGCGAAGAGCTTCGCGACGAAGCGGTCGAGGTGCGGGGCGACCGCGATGAGCAGCTCCGCTTCCGCCTTGTGCGCGAGGGACTCCGGCCTGGCGCGCGCCTCGCTCCAGGGCGCGTGCAGCTGCGCATCGGCCGCACGCAGCCAATTCGAGAACGCGCCGTCGATGCGGGCGAGGCCGGCGGTCTCGTAGAGGTCCTCGAACGCGAGGCCGAAGGCGAGCCGGAGGAAGGGTTCTGCTGCGGACATCTCGGGAAGGGGCGGCAAAAAGTTCAATTTTATCGGAAGGGGCGCGGCGCCTTCGTTGCGCGAAGGCAAGTCGCGCTCTTTGTTATCATCGCGGACAGGCCTTCGCAGAGGAGAAAGACCCCATGAACCGACGTGATTTCCTTCGCAGCTCCGGCCTCGCGACGGCCGGTCTCGCGCTTCCCGCCTCGCGGCTGCTCGCGGCCGAAGGCGCCGAGGCGCCGTGGCGCCACTTCGAGGTCACCACCCGGATCGAGGTGCTGAATCCCGTCGGCGCGACGCGCGCCTGGGTGCCGGTTCCCCTCACCGAGGATCGCTCGTGGCTCAGGGCCATGGGAAACACTTTCGAGGCCGAGGATGGCCACAGCCGCTTTGCGCTCGACCCGCGCTACGGCGCGGGCATCGTGTGCGCCGAGTGGGCCGCGGGCGTGAAGCCGGTACTTCTCGTGAAGAGCCGCTTCGCCACGCGCGACGTGAAGGTCGACCTGTCGCGCGGCGACAACCCGATTCCCGAGACTGCGGAAACGCTCGCCAAGTACCTCGCGCCCACCGCGCACATGGAGACGACCGGCGCCGTGAAGCAGCTCTCCGACGAAGTCGTGAAGGGCGCCGGCGACGACGTGGAGAAGGCGCGCGCGATCTACGAGTGGATCTGCGACAACACCTACCGCAACCCGAAGACGAAGGGCTGCGGCACGGGCGACGTGAACTTCATGGTCGAGACCAAGACCTACAACGGCAAGTGCGCCGACCTGAACGCGCTCTTCACCGCGATGGCGCGCTCGCAGGGCATCCCGGCCCGGGACGTCTACGGGATTCGCGTCGCCGACTCGAGGCTCGGCTACAAGAGCCTCGGCAAGAGCGGCGACATCACCAAGGCCCAGCACTGCCGCGCGGAGTTCTATTCGCACGCGCACGGCTGGGTCCCGGTCGATCCCGCGGACGTGCGCAAGGTGATCCTCGAGGAGGGCGGCGGCAAGAAACCCGACGACCCGATGGTCCTCGCGGCGAGGAAGCGGCTGTTCGGCTCGTGGGAGATGAACTGGCTCGGCTACAACTACGCGAACGAGGTCGCGCTGCCCGGCTCCGCCCACGGCCCGGTCACGTTCCTGATGTACCCGCAGAGCGAGACCGCCGAGGGACGCCTCGACAGCCTCGATCCCGACCACTTCGGCTACCGGATCACCTCGCGCGAGATCGCGGCCTGAGCCCGATCGCCGGAGCGCGAGCGTCCATGAGGTTCGCCTGGCGGGTGGCGCTCGCCGCCCTCGCCGTGGCGGCGGCCGTCGCGCACGCCGCGCAGCCGCTGCACGAATGGGGCGGGAAGCCGACCCCGCCGCTCGCCCTGCGCGACCTCTCGGGACGAAGCGTCGACCTGCGCAACTTGCGGGGGCACGTCGTGCTGGTGAACTTCTGGGCGACGTGGTGCGAGCCGTGCATCGCGGAGATGCCTTCGATCGCGCGGCTCCGCGCGCAGCTCGCGGGCAAGCCCTTCGATGTGCTCGCCGTGAACTACGGCGAGTCGCCCGGGAAGATCGAGGGATTCCTGCGCAAGCGCAAGCTCGACCTCCCCGTCCTGCTCGACCCGGACCAGGCGGCCGCCGATGCCTGGGGCGCGAAGGGGCTTCCGATGTCGTTCCTCGTCGACGCCGGCGGGAAGGTCCGCTACTGGGCCTTCGGCGAGCGCGACTGGACCGACGCGGGCTCGATGAAGACGGTCGAGGGACTGCTTGCCGAGGGTGCGCATGCCCGACGATAAGCCCGTCGCCGGGCGCATCGTCGACTGCTCGAATGCCGCCGGGCGCGACGAGCGCGCGGAGGTGGTCGCAGGCCTCCTCGCGACGCCCGCCGCGGTCGCGCCGCGCTACTTCTACGACGAGCTCGGTTGCGCGCTCTACGGCGCGATCTGCCGGCTTCCCGAGTACTACCCGACGCGCACCGAGGTCGCGCTGTTCCGGGAGCACCGGGCGGCGATCGCGAAGGCGGCCGGCGCGATCGCGCAGTTCGTGGATCTCGGCGCCGGCGATTGCTGCAAGGGCGAGTCCTGGCTTGCGTTCCTCGAGCCCGCGCGCTACGTCGCCGTCGACATCGCGGACGGCGAGCTGCGGCGCTCGCTCGAGCGCATGGCGCCCGATTTTCCGCGCGTCGAGCTGGTGGGCGTCGTCGCCGACTTCCAGCACGGGCTCGCGCTCGACGGCGTGCTCGACGAGCGCGCTGCGCTGTTCTTCTATCCCGGCTCGAGCATCGGCAACTTCACGCCGCGCGAGGCGGTGGAATTCCTCGCCTCGATCCGCGCCCATTGCGCGCCGCGCCCGGGGAGCGGCCTCCTCATCGGCGTGGACGGCAAGAAGGACCGCGCGATCCTCGATGCCGCGTACGACGACCGGCTGGGCGTGACCGCGGCCTTCAATCGCAACATCCTCGCGCACCTCAACCATCGTTTCGGATTCGACTTCCTCGTGGAAGCGTTCGAGCACGTGGCGTTCTACGACGAGTCCGCGGGACGCATCGAGATGCACCTCGAGGCGTCGATCGAGCAGTCGGTGCACCTCGGCGGCCGTGCGGTGCGGCGCTTCGCACGCGGCGAGCGCATCCACACCGAGAATTCGTACAAGTACCGGCCCGAGGAGTTCGAGGCGTTGCTCAGGGAGGCGGGGTTCGGCCGCGTGCGGCGCTGGTCCGCGCCCGGCGACGCGTACTTCGTCTTCCTCGCCTCGTGAATAGGGGATCCGCCCCCTTTTTCGTCAGTCCCTCGCCAACCGCAGGCCGGAGAACTGCCAGCGGGCGTCCGGCGGGAAGAAGTTGCGATACGTCGCACGGATGTGCGAGGCGGGCGTCGCGCAGGAGCCGCCGCGCAGCACGTACTGGTTCGCCATGAACTTGCCGTTGTACTCGCCGACGGCGCCCTCGGCGGGCCGATAGCCCGGATACGGCGCGTAGTCGCTGCGCGTCCACTCCCACGCGTCGCCGAACGCCTGCGCCAGCGCTCCCGCCGGCGGCGGCTCGCGGCACGCGAGCGGATGGAGCGCCCCGCTCTCGAGGAAATTGCCCTCGACGGGCGTCCGCGACACGGCGACTTCCCATTCGGCCTCGGTGGGCAGGCGCGCACCGGCCCATCGCGCGAAGGCCTCGGCCTCGTAGAAGCTCACGTGGCAGACCGGCGTGTTGTCCTCGACCGGCGCCATGCCGTGCAGCGTGAACGTGTGCCATCGGCCTGCGCGCCGTTCCCAGTATCCCGGCGCCTGCCAGGCGTGGGCGCGCACCGCGTCCCATCCCGCGGAGAGCCACAGTTCCGGGCGCCGGTAGCCGCCGTCCTCGATGAACGCGAGGAAGTCGCCATGCGTCACCGGATGCGAGGCGATCTCGAAATCCTCGAGGACCACGCGATGGCGCGGCCCTTCGTTGTCGAAAGCGAAGCCGCATCCGTCGTGTCCGATCGCGTGCACGCCTCCCGCGATCCCGATCCACGAGCGCTGCGCGCCGAGAATCGGCGTGAGCGGCCACGCCTTGCGATACGCCGGGCGCAGCGGATTGCACGAAAGGAGGTGCTTCACGTCGGTGAGAATCAGCTCCTGGTGCTGCTGCTCGTGGTGGAGGCCCAGCTCCACCAGCCGCAGCGCCGCGTCGTCGCCGCCTTGCAGGCGCTCCGCGATCGCCTCGTCGACGTGCGCGCGGTAGGCGTAGACCTCGTCGAGCGAGGGGCGCGAGAGCAGTCCCCGTTCCGGGCGCGGATGGCGATCCCCGATCGCGTTGTAGTACGAATTGAAGAGATAGCCGAACGCGGAGTCGTAGGCGGCGACTCCCTGCCGAGCGAGCACGAAGGTCTCGAAGAACCACGTCGTGTGCGCGAGATGCCACTTCACGGGGCTCGCGTCGGGCATCGACTGGATCGTGCAGTCCTCCGCCGAGAGCGGCGTCGCGAGGGCCTCGGTCGCGGCGCGCACGCGCGCGTACTCGAGCGCGAGCGCGGAGCGCGACGGCGCTGGCGGGACGTCGGATCGTGGGCCGCGCAGGGGCCCGAGGCGCTTCTTCATGCTGAGCTCCCAACGGCGCGGCGCGCCGCGAAAGTCATTCGACCGTGACGGCCGCCGATCCCTCCAGGAACTCGCCGATCACCGCCGCGTGCGGGAAACCCTCGTCGCGGAAGATGTCGAGCACCTTTTCCACGGCCCCCGGTGCGCAAGCCACGAGCAGCCCGCCGCTCGTCTGCGGATCGGTAAGGAGCGCCTTCTGCGCCTCGCCCAGCTTCGCGCCGAGATGGACCTGCACGCCATAGCCGGACCAGTTGCGGCCCGAAGCACCCGTGAGCACTCCCTTCTTCGCGAAGTCCATCGCGCCCGGAAGCAGCGGCAGCGCATCCCATCGCACCCGGGCGGCGGCCCTCGAGCCCTTCGTGATCTCCAGCAGGTGGCCGAGGAGGCCGAAGCCCGTGACGTCGGTGAGCGCATGGACTTCGTCCATCTCGCCCAGGCGCGCGCCGGGGGTGTTGAGCTTCGTCGTCGCCTCGATCATCGCCCTGTAGCCGGCCTCGTCGAGCATTCCCTTCTTGAGCGCCGCGCTGTAGATGCCGACGCCGAGGGGCTTGCCGAGGATGAGCTTGTCGCCGGGCTTCGCGCCCGTGTTCCTCTTCAGGTTGCGCGGATCGACGAGGCCGATCGCGACGAGCCCGTAGATCGGCTCGACCGAATCGATGGTATGGCCGCCCGCGATGGGAATGCCGGCGCGCTGGCACACCGATTCGCCGCCCTCGAGGATCTTGCGGATCACCTCGAGCGGGAGCTGGTTCACCGGCATGCCGACGAGGGCGAGCGCGAAGAGCGGCTGGCCGCCCATCGCATACACGTCGGAGATCGCATTGGTCGCGGCGATCGCGCCGAAATCGAAGGGATCGTCGACGATCGGCATGAAGAAATCGGTGGTGGCGACGATCGCCTGGCGGTCGTTCAGCCGATAGACCGCCGCGTCGTCGCTCGTCTCGATACCCACCAGGAGGTCCTTGGGCAGGATCGCGGGCGTGCCCTTCGCGAGGATCTGCTCGAGCACGCCGGGCGCGATCTTGCAGCCGCAGCCGCCGCCGTGGCTGAACTGGGTGAGGCGGACCTGCATGTCCATGGAGCTTCTCCGGGGATTCGGTTGGGTCGATTCTAGCGCCGCGCGAGGAGCGCGGCGGCGAGGCGGCGGACCGCCGCGGCTTCCGCCTGCGGGCGAAACAGCCGCTTTCGTTGGTCGCACGACGAGCGCAAACATGACAGCTCGCGCGGATCTTCCAGCGCGCGCACCAGGCGCTTCGCAAGCCCCGCGGCGTCGCGCGGCTCGAAGAAGCCCGGATAGTCGCGGCCGAGCATGCCGACGTTGCCGGAGATGCGGCTCGCGAGCACCGGCGTGCCTGCCGTGATCGCCTCGACGATCACGTTCGCTCCGCCTTCGACCACCGAAGGGTGCACGAGGACATGGGCGGAGTGGATCGCCGCGCGCGTCAGGCCGTGCGGGAGGGCGCCCGAGTAGCGATAGCGCGGGTCCTCGCGCTCGAGCGCGCGCGCAGCCTCGCCCAGCGCGGGATCCAGCGGCGCACCGAGGTGGCGGATGCGGATGGGAAGGCCGCGCGGAAGGCGCCGGACGGCCGCGAACAGCGTGCGCGGATCCTTTTCCTCGCGCAGGTGACCGACCACCACGCAGTCGAGGCGCCCGCCCGGCTTGGCGCGTCTTGCGAGTACCGGCGCCGACTGGAAGATCACCTCGGCCTTGCGCCGCCACTTCGCCGGCAGGAGCCGAAGGGCGTCGTCCTGCAGCACGACCACGCGATCGGCCAGGTCGAGCGAGGCGGCGGCTTCGCGGCTCCCGGGGAGGTCCTTGTAGAGGTCGGTGCCGGTGAGCACGACGGCGATCTGCCGCCCGTCCGACCGCTCGTGGAACCGGGCGATCGACTCGGCGCTGCGGCGCGCGTGGAGCGCGATCAGCGCGTCGGCACGTTCGCCGTCCCATGCGGTCTGTACAATGGCCCGATAGCGATCGCGCAGCATGGCGGCCCACCGCACGGCGGTGCGCCAGTTGCCGTTGTTCGCGCTTCTCGTCCCGGGCGTCACGATGCAAACCACAGGTTTGGCGAGCGAGGCCATCGGCGGATTATACGAAGGAGACCTGGCGGCCGACCTCCGGGACGCGCGCCGGCGCACGCTCGCGATCTATGCGCACCTGGACCTCGACCGCCTTCGGGTTCCCTGCATTCCCACGGTGAACCCGCCGCTCTGGGAGCTCGCCCACATCGCCTGGTTCCAGGAGCATTGGTGCCTGCGATATTCCGAGCGCTCGCTCGCTCCCTCGATCCTCGAAGGCTCCGACGCGCTCTTCGATTCGCGCAGCGTGGCGCACGACAGCCGCTGGCGGCTTCCGTACCCATCGCAGGCCACGCTGCGCGCGTACATGGGCGACACGCTCGATGCCACGCTCGCGGAGCTCGCGCGCACGCCGCCGGAGCGCCGCTACTTCTTCGCGCTCGCCCTGCTGCACGAGGACATGCACGGCGAGGCGCTCCTCATGACGCTGCAGACGCTCGGGCTTGCGCCGCCCCCGATCGGGGCATCCGATCCTCCGCCCGCAACGGCGATCCGCAATCGGGACGTCGATTTCGAAGGCGGCGAGATCGAGCTGGGATCGCGGCGCGACGCGCGCGGCTTCGTCTTCGACAACGAGAAGTGGGCGCATCGCGTGCGGGTGGCGCCGTTCTCCATGTCCGAGCTTCCCGTGACGCAAGGGGACTTCGACGCGTTCGTGGGGCAGGGAGGATACGCGCGGCGCCACTGGTGGGACGAGGAGGGCTGGTCCTGGCGCTCGCGCGAGGGCAGGATCGCGCCGCGTGGATGGCGGCGCGAGGGCGACGCGTGGTCGGTGCCCCGCTTCGATCGCTGGGTGCCGCTCGACCGCTCCGCTCCCATGGCGCACGTGACGCTGCACGAGGCGCGCGCATGGTGCCGCTGGGCGGGCCGGCGGCTTCCCACCGAGGCGGAGTGGGAATTCGCGGCGCGCAACGGCGGCGACGACCGCTACCCTTGGGGCGACGAGCGCGTGCGCGACGCGCCGGCGCTCGACTATCGCCACTCGGGCCCCTCGAGCGCGCTTTCCGACCCGGCGAGGTCCCGATCGGGGCTGCGACTGCTCCTCGGCGGGGTGTGGGAATGGACCTCGAGCACGTTCGATGCGTACCCCGGGTTCCGCCCGGATCCGTATCGCGAGTACTCGGAGCCGTGGTTGCGCACGCACTTCGTCCTGCGCGGCGGAAGCTTCGCCACGCGCGCGCGCCTCGTCCACAACCGCTTCCGGAATTTCTACCTGCCCCAGCGCGACGACGTCTTCGCCGGATTCCGCACCTGCGCGGTCGAAGAGGGCCGCGCCGTGTCATAATTCTCCTCGGCGGGCCTCCCCGCATTGAAGAGCGATGAACCTGGTCAGGTCGGGAACGAAGCAGCCATAGTCGATTCCTTCAAGTGCCGGGGGTCAGGCTCGCCAAGAATTCGGCCGGAAGGCCCAGCCTCGAAAAGGGCCTTTCGCGCTTCGCCCCCCATCGCTCGCCATGACTTACCAGGTACTCGCCCGAAAGTGGCGTCCGCGGGTCTTCGAGGAGATCGTCGGACAGCCGCACGTCGTCACGGCCCTCACCAACGCGCTCGAGTCGAAGCGACTGCACCATGCGTACCTCTTCACGGGCACGCGTGGCGTGGGCAAGACGACGCTCGCTCGCATCCTCGCCAAGGCGATCAACTGCGAGACCGGCATCACCGCGCATCCGTGCGGAAAATGCCGCGCGTGCACCGAGATCGACGCCGGGCGCTTCGTGGACCTGCTGGAAGTGGACGCGGCCACCAACACCAAGGTGGACGAGATGCGCGAGCTGCTCGACACGGCCCAGTACATGCCGGTGGCCGGCCGCTTCAAGGTCTACATCATCGACGAGGTGCACATGCTCTCGCGGCATGCGTTCAACTCGATGCTGAAGACGCTCGAGGAGCCGCCCGAGCACGTGAAGTTCATCCTCGCCACCACCGACCCGCAGCGCGTGCCCGTCACGATCCTCTCGCGCTGCCTGCAATTCAACCTGAAGCCGCTCCCTGCCGGCCTCGTCGCGAAGCATCTCGCGCACGTGCTGGATGCGGAGAAGATCGCGTACGAGGAAGGCGCCTTGCTGCAGCTCGGGAAGGCCGCAGCGGGGAGCCTTCGCGACAGCCTGAGCCTCCTCGACCAGGCGATCGCCCACGGCGGGGGCAAGGTGGGCGCGGCACAGGTCTCCGACATGCTCGGATCGCTCGGCGGCGACCTCCTGTGGCCGCTCCTCGAGCGGGTGGCCGACGGCGATGGGCCAGGCACCTTGCGCGAGGCCGAGCGCATCGCCTCGCGCAGCATCTCCCTCGATGCGGCGCTCGAGGAGATCGCGGCGATGCTGCATCGCATCGCGCTCGCGCAGGCGGGGATCGCGCCGGACTCCGACGATGCCGATGCGACGCGAGTCTCGGCGCTCGCCCGGCGGCTCGATGCGGGCCAGGTCCAGGTGATGTACCAGATCGCATTGCTCGCGCGGCGCGACCTTTCGCTCGCGCCGGACGAGTTCGCGGGCTTCAGCATGGCGCTCCTGCGGATGCTCTCGTTCGCCGTGCCGCCCGGGGAGATCGCGCGCGCCGGAGGCGAGGCGCCCATCGCGAAGCAGCCCGCGGCAAAGATCGCGCGTGCCTCCGTGCCGCCGGCTACGGCTGCGCCGGTCGTGGCGACCCGATCCGATGCGAGCTCCCCGGCCGTGGCATCGCCCGGAATCGCGGCGCCTGCATTCGATGGCGACTGGGCGGCCTACGTGGAGAAGCTGGGCCTCACCGGGATGGCGGGAATGGTCGCTCGCCACGGCGAGCTCGTGTCGTTCGGGAACGGGCACCTCGAGCTCGTCGTGCCCGAAACGCATCGCATGTATGCGGAACGGGCGTACCAGGACAAGCTCAAGGCGGCGCTCGCGCCGCACCTCGGGGCGAACCTGCGCCTCACGGTGCGCGTCGGAGGAACGACGGGCAACAGCGTCGCCGCCAGGAAGTCGCAGGAGACGGCGGAACGCCAGGCGGACGCGGCCGAGGCGATCGAGGACGATCCTTTCGTGCGCGACCTCGTGCGCGACCTCGGCGCCGAAGTGGTGTCTTCGTCGATCCGGCCGGCCGAGGAAGGCGAGGCCGGAAACTCATCGAGCCAGAAGAGGTGACGGCATGATCAACAAGGGACAGCTGGGTGCGCTGATGAAGCAGGCGCAGCAGATGCAGGAGAACATGAAGCGCGTGCAGGAGGAGCTCGCCGCGATCGAGATCGAGGGCCAGTCGGGCGCGGGCCTCGTGAAGGTCGCGATGACCTGCAAGCACGTGGTGAAGCGCGTGACGATCGACCCGAGCCTGCTCGGCGAGGACAAGGACATGCTCGAGGACCTCGTGATGGCCGCCGTGAACGACGCGGTGGCGAAGGCGGACGCGACGGCGCAGGCGAAGATGGCCGGCTTCACCGCGGGCCTCGGCTTGCCGCCGGGGCTCAACCCGTTCTGACGTCGCGATGGAAAAACCGGCGGCGCTCGAGGAGCTGATCCAGGCGCTGCGCTGCCTTCCCGGGGTGGGGCCGAAGTCCGCGCAGCGCATGGCCTATCACCTCCTGCAGCGCGACGCCACGGGCGCCGCGCGCCTGTCGATGGCGCTCTCCGAGGCACTGGCGCGCATTCGCCATTGCGCGCGATGCAACACGTTCACCGAGTCGGAGATGTGCGGCTTGTGCGCCTCGCCGCGCCGCGATCCGTCGCTGCTGTGCGTGGTCGAGTCGCCCGGCGACCTCCTGATGATGGAGCAGAGCCAGAGCTATGGCGGACTCTATTTCGTCCTCATGGGACGCCTCTCGCCGCTCGACGGCATCGGCCCGCGCGAGATCCACCTCGACCGGCTCGCGAAGCGTGCGACCGACGGCGTCGTGAAGGAAGTGATCCTCGCGACCAACTTCACGGTGGAAGGCGAGGCCACTGCGCACTACATCAGCGAGCTCCTCGCCGGGAAGGGCCTCACCGTGAGCCGCATCGCCCGCGGGCTCCCGGTGGGCGGGGAGCTGGAGCATGTCGACAGCGGCACGCTCGCCCAGGCCGTGCTCGAAAGGCGGCCCGCGTAGACGGTCCGTTTCGCGGAGCGGAAGGGGGCCGTCCGGGACCGCGCCGTGACCCGCTCGGACGAGGCGCGGGTTGACGTCAGACGGGCTCTCTGCGATAATTTTTCCTCTCGGCGACCGGTTTTTCGCCGACCCTGGCGCGGGGTGGAGCAGTCTGGCAGCTCGTCGGGCTCATAACCCGAAGGTCGTAGGTTCAAATCCTACCCCCGCAACCATCCCTTCCATTCCGCACGGCAAGGGACAGCCATCGCTCTTTAACAAGTTACAGCCGATAGAGGTGGGTGCTGTCGGGTGCCAGGCCGGATTGCTTGTTGGGGATCTGGTGTCGAGGCATCAAGCAGTGCTCACTTGGATCCAAGTGATTCGAGTTGAGTGATTTAACTGGATTGAACTGAAGAGTTTGATCCTGGCTCAGATTGAACGCTGGCGGAATGCTTTACACATGCAAGTCGAGCGGCAGCGCGGGGCAACCTGGCGGCGAGCGGCGAACGGGTGAGTAATGCATCGGAACATGTCCATGTCGT
>DATIZV010000159.1:0-7837 GCA_035516915.1 Usitatibacter sp. | reverse complement strand
CCGCCGCGCCGCCGGCGAGGATGAGGCCCCGCTTCATGCTCTCGTGCGGGAACGACGAGAAGCGGTCGAGCGAGTACATGATCGAGGCGGCGATCTGCACCGTCGGACCCTCGCGGCCGATCGAGGCCCCCGAGAGCAGGCCGAGCAGCGTGAGGGCGATCTTGCCGAAGGCGATGCGCAGCGAGAGCAGGCGCCCGCGGATCGGGGAATCGGGGTAGCCGAGCGCGGCGATGGTCTGCGGGATGCCGCTGCCTTCCGCGCCGCGGAAGAAGTTGTGCGAGAGCCAGCTCACCAGCGCGAGCCCGGCCGGGGCGAGGGCGAACGCCGCCCAGGGCCAGTCGTGCAGGATGCGGCCGAGCACCCCGAGCACCCAGGTCGCGGCGAGCGCGAAACCGACCGCCGCGAGGGCTGCCGCGACGCTGCCGACGATGAAGACGATGCGGCGGTTCCAAAGCGAACGGGAAAGCCAGACATGGCGCGATCGGCGGGCGAAGCGCGCATGGAGGCCGCGACGTGCGGAAGTCATTTGTCCGCCATTGTCTCACAGCGAAATCCGCGCAAATCCGGCAACGGGAACGCGGAAACGTCGATGTCTTGTCGCGCGCGGTTTCCAGATAATTCGCGCATGTACTACGGCGAGCGATTGAACGGCTACACCCACCTCGCGGGATCGGTTCTCGCGGTGGGCGCCGGTGCGATGCTCGTCGAGGTGGCCGCCGCGCGCGGCGACGGCATGCGGCTCGCGAGCTTCTCCGTCTACGCCGCGACCCTCGTGCTCACCTATCTCGTCTCGACCTGCTACCACAGCACGCGCGGGAGGGCGAAAGCCGTTTTCCGCAAGCTGGATCACAGCTCGATCTACCTGCTCATCGCCGGCAGCTATACCCCGTTCGCGCTCGTGAGCCTCAACGGCAGGTGGGGCTGGACGCTCTTCGCCGCGTCGTGGTGCCTTGCGGCGGTGGGGATCGTCCAGGAGATCTGGCTCGCCAGGGGCGCGCGCCTCACCTCGCTCGCGATCTACGTCCTGATGGGCTGGATGGGACTCGCGCTCGTGGAGCCGCTGCGGCAGGCGCTCACGCCGGACGGTTTCATGCTGCTCATCGCGAGCGGCATGGTGTACACCGTCGGCATCGTCTTCTTCCTCTTCGACCACCGCTTCCGGCATTGGCACGGCATCTGGCACCTGTGCGTCATCGCCGGGAGCGCGCTGCACTACGCGACGATCCTCAAGTTCGTGGCGTAGGGAAAATCGGGGACAGACCCCGATTTCCGACCGGGAGTCCGCTCCCGCGGCCAGCGCAAACCGGGGTCTGTCCCCGATTTTGCCTCAGTGCTTGGCGAGCTCCAGCCGCCCGATCTGGTTGCGGTGCACCTCGTCGGGACCATCCGCGAGGCGGAGGGTGCGCGCGTTCGCGTAGGCCTTCGCCAGTCCGAAGTCGTCGCACACGCCCGCGCCGCCATGGGCCTGGATCGCCCAGTCGAGCACCTGGCAGGCCATGTTCGGCGCCACCACCTTGATCATCGCGATCTCGGCGCGCGCGGCCTTGTTTCCGACCGTGTCCATCATCCATGCGGCCTTCAACGTGAGGAGCCGCGCCTGGTCGATGAGGATGCGCGCTTGCGCGATGCGCTCGAGCGTGACGCTCTGCTCGGCGATCGGCCGCCCGAACGCGACGCGCGACTTCACGCGCGTGCACATCTTCTCGAGCGCGCGCTCCGCGACGCCGATGAGCCGCATGCAGTGGTGGATGCGCCCGGGCCCGAGGCGCCCCTGCGCGATCTCGAAGCCGCGTCCCTCTCCGAGCAGCATGTTCGAGGCCGGAACGCGCACGTCCCTGAAGTCCATCTCCATGTGGCCGTGCGGTGCGTCGTCGTAGCCGAACACCGGTAGATGCCGCACGCGCCGCACGCCGGGCGCATCCATCGGCACGAGGATCATCGACTGCTGGTGGTGCTTGTCGGCGTCCGGGTTGGTCTTGCCCATGAAGATGAGCACCTTGCAGCGCGGATCGCCGGCGCCGGAAGTCCACCACTTGCGCCCGTTGATCGCGTACTCGTCGCCCTCGCGCCGGATCGATGCCTGGATATTGGTCGCGTCGGACGAAGCGACGGCGGGCTCCGTCATGGCGAAGCCGGAGCGGATCTCGCCCGCGAGGAGCGGCTCCAGCCAGCGCTTCTTCTGCTCGGGCGTGCCGTAGCGCTCGAGCACCTCCATGTTCCCGGTGTCGGGCGCGGAGCAGTTGAACACCTCGGGCGCCCAGCCCACTCGGCCCATGATCTCGCAGAGCGGCGCGTACTCGGCGTTGGTAAGGCCCGCGCCGCGCTCCGACTCGGGAAGGAAAAGGTTCCACAATCCCGCCGCCTTCGCCTTCTCCTTGAGCTCCTCCACGACGCGCGTCGGCTGCCAGCGGTCGCCCTCGGCCACCTCCTCGTCGAAGCGCCGCTCGTTGGGGTAGACGTGCGCAGCCATGAAGGCCGTGAGCCGCTGCTGCAGCGCCTTCACCTTCGGCGTGTACTCGAAGTCCATGGTTCCTCCCTACGAAGCCTGCAACCGCTCCACCTGCTTCCAGCCGAGCTCCGCCATCGGCCGCGCGCGCTTTCCCGTCTCGACGGCCTGCGCGCTCGCGGCATTCCCCGCCACCGCGCGGGCCATCACGCCCTGGAAGATCGCGGCGGCCCGGAACATGTTGTACGCCATGCAGAAGCTCCAGTCCTTCCCGCTCGGCCGCGGGGCGCCGGTGCGCTCGAGATACCTCGCGAGGTACTCCTCCTCGGAAGGAATGCCGAGCGCGGCGAGGTCGCGGCCGCGCAGCCCGCGGAACTCGGTCGACGAAAGACGCCACGCCATCATGTGGTACGAAAAGTCCGCCATGGGGTGGCCGAGCGTCGAGAGCTCCCAGTCGAGGACCGCGAGCACGCGCGGCTCGGTCGGATGGAAGATCATGTTGTCGATGCGGTAGTCGCCGTGCACGATCGAGGTGGCATCGCCCCGCGGAATATTCCCCGGAAGCCATTCGATGAGCCGGTCCATCGCCTCGATCTTCTCCGTTTCCGAGGCCTTGTACTGCCGGCTCCAGCGGTCGATCTGGCGCTGGAAGTAGTTGCCGGGCTTGCCGTAGTCGGCGAGGCCGATCGCGGTGAAGTCCACGCGATGCAGCCGCGCGATCACGCGATTCATCTCGTCGTAAATGGCGCGGCGCCCGGCGGGTTCCATGCCGGGAAGCGTCGGATCCCACAGCACGCGGCCCTCGACGTGCTCCATCACGTAGAACATCGTCCCGATCACGGACTCGTCCGTGCACAAGGCATAGGTGCGCGCGACGGGGAAGCCGGTCTTCGCGAGCGCGGTGATCACGCGGTGCTCGCGATCGACGGCGTGCGCGGACGGAAGGAGCTTCCCGGGAGGCTTGCGGCGCATCACATAGCGCTGCGCTCCGGCCGTGAGCAGGAACGTGGGATTCGACTGCCCGCCCCGGAACTGCTCGACCTGCAAGGGGCCGGAGAATCCTTCGACGTGCTCTCGCATGTAGCGCTCGAGCGCGGCGACGTCGAAGCGATGCGCCTCGGCGACCGGACGGGTGCCCTGATAGGCGCTGAAGTCGCTCACGAGCTCACGCGCGTATCGCGGGGAAGCCCGTCATCCTGGCCGCCGGTGCGCTCGCGCCGCACCATGAACGTGCCGGTCGCCTTCGCGACGAGGTTGCCGGCCGCGTCGCGCGCCTCGCCCTCGCAGAAGGCGACGGAGCGGCCGAGGTGGATGCAGCGGCCGTGTGCGACGAGCAATCCCTGGCAGGTGCCGATGAAGCTGGTCTTCATCTCCACGGTGATCGCGCCCACCGCCTTCGCATCCATGCTGCGCGCGGCGACCGCCATCGCGACGTCGAGCAGCGTCATGACGACGCCGCCGTGCGCGGATTCCCAGCTGTTCATGAGCTCGGGGCGCAGGTCCGCCTCCACGACCGCCTGGCCCTCGCCCTGGGCGCGCAGGCGGATGCCGAGGTGGCTCGCGAACGGGATCGGGCGCCCGACCGCCTTGCCCACGTCCTCCATGGCTAGACCGCCGTGTAGCCGCCGTCGACCGCGATGGTCTGGCCGGTGATGAACGCGCCCGCGTCGGAGGCGAGCACCGCGACGACGCCCTTCAGGTCCTCCGGGCCGCCGACGCGATTGAGCGGCGCCTTGCGCGCCACCTGGTCGCCCATCATCTCCATCAATCCCCGGGTCATCTTCGTCGGGAAGAAGCCCGGCGCGATCGCGTTCACGTTGATGTCGTGCTTCGCCCATTCGGCGGCGAGCGAGCGCGTGAAGCTGATCACGCCGCCCTTGCTCGTGTTGTAGCCGATGGTGCCGGGACGCCCCGGGTCGCCGCCGCCCACCATGCCGAGCACGGAAGCGACGTTGATCACCTTGCCGCGGCGCCGCGGAACCATGCAGCGCTTCCCGACCTCCTGGCTCGCGACGAACATCGCGGTGAGGTTCAGGTCGATCACTTTCTTCCACGCCTCGAGCGGGTGCTCGAGCATGTCCGCGCCCCAGGTCGTGCCCGCGTTGTTGACGAGGATGTCGATGGCGCCCCAGCTCGCGGCCTGCTCGACCATCGGCGCGATCGCCGCGGTGTTCGACATGTCGCACGCGAGCGGCAGCGCCTCGATGCCCATCGACTTCAGGTGCGCGCACGCCTCCTCGAGCTCGTCTCGCTTGCGGGCGGTGAGGGCGACGCGCGCGCCCATCTCGCCGAGCGCCTCCGCGATCTGCAATCCGAGCCCGCGGGAGCCGCCGGTCACGAGCGCCGTGCGCCCGGAAAGATCGAGGAGTTTGCGCAAGCTCATGGCGGGCCCTTCGACGTGTGGGGAACAACGTGGCGCGGCGCGTCAGCTTACACTATCGGGTCGGCGCGCCGCTGCGCGTCCGCCCGCCCCCGGAGGCATTCCATGGACCTCAACTATTCCCCCGAAGAGCTCGCCTTCCGCGACGGCGTGCGCGCGTGGCTGCGCGAGAACCTGCCGGAGGACCTGCGCGAGAAGGTCGGCCGCTACGAAGAGCTCTCGCGCGAGGACCTGCTGCGCTGGCACCGCATCCTCGCGAAGCAGGGGTGGGTCGCGCCGTCGTGGCCGAAGGAATGGGGCGGCACCGACTGGGACGTGGTGCAGCGCTACATCTTCGAGGAGGAGTGCGGCTACGCGGGCGCCCCGCCGCTCATTCCGTTCGGGCTCACGATGTGCGCCGCGGTGCTGCTCAAGTTCGGGACGCCGGCGCAGAAGCAGCGCTTCCTTCCGCGCATCCACGACGGCGAGGATTTCTGGTGCCAGGGATATTCCGAGCCCGGCTCGGGATCGGACCTCGCCTCGCTGAAGACCCGCGCGGTACGCCGGGGCGAGCACTACGTCGTGAACGGCCAGAAGACCTGGACCACGCTCGCGCATTACGCCGACTGGATCTTCTGCCTGGTGCGCACCGATTCGGCCGAGAAGAAGCAGGAAGGCATCTCGTTCCTGCTGATCGACATGAAGACGCCGGGAATCACGGTGCGCCCGCTGATCCTCATGGACGGCGGCCACGAGGTGAACGAGGTATTCTTCGACGACGTGAAGGTGCCGGTCGGGAACCTCGTGCACGAGGAAGGCAAGGGCTGGACGGTGGCGAAGTACCTGCTCGGCCACGAGCGGATGAACACGGCGCGCATCGGCGGCTCGCGGCGCGAGCTGGAGAAGCTCAAGGAATTCGCGGCGCGCCAGGTCGATCAGGGCCGTCCGCTCCTGGAGGACGTGCGCTTCCGGGACAAGGTGACGCGCGTCGAGGTGGAGCTCATGGCGCTCGAAATCACGAACCTGCGCTTCCTGGACCAGCTGCGCGGAGGGCGCGCGCCAGGCGCGGAAGTCTCCATGCTCAAGATCCGCGGCACCGAGATCCAGCAGGCGCTCACCGAGCTCATGATGGAGGCCGCGGGTCCGCTCGCGCAGCCCTTCCGGGCCGACGCGGCGAACGCCGATTTCGACGCGGTCATGGCGGGCATCGCGCCGCGCTACTGCAACTTCCGCAAGACGTCCATCTACGCGGGATCGAACGAGATCCAGCGCAACATCATCGCGAAGATGAGCCTCGGTCTCTAGGAGCGCGTCATGAAATTCGACTACAGCGAAGAGCAGCGCCTGGTCGCCGATTCGGTGCGGCGCTTCGTCGCGCAGGACTACGGCTTCGAGGCGCGCAAGGCGATCGTCGCGTCGAAAGAGGGCTGGAGCCGCGAGGTCTGGGCGAAGCTCGCCGAGATCGGCCTCCTCGGCCTGCCGTTCCCGACGGAGCTGGGCGGCTTCGGCGGGCGCGCCGTGGACCTCATGAGCGTGATGGAGGCGATGGGCGACGCACTCGTCGTCGAGCCGTATCTGTCCACCGTCGGCCTCGCCGGGCGCCTCGTCGCGCGCGGTGCCGCCGATGCGCTGCGCGAGGGGCTCGTTGCCGCGATCGTCGAGGGGCGCATGGTGATGGCGTTCGCGCACACCGAGGACGGCGCGCGCTACGACCTCGCCCACGTCGCGACGCGCGCCACGCGGCAGGGCGGCGGATATCGGATCGACGGCGCCAAGCGCGTGGTGCTTCATGCGCCGTGCGCCGATCGACTGGTCGTCTCCGCGCGTACCTCGGGCGACGTGGGCGACGAGCGGGGCGCGAGCCTCTTCCTCGTCGATGCCGCGTCGCGTGGCGTGTCCCTGGCAGCGTATCGCACGCTGGACGGGATGCGCGCGGCCGACGTGCGCTTCGACGCGGTGGTGGTGCCCGCCGAAGCACGCATCGGCGAGGAAGGAGCCGGTCTCGCGCTGGTCGAGGAAGCGGCCGACTACGCCACCGCGCTCCTCTGCGCGGAAGCGGTGGGGGCCATGAAGTCGGCGTGCGACGCCACGCTCGATTACCTCAAGACGCGCAAGCAGTTCGGGCTGCCCATCGGCGCCTTCCAGGCGCTGCAGCATCGCATGGTCGACATGGTGATCGAGCACGAGCAGGCGCGCTCCATGGCGAGCCTCGCCTGCGCCCGGGTGGACACCGGGAACGATCCGCGCGAGCGCGCACGCATCGTCTCCGCCGCCAAGATCAAGATCGCGGATGCATGCCGGCGCATCAGCCAGGAATCGGTGCAGCTCCACGGCGGCATGGGCATGACCGAGGAGCTCAAGGTGAGCCACACCTTCCGCCGCCTCACCATCATCGCGCGCCAGCTCGGCGACGCGGATCACCATCTCGAGAGGTTCGCGCGCAATGCCCGCTAACAAGCAGGTCCTCCTCGCCTCGCGTCCCACCGGTCCGGTCACGCCCGGGAACTTCCGCATCGTGGAGACGCCGATCGCCTCGCCCGGCGAGGGCGAGGTGCTGGTCCGCAACGAATGGCTCTCGCTCGACCCGTACATGCGCGGGCGCATGAGCGACGCGAAGTCCTACGCCGCGCACGTCGAGATCGGCGCGGTGATGGTCGGGCAGACGGTGGGCGAAGTGGTGGACTCGAGGCACCCGGGATTCCACGAGGGCGACAAGGTGCTCGCGTCGCTCGGCTGGCAGCTCTACGGCATCGCCCGGGGAAAGGACCTCACGCTCGTCGACGCTTCGCGCGTGCCCGCGTCGTATTACCTCGGCATCCTCGGCATGCCGGGCATCACCGCCTGGTTCGGGCTGCTCGAGCTCGGGCAGCCGAAGACCGGCGAGACGGTCGTCGTGTCGGCCGCCTCGGGCGCGGTGGGCAGCGTGGTCGGACAGCTCGCGAGGCAGCAGGGCTGCCGCGTGGTCGGCATCGCGGGCGGCCGCGCCAAATGCGACTACGTCGTGAACGAGCTCGGCTTCGACGCCTGCATCG
>DATIZV010000158.1:0-21948 GCA_035516915.1 Usitatibacter sp. | reverse complement strand
CCGGCATCCCGATCAACACGCTGCTCTCGCGCAAGCGTTATGCGGTGCTGCACCTGCGCGCGCGCCTCGTGGCGATCCGCGACGAATTCACGCAAGAAGGAGATTGACCATGCACCCGAGCCGGAAGCATCGAATCGTGTTCGTGCTCAGGATGGCGGTGTTCCTGATCCTGGGGAGCCTCGCGCTCGCCTTCCTCGTGATGGAGCTCTGGAACTGGCTCGTTCCGCCCATCATCGGCTGGAAGGCGATCGACTACTGGCAGGCCCTGGGCCTCTTCTTCCTCGTGCGCATCCTCTTCGGCTTCCGCTTCGGGGTCGGCCGTGGCGGGCACATGCACTGGCGCGCGCGCATGGCCGAGCGCTGGGAGCGCATGAGCCCCGAGGAGCGCGAGAAATTCCGGGAGGGCATGCGCGCGCGCGGCTGCGGCTGAGCGGGCGCTCGCCGATCGTCATCGCGCCGTCATGCATCGGCCTCGCGCGGGGCCGATCAGGTCTGGTCGTCGAGGATCGCGTTGATCACCTTGCCCTGGCCGGCCTGCGCGATGGCGATCTCGCCCGCGCGCTGCTTCTGCGCGCGAGTGAGCGTGGCCCCGGTGAGCGTGACCTTCCCGTTCTCGGGCTGAACGGTGATCTTCGAGTCCTTGAGCGAGGGATCGGCGTCGAGCGCCTGCACGATCGCGGCGCCGAGCTGGGCGTCCTTGCCCTGCGCCTGCGTCGCGGTCGCGATCGGCTCCTGGACGAAGTCGAGCGACGGCGACGAGGCCGGCGGGGATGGCTGCGCCGTCTGGGCCGCGGCGAGCGAGACGGCGCCGGCCGCGAGGAGCGCCGCGGCGCAAGCGGGAATTCGCGATTTCATGGGAAGCCTCCGTGGAGCGTTCCCGGTTTGATCGCGCCGGCGCGCGTTGCTCCCGGCGCCTGCTCCGAACGGCCTACGCCGAGCGCCGTGCGAGCGCTCCCGCGACCCGGCTCACGAACGCGTTCGCGTGCGCCGGATCGAGCCAGCGCACGACCGCGACCATCTCGTTCTCGGGATCGATCCACACGTAATTCCCGCCCGCGCCGACCATGAACCAGCTCGAGCGCGTCGCGTCCGCGAAGAGGCGGCCATCGCGATTGAGCCAGGCGAGGCGGCCGTAGAAAGGCGCGACCGCGCAGGGCCGCTGCATCTCGCGCACCCACTCGCGCGGCACGACCTGCCGGCCCGCGTGCGCGCCGCCGTCGAGCAACATTTGCCCGATGCGCGCCTGGTCGCGGGCGCCGATCGATACGCCGGCGCCCCAGTGCGTTCCGCCGGGAACGGATTGCATGCGCCGGCCGTCGATCTCGATCCACGCGTCGTCGTAGCCCTCCCAGCGGAAGCCGGTCGACCCGCCGAGCGGCGCGAGCACCGACTCCACGAAGACCTCGGGCAACGGCCGCCGGAAGAGGTGCAGCAAGGCGAGCGAGAGCTGGTTGATGCGCACGTCGTTGTATTCCCAATACGTGCCCGGGACGTGGAGCGGGCGCTTCTCGCCCTTCCTGCCGCCCGCGGGCTTCGGGTCGTGCGACACGTGGCGATGGTGCTCCACCTGGTCGGGCATGCCGAAGCACACGCCTTCCCATTCGCTGGTCTGCGCGAGGAGGTGCTCCCAGGTGATCGCGCGATTGTGCGGCGAATCGAATCCGATTCCCGGAAGGCGTTCGGCCACGCGCTCGCCGGGCTCGAGCATGCCGCGTGCGTGCGCGATGCCCGCGAGCAACGCGAGATACGTCTTGGCGACGCTGAACGTGAGGTCCGCGCGATCCGGATCGCCCCACGCCGCGACCTCCGCGCCGCGCAATCGGATCACGCCGCAGACGCCGCCGCGCTCGTGGACGGGGCCGCGCAGCCGATTGAACGGCGGCGGGTCGTCGTGATGCACGCCCCAGCGCGCCGGATCGGCCGCCGGGTCGCGCGGCCACGGCACTTCGTGCGCCTGGGCGAAGGCGATGGCTTCGCCGAAATCCGCGAGCCGCGAAGCGGCTCCTGCGCCTGGCGGCTCCGCCGGTCGGAACGGGGTATCGGTCACGAGGCGGATGATACGGCAACGCGCCATTCGATTGCCGCGCGCGGTCGAGGAGCGAGGGTCCCGGCGCGCCGGATATTGCGCTCGTTTGCCGCTGCATACGCACGATGCGCGCGACCGCTCGAGCGCGTAGGGTCGCCGAATTCGTCCGTGCAGGGAGGAAGCCATGGCGTGCGACAGCGACTGCAAGATCCGCAAGCGCAGGAAGGGCAAGGTCACGGGAGAGGTGACCGCGACCTCGAAGAATCCCGATCCGCCGATGGACAAGTACCCGAAGCCGGCGGACTACGACAAGGCGCTCCAGGCGAAGATCGACGCGTGGATGGCGGACAAGGAGCTGCCTCCCGGCTGCGGCTCGGGCTGCAAGTGCGAGGCGACCGAGGAGCCCGACTGGGACAAGAAGCTCTCCCACACCCGCGAGTTCACGATGACGTTCAACGCGAACGGATTCGAATGGCTCGTCACCGCGACGGTCGAATTCAAGTCGGCGATCGTGCCCGGCGACTGCATCGAGAGTCCCGACAAGCCCATCGACCTCGGCTACGCGATGGCGCTGCCGGAATCGGGAATCACGCTGCTCGCCGATCGCGGCCCGCCTTCGGCCGCGACGCTCGAGAAGATCCGCAAGGCGCTCGGCTAGGGCGGCGTGGGATTACAATCGCTCCCGGCTGGTCACCGAGGAGCTCTCATGGCAAAGGGGTACTGGATTTCTTCCTATCGCGCGATCCGCAATCCCGAGAAGCTCGCCGCGTACGCGAAGCTCGCGGCGCCCGCCATCCACGCCGGAGGCGGCAGGTTCCTCGCGCGCGGCACCGCGGCGCATGCTTACGAGAGCGGCGTGCTGCTCCGAACGGTGGTGGTCGAATTTCCCAGCGTGTCGCAAGCGGTCGCTTGCCACGACGGAGCGGCGTACCAGGAAGCGCTGCGCGCCCTCGGCGAGGGATCGGTCGAGCGGGATTTCCGGATCGTGGAGGGAGTGGAGTAGCGCGTTCCCGATTTCCTCACCGCGATCCCGGCCGGATCCGATGCGGATCCGTCGAACGGCCGACCGGAGGCATCCAGTCGGCCGTTTTCGTTCCCACGATCGCAAGCTAGATCGTGATCGCGGCGATCGCGTCGGAGAGCGTCTTGAAGTCGTTGCGGACCTTCGTCATGTCGGCGGTGAGCGCCTGCTTGTCCGCGTCGACGGCGGCGGTGTTGCCCGCGATCTGGTCGGAACGCAGCTGCACGCGGTCCTTCTCGATCGCGAGATGGTCGGCCTTGAGCGCCGCTTTCGCGCTCTGCACGGCGGCGCTCGCCTGGATGGCGGTCGCGAGCGCGGCGCGATCCGATTGCAGCTTGCCGAGCGCCGAGGTGATCGCGGCCTGGTCGCCGGCGATCGCGGAAGTGTTGCCCGCCCTCGCGTCCGACGTGAGCTGCGAGAAGGCGCTTTCGAGGGCGGTGCGGTCCGCGACGAGGGTGGGATTCGAGGCGATCGGTCCGCCCCGCATGCCCTTGCCGTGCATGCCGCCGTGGCCGAAGCCGCCATGCTGGAAGAACTGCGCGGACGCAACGAGCGGTATGGATGCCGCGGCGAGGGCGGCCGCGACGATGATGGATTTGAGCTGCATGATCTTCTCCGAGCGAGGAATCGAGCCGCAAGCGTAGGACCGAACGCCGGGCGCAGGGGTGACTTTCTGTATCGGATTGTGACGACCATGCCCAGTCGGCCGTTTTCATTCCGGCGCCGAAGCGTCCGCGCCCGGGACGGACCGGCGCGGATTGCCCTATCATTCCGTGCATGAAAAGCGACAACGCCAAACCCACCCGCAAGTCGCAGGTCGACGCCGTGCTGCTCAAGCTTCCGGGCGTCGTCTCGAAGAAGATCGGCGGCCTCGACGGCTACTTCGTGAACGACCGCATGTTCGCCTGCATCAGCGGCAACGGCGTCGGGCTCCGGCTTCCGGTCGCGATGGCGCGCGAGCTGCAGTTCTCGCGCGAGAACGTGACCACTTTCCAGCCCGCCGGGATGCCGAGCACGAAGGAGTGGATCCAGATCGATCGCGCGGATGCTTCGGAGTACGAGAAGGACCTCGAGCTTTTCCAGGCCGCGCTCGACTTCGTGAAGGGCAGCCGATAAGCCAGACCCTCGCCGCGGTCGTGCGCGAGCGGACCGGCCTTTCCTGGTCGCGCGCCCGCAAGCTCTGCAGCGACGGACGGGTCACGGTGGATGGCGAGCGCTGCCTCGATCCGGCGGCGCGCATCTCTCCCGACGCGATCGTCGCCGTCGACCCGCAGGCGCCGAAGCTCGAGAAGGGCCCGCTCGCGAAGAGCGCGATCGTGTTCTCCGACCGCGATGTCGTGGTCGTCGACAAGCCGGCCGGGATGCTGGCCGTGGCCGACGAGCCCGGCAACAAGGAGACGCTCGCCGAGTACACGCGCACGTTGCTGCGACGCATGGGCGGCCGTGGAAGCGACGTGGGCCTCGGCGTCGTCCACCGTCTCGACAAGGACACGAGCGGGCTCATGGTGTTCACGCGCACGGCGGAGGCGAAGCGCATCCTCGCCGCGCAATTCCGCGCGCACGACATCGATCGCGTCTACCACGCCATCGCCCACGGCGCCGTTCCCGAGACCGACATCGAGACGCATCTCGTCATGGATCGCGGCGACGGGTTGCGCGGCTCGCACGGACACTTTCGTCGTGCCCATGGCGCTCCTCCTGCCGATGCCAGGCATTCCGTCACTCACGTGAGGCCGATCGAGCGGCTGGAGGGGGCGACGCTCGTCGAATGCCGGCTCGAGACCGGTCGGCAGCACCAGATTCGCATTCACTTGTCCGAGCTCGGCCATCCCTTGGTCGGCGAGCGCGTCTACATCCGCGACTACCAGGGCCCGAAGATCGACGCACCGCGGACGATGCTGCATGCGCGGACGCTGGGGTTCCCGCATCCGAAGACTGGTGAACGTGTGTCGTTCGAGCGGGAGGCGCCGGAGGATTTTCGGGAGATGCTGGAAGGGCTTCGCGGGTGACCAGGCCGCAATTCACGGCGGTGTCGCCTTCCGGCCAGCAGCGGACGTACGTGCGCTATCCTCCCCGCAGTGAAGCTCCACATCCTCTCCGACCTGCACCTGAGCCGCGGCCCGCTTGACGTGCCGGCGAACGACGCCGACGTGGTCATCGCGGCGGGCGACATCGCTCGCCCGCAAAAGGCCGTGCCATGGCTAGCGGGCTTGCGCAAACCGGTGCTCTACGTCGCCGGCAACCACGAATTTTATGGCGGCAGCATCGCCGGCACGCGCGCGGAGCTGAAGCGGCTCTGCGCCGGAACGAACGTGCGTCTGCTCGACAACGATGAAGCCATGCTCGACGGCGTGCGCTTCCTCGGCACCACACTGTGGACCGACTTCCTGATTTGCGGCGATGGCGAGCTGCGAGCGGACGCGATGCGCGAGGCTTGTGCCTCCATGAACGACTTCCGCATCGTCCGCTACGGCGCGGAGGACGAGCGCGTGTTCACGCCTGATGACGCGACGGCGCTATTCCACGTCAACGTGCAGTGGCTCAAACGCAAGGTCGCGGAGCCGCATGACGGGCCAACCGTGGTCATCACCCACCACGCGCCCTCGCCAAGGAGCATCCATCCTCGATTCGCCGACTCGCTGCTCAACGCGTGTTTTGCCTCCAATGCCGAGGAGTTGGTCGAGGCCAGTCGTGCCGAATTGTGGATCCATGGGCACATGCACGACTCCTTCGATTACCGGCTGGGTGAGACGCGGGTCGTGTGCAATCCGCGTGGCTATGCCCGAGACGGGGTGAACGAGAATGCCGCGTTCAACCCACGGTTGGTGATCAAGGTCGATCAGCGCGGGCGTGTCGCTTAGCCGCACTATCGTCGGCGTGCGGGCATCTTATCTCCGGGCGGAGGCCGCGCATCGACGAGCTGTCGATCAACCCTTGCTTCCGGTCCAGGAGTCGCGAAGGGTCACTGTTCGATTGAACGTTGGGCGTTGGGGCTTCGAGTCGCGTCGATCCGCGACAAAGTAGCCGTGCCTCTCGAACTGAAACCTCTCCTCGACCTGGCATTCCTTGAGTGAAGGCTCGAGAAACGCCCGCACCACCGTCTTCGCATGCGGGTTCACGTCATCGAGGTAATTGCCGGTCCGCTTCCCCGGATTCGGCACGTTGAACAGCCGATCGTAGAGCGCGACCTCCGTCTCGTACGCGTGAGCGGCGGACACCCAGTGGATATTCCCCTTCACCTTCACGGCATCCGCACCCGGCGTCCCCGATTTGGTCTCGGGCAGGTAGTCGCAATGCACCTCGTCGACGCGACCGGAAGAATCCTTCGAATACCCGGTGCAGCGAACGACGAAACCGTACTTCAGGCGCACCTGGTTGCCGGGGTATAGACGGAAGTAGCCCTTGGTCGGCGTCTCGAGGAAGTCCTCGTGCTCGATCCAGAGCTCGCCCGTCATCGGCATCGAGCGCTTCCCCCAATCCGGCTTCTGCGGATGGTTGGGGGCGAAGCATTCCTCGACGTGGTTCTTCGGCCAGTTGTCGATCACGAGCTTGAGCGGATCGAGCACGGCGATCCGGCGAGGCGTGATCTCGTTCAGCACCTCGCGCTGCGCGTCCTCCATCACCGAGTAGTCGATCACGGAATCCGATTTGGAAACGCCCACGCGCTCGGCGAAGAGCCGCAATCCCTCCGGCGTGTAGCCGCGACGACGCACGCCCACCAGCGTCGGCATGCGCGGATCGTCCCATCCATCGACGCGCCCGAGATCGACGAGCTCCTTCAGGAACCGCTTGCTCATCACGGTGTAGGTGAGATTGAGCCGCGAGAACTCGATCTGCTGCGGGAGAGGGCGCTGCAGCTTGCCCAGGGTTGCCAACCGATCCAGGAGCCAATCGTAGAAAGGCCGCTGATCCTCGAATTCCAAGGTACAAAGCGAATGCGTGATGTTCTCCAGCGCGTCCTCGATCGGGTGCGCGTAGGTGTACATCGGATAGATGTGCCACTTGTCGCCGGTGCGGTGGTGCGCGGCGTTGCGGATGCGGTAGATCGCCGGGTCGCGCATGTTGATGTTGGGCGAGGCCATGTCGATCTTCGCGCGCAGCACGTGGGTGCCATCCGCATATTTCCCGTCGCGCATCTCGCGGAAGAGCCGCAGGTTCTCCTGGACCGAGCGATCGCGATGCGGCGAAGCGATCCCGGCCTCGTTCAAATTGCCGCGAGTCGCGCGCATCTCCTCCGCCGTCTGCGAATCGACGTAGGCATCGCCATGCTCGATCAACGCGACCGCGAACTCGTACATCCACTCGAAGTAATCCGACGCGTGGTAGAGGTACTGGTCGTTCGCGCCCCAGTGGAAGCCGAGCCAATGCACGGCGTCGAGGATCGCGTCGACGTACTCCTGCTCCTCCTTCTCGGGATTCGTGTCGTCGAAGCGCATGTGGCACACGCCGCCGTATTCCTGCGCCACTCCGAAATTGAGGCAAATGGATTTCGCGTGGCCGATGTGGAGATAGCCGTTCGGCTCGGGCGGAAAGCGCGTGCGGATCTTGGCGGCGTCGACGGGTGCGTCCTGCTGCTTGGCGAGCGGGCCGGGCGCACCCGACCAGCGCCGCGAGGCGTACTTCCCCTCGGCCAGGTCGCGCTCGATGTGCTGCCGGATGAAGTTGGTGACGTGCGCGCCTTCGGGCGGCGTCTTGGTGTCGTTCATGGTGGATCCCCGCCTGCGCGGGAATGACGAATTCGGGTCACGGGATTCCCGCCTCCGCGGGAACGGCGCAGTTTGCCAACCCCCTATTCTGCCCGAGGCTTGGCGGGATGCGGCCCTTCGTCGCCGGTTTGCGGCAGAATGGTGCGATGGTTCGCCCTCGCACGCTCTTCGCGGCCGCCGCGCTCCTCCTCGCCGCGCACGCCGCGCACGCCTCGAGCCTTCCCGGATTCGACGAGCTCGAGCGCTCGCTGCGCCTCGATCCCGCGCAGAAGGCGCAGTACGAAGTCGCGACCGGCGCGACGCAGCGTGCGCTCGTCTCCGCCGGACTCGGCGTGCTCGAGCTCAAGGGGCGCATCGCCGAGGAGCTCGCGAAGCCGCATCCTGACCTGAACGAGCTCGCGCGCGCCCAGGACGAGATCGTCGAGCAGAACCGGCCGCTCTTCCGCGAGGCGCGCCGCGAGTGGGAGCGGTTCTTCGCGATGCTCGATCCTGCGCAGGAGCGGCGCGCGCGCCAATTCGTGGAGAAGAAGCTCGAAGGCCTCGAGCGCCTCGGCAAGCAGGCGCGCGACCTGCTCGGGGAAGGCTTCGCAAGATAGAATCCGCGCCGCCGGCACGCGGCTCCAGCGTTCGCCGGCGGCTTCGTCGTCCGCCTGACGCTTGCTCGATGGCGTCGAGCGGCGATTGCGTCGTCCGCCCCGGCGCCGTTCCCGCTCACCGCGTCTTCTTCTTCTTGACGCCTCTCGATTTCGCGACGTGCCGATGAGCAACATACGGCGGCCCGCTGAAAGCGACTTCGCGCGCGACCTTCTCCGTCGTGCTTTCGCCGAGCGCCTGCGAGAGGTCGTCGAGCGAGCGGTACGGCCCGTTGAGATTGCGGTACTCGATGATCGTGCGCGCCTGGTACTTGTCGAGCCCGCGCAGCGACTGCAGCTCGCTCTGCTGCGCGGTGTTCACGTTCACCGTCGCGAGGGCGGGCAGCGCGGCGAGGGCGGCGAGGGCGGCGAGGGCGGCGATGGGCACCATGCGTTCCTCCTCGTTGGGGGCGTTCTTCGCAGACACGCGGCGAGGTCTCCGCGTTTCGCCCCGCGGCCCGCATCCCGTAGTCCGAACGGGCCTCCCGAGCCGCCGCGAAGCGCGCGCAACGTGCGATTTTCTTGATCGGGGCCAAACACTTGGAGGGATCGTCGGCTAGCGTAATGAGAACCGGTTGCAATTCCAAATAAGAACGATTATCATTTTCCTGCGCCCTACCTCGGACACCCCAACTACGGAGAAACGGATGTATCGCCTCGCCGCCGCGCTGCTCGCAACCGCCTCCTTCGCCGCATTCGCAGAGCAGGAGCCCTCTACCGTGCTCGAGAACCACAGGTTCGCGCCCGATCGCATCGAGGTGCCCGCCGGCAAGAAGGTGAAGCTCACGATCGAGAATCGCGACGCGGAGCCCGAGGAGTTCGACAGCGGCGACCTGCGCATCGAGAAGGTGATCCCCGGCAAGTCGAAGGGCGTCGTATGGCTCGGGCCGCTCAGGCCGGGCGAGTACAAGTTCATGGGCGAGTACAACGAGAAGACGGCGCATGGCGTCGTCGTCGCGAAGTAGGAGGCGCGATGTTCGCGACCGCGCTCATCGTCTTCCGCGAGGTCCTCGAGGCCGCGCTCATCGTCGGGATCGTATCCGCCGCCACGCGCGGCATTCCGGGCCGCTCGCGCTGGATCCTCTCGGGCATCGGCGCCGGAATCCTCGGCTCGCTCCTCGTCGCGGCCGGCGCGAACGTGCTTTCGAACCTCGCGCAGGGCATGGGCCAGGAGCTCTTCAATGCGTCCATCCTCGGCGTGGCGGTGGTGATGCTCGCATGGCACAACATCTGGATGTCGGTGCACGGACGCGAGCTCGCCGCGAACGCGAATCGCGTCGGCGCCGACATCCGCAGCGGCGCGAAGGAGATGTCGGTCCTCTTCGTGGTGGTCGCGATCGCGGTGCTGCGCGAGGGATCGGAGACGGTGCTCTTCCTCTACGGCGTCGCGATCTCGGGGCACGAGTCGAGGTTGCCGATGGTCGCGGGCGGCGCGATCGGGCTGGCGGGCGGCGTCGCCGTCGGCTGGCTGCTCTTCAAGGGGCTGCTGCGCATCCCGCTGCGCTGGTTCTTCTCCGCGACCTCGTTCCTCGTGCTGCTCCTCGCATCCGGCATGGCTGCCCAGGCCGCGCGCTTCCTCATCCAGGCCGACAAGCTGCCGACGCTGGCATCCCCGCTGTGGGATACCTCGTGGATCGTGTCGAATTCCTCGCTCGTGGGCAAGGCGCTGCAGGGAATGATCGGCTATGACGCCGAGCCCTCGGGCATGCAGATGGCGTTCTTCGTCACGGTACTGGTCGTGATCCTCGCCGGCATGGCGTGGGCGCGAAGGCGATCCGAGCCGCGAGCGCCCGCCGGAACCGCACCGAACCCTACCTAGGAGCTTTCCATGCGCATCGACGCCCGGCTGCTCGCAGCCGTCGCCCTCGGCTTGCCCGCTTTCGCCCACGCCGACTCCGATCCGAACGAATACGTGAACACGCCGCTCGTGGAATACGGCGAGCGCGAGATCGACACGAAGTACGGCACGCGCTACTTCGACGAGGCGCAGGAGCGCGAGAGCGCCGGGAGCATCGGCCTGGGCTACGGCGCGACGCAGTGGTGGTTCACCGAGGCCTACGTCAAGTACCACAAGGATCCGGGCGATCGCACGCGCTACGACGAGTTCGAGTGGGAGAACAAGTTCCAGCTCACCGAGACCAACAAGTACCCGGCGGACGTCGGCTTCCTCGTCGAGACCGAGGTGCCGCGCGCGCGCGAGGAGGGGCGCTTCATCGTCATCATGGGCCCGCTCGTGCAATGGGACACCGGACCGTTGCGCTGGAACACGAACGTGTTCCTCGAGCGCGCCTCGCAGCCGGTTTCCGAGGAGCCGAACGAGACCGAGCTGAGCTACCAGGCGCAGGTCACGTATCACCTGCACAACGGCCTGGACGTCGGCGCGCAGGCCTTCGGCGACCTCGGCCAGTGGAACGAGTGGCTTCCCCACGACGCGCAGAGCCATCGCATCGGCCCGGTGGTCTACGGCAAGGTGAAGCTCGAGGGGCGGCAGGAGATCGAGTGGAACGCGGCATGGCTCTTCGGCCTCACGAAGGCCACCGCGGACAACGGCTTCCGGCTGCAGGCGGAGTACGAGTTCTAGCGGATCCGCGGCCGCTGCTTCGCCCGCTCGCGCCGCCGCGAGAGCAGCGCGTGGACCCCCGCCCCGGCGATTCCGAGCGCGATCACCGCGACGAAGAGCCACATCTCGTACTGCTCGACGTTGGCGATCAGCGCCTCGACCACCGACCCGAACGCATAGCCCACGCCGACGACGAGCGGCGCCCAGATCGCGGCGCCGACGAAGTTGTACAGCATGAACTTCCATCCGGGCACGCGGCCCATCCCGAGCAGCACGGGCCCGGCGATGCGCAATCCGTACAGGAAGCGGATCGCGATGATGAGCGGCGCGTGCCAGCGCGCGAGCATGGCGTCGAGGCGATGCGCGCGGGCCTGCGCGCCGGGAAATCGCGCGAGGATGCGTGCGCCGTTGTAGCGCCCGACGAAGAAATAGAGCTGGTCGCCCGCGAAGCCCGCCGTGAGCGCGATCGCGATCACGGTGTAGAGGTCGAGGTAGCCGTGGAACGCGGCGAGGCCGGCGAGCGCGAGGATGGTTTCGCCCTCGAGGAACGCGCCGACGAAGACGGCGAGGTAGCCGTAGGAGCCGATGAGCGTGGAGACCTGCATCGGCGGGAACCGTGCCCGGTTCGCCTCAGGGGAACATGACGCAGATGCGCGTGCCCCGGCCCGAGGGCGCGTCCTCCACCTCGACCGACGCGCCGTAGCGCTGCGCGATCTCCTGCACGATCGCGAGCCCGAGCCCGCTTCCTTCGGCCGATTGCTGGTCGAGGCGCCGGAAGCGCTCGAAGATGCGGCTGCGCTCCTCGGGCGGAATGCCGGGACCGTTGTCGACCACTTCGAGCATGGAGTGCCTGCCCTCGCGCCGCGACCCGACCAGCACGTATTTCGCGCCGTAGCGCGTGGCGTTGTCGACGAGGTTCGCCGCCATCTCGCCGACGAGCACCGGGTCGCCCTCGATGGGCGCGGGCGCGAGGTCGAACTCGAGGTCCACGCGCCGCGAGTTGGCCGCGCGCACCCACGCGTCGGCATGTCCCTTCACGATGTCCGAGATGTCGCAGCTCTCCGTGCGCGCGACGGGATTCGACACCGGGTCCGCCGCGGCGAGCGAGAGCACCTGCTGCGCGAGGCGCGCGAGGCGCGCCGCCCCTTCGCGCGCCTGCCTCACGTGCGCTTCGCGCTCCGAGGCCTCGCGCCAGGCGAGATCGAGCTGCGTCACGAGCGCGGCGATCGGCGTGCGCAGCTGGTGCGCGGCGTTGGCGATGAAGCGGGCCTGCGTGCTCTGCGCGTCCTTGAGCCGCGCGAGCATGAGGTTCAGCTCGCGCACCAGCGGGCGCAGCTCCTCGACGACGCGGCCCTCCTCGACGGGGCGCAGGTCGACGTGCGAGCGCGACTGCAGCTCCTCGCGCAGGCGCTCGAGGGGCCCGAGGCCGCGGCGCACGCCGATCACCACCGCGACGAAGGCCGCGAGCGAAAGCAGCGCGACGGGCGCGATCGCCGAGACCAGCGCGTCCTCGGAAGCGTGCTGGCGCTTGAACGTGGTCTCGGCCGCCACCACGGAGACGGGCTTGCCCGCCACCGCGGCCTCCATGGCGACGGCGCGGATCGGCCGTCCCTCGAGCTTGTCGTCCCAGTAGAGCAGCGACTCGCCGGGGATGCGCGGCGGGGACTTGAGGTTCGCGTCGCCGGCGATCACGTTCCCGGCCTCGTCGCGCACCACGTAGTAGATGCGGTCGGTGCTGTCGGCGCGCAGGACCGCGTCGGCGATCTTGGTGAGGTCGAGGCGGAGCACGCCCTCGTGCTCGTGGATGTACGGCACGAGCGTTCGCGCGATGTCGCCGAGGTCGAGGTCGTAGGCGGCGGTGAGCCGCCGCTCCATGAACAGGTAGGCGCCGGCGGCGGCGGTCGCGCCGACCACCAGCAGGGGAAGCATCAGCCAGGCGAAGAGCCTAAGCCTGAGGCTTCTCATCACTCCAGGGTTCGACGATGTATCCCAGGCCGCGCACGGTGCGGATGCGGATGCCCGAGGGTTCCAGCTTCGCGCGCAGCCGCGAGATGTGGACCTCGATCGCGTTGGCCGAGATGTGCTCGTCCCACGAGGCGACCGCGCTCGCGATCTTCTCCTTGCCGACGATCGCGTCGATGTTGGAGAAGAGGTACTCGAGGATCGCGTGCTCGCGCTGCGGCAGGTCGATGGGCTTCCCATGGATCATCGCGCGCTTGCGGGCGAGGTCGATGGTGAGCGGCCCGTGCTCGATCACGCGCGAGCGGATGGCGCGGCCGCGGCGCGCGAGCGCCGAGACGCGCGCGGTGAGCTCCTCGGGCGCGAAGGGCTTGGGCAGGTAGTCGTCGGCGCCGAGCTTCAGGCCGTGCACGCGATCGCTCACCGCGTCGCGCGCGGTGAGGACCAGCACCGCCTGCTCGTCGCCGCGCGAGCGCAGGCGCCGCAGCCACGTGAAGCCGTCCATTCCGGGTAGTCCGATGTCCAGGATGATGAGGTCCACATCCGAGACCTTGATGGCGGCCTCGGCCTGCTCGGCGCTGGAGACGGAATCGACCACGTAGCCCTCGTGGCGAAGGGTCGCGGTGAGGCCGTCCGCGAGCATCGAGTCGTCCTCGACGATCAGTACGCGCATGGAAGTTGACCGGTGGCGGGGAGGGAAGAATGTGCCGCATCCAGCATAGCACGCGTGGAGCACGCGGGGGACGGGCGCGGTCAGCGCACCGCAAGCTTGCCCGCGCATCATCGCGTCTCTTCCGAGAGACGGCCCGACTTCTATCGCATGACCGATGCTTTCGCCGCCCTTGCCGCGTCCTTGCCCGGATAGCGCGATGCGTTGGCGGCCTTCGCTCGATACGGTCTTCGCCGTCGTGTTCGCGGTGTGCGTGGTGCTCGCGCTCCTGCTCCTCTCGAGCTGCGCCGGCGCGGACGGCGCGCGCATGCTCGGCTGAGGTTCGCTAGCCTCCGCCCGCGCCCGCCGGGGCGCGCGCGCTCTCCCGCGAGCGCATGCGCGCGAGCCACGCGGCGGGGATCGCGAGGCTCACGCCGGCGCCGTGTCCCTGGCTCGTGGTCGCGATGCCGACGAGCTTGCCGTACTCGTCGAACACCGGGCCGCCGCTGCCGTTGGGCGCGACCGGCATGCTGAGCTCGATCATCGGGCCGCGTGAATCGGGGACCATCGATCTCACCTTGCCCTCGGTGAGGGCGAGCTCGCCCCGCGCGTTCGCGCCCATCGCGTAGATCGCCTCGCCGGGCTTCGGGTCGTGATCGGCGAGCGCGAGCGGCACGAGCGGCGGATCCACCGAGAGGCGGCACAGGTCGAGCGATTCGTCGGCGACGAGCAGCGTCGCCGAGCGATTCTCGGCACCGAGCGAGACCACGAGCTGCGAGCCGGCCGGGATGCCGTGGCACGTCGTCACCATCGCGCTCTCGTCCACGGCGAGCGCGAGCCCGAGCGGGATCGCGCGGCCGGACATCTCGAAGCCCTGCACGCGGCCCACCGACTTCTGCGCCTGCAAGAGGATGTCCTTCGGCTGGCGCGGCTGCGGCGGAGGAGGGGGAGGGGGAGCCGCGGCGACCGGCGGCGGCGGGGGCGCAGGCGGGGGCCGCGACGAATGGAACACGGCGAAGGCGATCACGAGGAGCGCGACGACGCCGACCCCGATGCCGACCGGCGGGATGCGCCAGCGCTTCGCCTCGCCTTCCTCGTCCTCGAGGACCAGGTCGGGCGCCTGCGCCTGCTCGCGTGCCGCGGCCTTCTCCGACTCGGTGACGAGCGATGCGTCGTAGGCTTCGCGCCGCTTCGCGTTCGAGAGCACCTCGTAGGCCTGGCGCAGCAACGCGGCCTCGCTCGGGTCGAGTGCCCCGGCGCGCTGCAGCTCCGCGAGGCGCTTCTGGTAGGCGAGCCCGACGTCGATCGGCAGGGCGTCGTTCGCCAGGCCGAGGATTTCGTAGAGCGTCTTCTTGCGCTGCGGCATGGGCGCCATGATGGTGCTTTGCCGCGCCGCGCGCAATGCCGCGCTTCACACGCGGATCAGGCCACGCGCGAGCGCCCGCGCGCCTCGTTCACGAACGCGAGGACGACGAGCGAAGCGACGAAGAACGCGCCGGTGAGGAGGATCGCGAGGCGATGGTTGCCGCGCGTGATCCAGGTGACCGCGCCGTAGCTCAGCGGGCCCAGGATCGCCGCGAGCCGGATCGCCACCCCCCATAGGCCGAAGAACTCGGAGCTGCGCTCGACGGGCGAAAGGTAGGCGACGAGCGCGCGTCCCGCCGACTGGCTCGATCCCATGCACAGCCCCGCGAGGTTCGCCGCGACCCAGAACACGGGCGCGGTCGTGGCGAAGTACGCGATCACGGTCATCGCGACCCAGCCCCAGATCGTGAGCCGCAGCGCGGAAGTCTTGCCGATGCGGTCCTGCGCGTAGCCGAAGCCGAACGCGCCCACCGCCGCGGTCACGTTGACCACCAGGATGAGCACGATCGTGTCCTGGGTCCTGAATCCCATCACCTGCTCGGCGTAGATCGCCGCGAGCGCGATGACGGTCGCGACGCCCGCCTGGTAGAGCGTTCCGCACGCGAACACCAGCAGCAGGTCCTCGTAGCGCCGCGAGGATCGCGCCGTCTCGAGAAGCCGCGCGAGCGCGGCGCGCGCGCCCGGGACCGCGGCCGGCACCGCGCGCTCGCGCAGGTAGAGGAACGTAGGCAGCGCCGCGAGGCCGTAGATCGCCGCGGTGATGACCATCGTTCCCGGCACCGCTTCGCTCGAGGTCGAGCCGCGCGCGGGGGCGCTCAGCACCCACGCGAGGCAGAGCCCGAGCGCGAGGATGCCGCCGAAGTAGCCGAGGCTCCATCCCCATCCCGACACCTTGCCGAGCGCCTCCGGGCGCGAGAGCTCGGGAAGGAACGCGGCGCACAGGTTCTCGCCCATCGAGTAGGCGATGTTGGAGACGACGATGAAGGCGACCGCCCAGGCGACCGTGCCGGGCCCGCACCCTGCGAGCGCGACCGTTCCCGCGATGCACACGACGGTCGAGATCGCGAGGAGCCGCTTCTTCGCCGCGTGCGCGTCGGACCATGCGCCGAGGATGGGACCCAGGATCATCACGCCGAGGTACGACACGGCGAGCGCGGCGGTCCACGCGAAGGTCGCCCAGTCGGCGTTGCGCGCCACCACCGACACGAAGTACGCGTTGAATACCGCGGTGAGCACGACCGTGGTGTAGCCGGAGTTCGCGAAGTCGTACATCGCCCACGCCCACACCTCGCGCTTGGCCACGCCGGGGTTGAGCGCGGATGCGCCGGTGCTCATGGGTGCCTCGCCGTTTCCCGCGCGAGGAGCGCCTCGGCCTCCTCGAGCGTGCGGTCGCGGAAGAGCTGCAGGTCGGAAAGCGTGAGCGGCACCGCCACGTCGGGGATCACGCCTTCGCCCTCGATGTGCCGGCCGTTCGCGAGCACGAAGCCCACCTCGCTGTAGGCGAGCTCGGCACCGCCGGGAACGTGCGCATAGCCGAGGAAGCCCATCAGGCAGCCGCAGCTCGGCCGGCCCACCACCTTCGCGCGGCCTACCGCCTGCATGGTGCCGGCAAAAAGCTCGCTGCCGCTCGCGCTGCCGCCGTCGACGAGGATCACGACCGGTCCGCGATACGCGTCCGGGTCTCCGCCCACCTCGCGATGCAGCTTGATGATCTCCACGGCGCCGAACAGCATCGAGACGGGCTTGCCGCTGCGCGTGGTCGCGGTGCCGAGGTTCGTGCGCTTCGCGAAGAAGCGCTCCAGCATGGCGTTCACCATCTCCACGGACCCGCCGGGGTTGCCGCGCAGGTCGATGATGAGGCCCGGCGCTTCGCGCAGGTCGTCGAGCGCATCGAGGGCGCGCAGCGTGAGGCCCACGCTCCACTCGGAGAAGCGCAGGTAGCCGAAGCCCGAGGGCAGCACGCGGTGCATCTCGAAGCGCGGGTGCTCGATGCGCTTGCGGGCGAGGCTCGCCCGGAAGCTCGAGCCGTCGGCGCGGCGGAAGGCGAACGAGACCTTCGTTCCCACGCGGCCCATGACGAGCCGGTGCATCGCGGCGAAACGGCGCGCGCGCGGGGTGGAGGCCTCGCGCGAGGCGGCGAGGAGCGCGGCATACGCCTGCGCGGCGGGCTGGTCGTCGATCGCCGTGACCACCATCCCGGGACGGACGCCGGCCCACCATGCGTCGGATTTCGGGTCGACCGCTGCGACCGCGAGCTGGTCGCCGACCGGGAGCATCGTGAATCCGAGCGTGATCGCCTCGCCGTGCATCCGCAGCTGCACGTCGCGCGGCGATTCCACGCGGGTGTGCGAGTCGCGCAGCTCGCCGGTCATGCGGTCGAGGACGTCCCAGAACGCGTCGTCGTCGGGCGCGGCGAGGGCGAGCGGGCGGTAGCGCTCGCCCACCGCCTTCCAGTCGACACCGTTGAACGAGGGATCGTGGTAGCGCCGCTCGATGGTGTTCCAGACGAAGTCGAAGGCGCGCAGCCGGCCCTGGCGCCCGAGCGGATGGTCGGGTTGCGGAACGTACGCGTCGGGAATCGACGGCCACGTCTCGCCCTCGCGCCCCAGGATGTCGTAGGGATCGAGGAGCGAGCAGGCGGCGCAGCAGGCGAGGGCGAGCGCCGCGAAGACGCGTGCGATCTTTCCCATGCTACTGCGTCGTTTCCGCCGCCTGGGTCGCCGGGCAGGGCACCGCGCGCAGCTTCGAGCCGGGGAAGTCGCGCTGCACGATCGTGAGCCGTGCGACGAGCTCCGTGTCGGGCTCGCGAACCAGCATCGAGAGGTCGCGCAGCTCCTTCGCGAAGGGTGCGACCTGCGCGCCCCTCACGCCCCTCGCCCGCAGCGAGGCGAGGAAGCGTTGCGCCGCGTCCTCGCGCGAGAAGACGCCGAGCGAGATCGAGTCGTCGGGACGGACCGAGAGGTCGCCGATGCCCAGGCGCTTGAGGCCCGCCATCGTCTGCTCGGCCGCGTGGTGGTCCGCGGCGGGCGGCATGAAGACCCAGTAGCGCGTGACGTCCTCGACGCGCTGCTCGGCGAGCCGGTCGCCCAGGTTCATCGCGGCGAACGCGTCGTGGGCGCGCGCGAAGTCCGCGGGCGCGATGCCGGAAAAGAGCACGCACGCCGCGCCCGCGAGCCCCTGCGTCTCGCGCCGCAGGTTCGCTGCACTGCGCGCGGCGACCACCGGTGGCGTCACGGAAACGACGCGCACCTTGTCCGCGTTGTACTCGCGCACGGAGAGGTCCGTGCGATTCGCTTCCGCGGAGAGCCAGATATGGGCGCCGAGCGCGGCAACGGCGAGGAGCAGCACGAAGAAGAGGAAGCGCGACACGGTCAGGAATGGCGGGCGATGCGGGCGAGCCCGTCGAGGACGAGATTTTCGTGGAAGGCGAACGGCATGGGAAGCAGGGGAGCGAGCTCGCGCGCGGCTCCTCCCGACAGGATGACATGATCCGGGGCCATCGCGCGCTCGGCCATCGCGTGGCGCATGCGCACGATCGCGCCTACGCACGCCTGCAGCGCGCCGCTCGCGATCGCGTCCTCGGTGGTCTCGGGAAACTCCCGGAAGCCGCCCTCGGCGTGCGGAAGGCGCGCGGTGCCCGAGGCGAGCGAGGCGCGCATGAGCGCCGGGCCGGGGACGATGAGCCCGCCCTCGAAGCGCCCGCCGGCGGCGAGCGCATCGATGGTGAGCGCGGTGCCCGCGTTCACGACCAGCTTCGCGCCGGGCCCCATCGCGTGCGCCGCGACGAGCGCCGCCCAGCGATCCGCGCCGAGCTGCGCGGGATCGCGGTATCCGTTCACCACGCCGAGCTCGGCGGCGCGCGCGGTCGCGATCGAGAGCCGCGCGCCGCGCTCGGCGCAGGCCGCCGCGAGGCGGCGCTCGACCTCGGCCCCGGCGACGTTGCACGCGATCGCGCGGTCGAACGGCGCGAGGGCGCTCCACGCCTCGCCGATGCGCGCCGAGTCGGCGGTGGCGATGGCGCCCGGCTCGACCCAGGCGCCGTCCTCGTTCACCGCCCACTTGATGCGCGTGTTTCCGGCGTCGATCGCGAGCAGCCGTTCGCGGCGGGTCATGCGGGGCTCAGCGCGCGCGGAGCGAGATTTCCGCGGAGGCGAGCGCGACGCTTCGCCCGTCGCCGGCCTCGACCACCAGCGCACCGTCCGGCGCCACGTCGACGACTCGCGCCTCGAACGGCGGGTCGCGCGGCGGGACCACGCGCACCGCGCGTCCCTGGTAGGCGTGGAGCGCGCGCCACTCCTCGCGCACGCCGGGGAAGCCGCGCCGGTCGAAATCCTCGAGGGCCCGGCCGAGGTGCGAAACGAGCGCGGCGAGCAGCACGCTCCTCGGCGGCGCGGGCGAGGCGCAGCCCGCCACGTCGGCCACCGGCTGGTCGATGCGGTCGATCGCACGCTCGCCGAGGCGATAGTTCACGCCGACGCCGACCACGGCGACGGTGGGTCCCTGGATCTCCCCGTTCGTCTCGACGAGGATGCCCGCGAGCTTGCGCAGGTCGATCACCACGTCGTTGGGCCACTTCACCTGCGCGCGCTCGATGCCGGTCTCGGCGAGCGCGTGCGCGACCGCGACGCCGGCGGCGAGGGAGAGGCCGCCGAGGTGGCCCGCGCCGCGCTCGAAGCGCCACAGGAGCGAGAAGGTGAGGCTGCCGCCCACCGTGGCGACCCACGAGCGGCCGCGCCTTCCGCGGCCCGCGCTCTGCCACTCCGCGGCGAGGCAGGTGCCGGACGGCGCGCCCTCGGCGGCGAGCTCGAGGAGCCGCGTGCTGGTCGAATCCACCTGGTCCACCACGCGCAGCCGAACGCGCGAGCGCTCCTTCGCGAGGCGCGCCTCGATCGAGGCGGCATCGAGGAACTCGATGGGGACGGCGAGGCGGTAGCCCTTGCCGCGCACGCTGAAGAGCTCGATGCCGAGCGCGGGCGCCTGCTTGAGCGCCTCCGAGAGCGTCGCGCGCGAGCGCCCGAGGGAGCGCGCCATGTCCTCGCCGGAATGAAAGCGCCCGTCGGCGAGCTCGCGAAGCGCGCGGAAGGTGAGCTCGCTCACTTCCGGTTCTCGACGCGGCACTCGAACGCCTCGCGCCGGTACGCGATGTCGGCGACGATCGCGTCGAGCAGGAGCTGGACGCGGCGCGTGAGGCGGCTTCCCGCGCGGAAGTCCGCCTCGGCGATGAAGTCCGCGCGGCGCGCCTCGAGCAGCTTCACGCAGGTGGCGCGCCCCTTCTCGCCGCGCGGGTCGTACACCGCGACGGTGTGGCCGCCGCTCTTCTTGGTGAGCGCCATCGAGGGCACGTCGGTCATGCCGTCGCCCACGTAGACGATGTTCTGGAACGGGATCGGGCGCTCCTCCTCGGGCATGTGCTCGTTGATCGAGTCGGTCACGTTCTCGATGCCCTTGTTGATGCGGAACAGGAACTGGGTCTTCATCGTGTCGGTGACGAGGAGCTTCGGAAAGGTCGCGATGCCGTGGTGGTTGAAGTGGTACTCGGAGGCGTAGATGCGGCGGAAATGCCTGCGGATCGAGACGCCGTCGAGGATCTCCTTCTGCCCGGCGGAGATGAGGTAGTGCTGCAGCTTCGCCTGGCCGCGGCTGCGCTTCCTCACGTACGCGTTCATGCGCGCGAACCACGTCGCCACGCCGGGAAAATACTCGATCGCGCGCGCCATCGCGGCGAAATCCCCGCGCTTCACGTCGACCCTCACCCGCTCGAGCGCCTCGAGGATGTGGCGCATGTACACGAGCATCGGGTCGGACTCGGTCTCGCGCGCCTCGCGGTTCACCATCGACCAGAACTCCGCGGGCTCGATGCCGATCTTCGGGAGCACCGTGTACTCCTGCATGGGCTGCGGGGAGAGCGTGCCGTCGAAGTCGTAGACGAGCGCGATCGTGTTCTGGAAGAAACTTTTTCTCACGAGGCCCATTCCAAGCGCGGTTGTGCCATTCTACAAGGTATGAATTTCTCGTTCCTTCCGACGCTGCCGTTCACGCTGAGCTACCCGCTGCTCTTCGGCGTGCTGCTCGTGGCCGGCATGCTCGGCGGCGAGATCGCGCGCATGGTGCGCGTGCCGCGCATCATCGGATACGTCGTGGTGGGATTCCTGCTCGCGCCCTTCACGCGGGCGATGGGCATGTCCTCGCTCCTCGACGAGGCGCGCATCTTCGTGGACCTCGCGCTCGGGCTCGTGCTCTTCGACCTCGGCCGGCGCATGGACCTCAAGTGGATGAAGCGCGACTGGACGATCGCCGCGTGCGGCTTCGCCGAGAGCCTGCTCGCGTTCTTCGCGGTGCTCGCGGCGCTCCTCGCCTTCCGCTTCGACGCGGTGAAGGCCGGGCTCGCGGCGGCGATCGCGATGACCACCTCGCCCGCGGTGCTCATGCTGATCGTGCACGACACGGGCTCCGACGGGCAGGTCACCGAGCGCGCCATGAACCTCACCGCGCTGAACGGGCTGCTCTCCTCGATCCTCGTGACGATCCTGCTCGGCTCCGAGCACTACGAGGCGCAATCGTCGCAGGTGGAGGTGGCGATCCTGCAGCCGCTGTACCTCTTCCTGGGCTCGCTCGCGCTGGGCGCGGCGATGTCGTGGATCTCGCGGGCCATCGCGCGCCACATCGAGAAGACGCGCGAGGTGCACTTCGCGCTGATCGCGGGAATGGTGGTGTGCGCCGTGGGGCTCGCGGCGATGCTCAAGCTCCCCGTGATCCTCGCGCTCCTCTCGTTCGGCCTCTTCGCGCGGAACGACGACCGCAGCTACGACCTGCTCAACGTGAACCTCGCCCCGGTCGGGCGGCTCCTCTACATCGTGCTCTTCGTGATCACCGGCGCGAGCCTGCCGCTTCCTTCCCTCCTGCAGGGCGGCGCGATCGGCGTGGTGGTGGCGCTCGCGCGCGCCGCGGGCAAGTTCACCGGCGTCCTCGCCATCGCGCCCATCGGGGGGCTGCGCGTGCGCCAGGCGATCGGCCTGGGGGCCGCGATGCT
>DATIZV010000157.1:0-7614 GCA_035516915.1 Usitatibacter sp. | reverse complement strand
CGGCGCGCGGCGGAACTTGTCGAAGGCCATGTCGAGCTGGCCCTGCTGCTGGAACGCGAGGCCGAGCATGCGGTTCGATTCGGCGCTCTCGACGTCCGCCTTCTCCTTGCGCTGCTCGGTGACGAGGTAGTGCTTGGTCGTGAGGAGCGCGTGGCCGACCAGGAGCAGCGTCGCGGGAAGCATCAGCTGGATCCAGAGGCCGGGGCCGGTCATGAGGGCGAAGTGCGTGCCGAAGAGCGCGGCGAGGATCACGCCGCTCACCGCCGCGCCCATGCCCGCCTTGAGGCGCGGCAGCAGCAGCATGAGGTAGAGCGCGACCGCGAGGTAGGCGGCGAGCGCGGCGAGGCCGCCCCAGGCGGGCACGACGAAGAAGTGCTCCTGCAGGATCGAAGAGACCGAGTGCGCGAGCGTGGTCACCGGGTTCATCTGCGTGGAGACCGGCGTCACCTGCGAAGCGCCGACGCCCGCGGCGGTCGCGCCGATGAGCACGATCTTGTCCGCGTATTTCGACGCCGGGATCTTGCCCGTGTACACGTCGAAGAAGGAGTCGATGGGAAAGGCGGGCCGGCCGTCGCGGTCCTTGTAGAAGTACGTGTACATCTCGCCCAGGTCGTCGGTGCGGATGGTCTTGCCGCCGAGGCTCACGCTCTGGCCGATGCTCGCGGTGATGTCCTTGGGCCCCAGGTTGAGGCTCTTCGCCGCGATGAGCAGCGCGAGCGACGGGAACTGCTCGCCGTAGTAGTCGAGGATGAGCGGCTCGAAGCGCACCGCGCCGTCCTCGTCGAGCACGCTGTCGAGGTGACCGATGCCCGCGACGCCCGCGCCGATCGCCTCGATGGGCACCAGCGCGCCGGTGCCGTGCAGGAACGAGCCGCCACCGTCGGTCGACGCGCCGATCGTGTTCCTCAGCACGTAGTCGGGCAGCGGCTTGTCGGGACGCCCGGGGGGCGCGGCATAGGAGAGCTGCTGGAAGTCGAGCGGGACGAGCACGTTGCCCGCCTTGCGGATGCTCGCGGCCAGCCGCGCGTCGGTGTCGAGCGCCGAGGAGGCGTCGTCGAGGATGTGTCCGATCTCCGCGACCTCGGGGGGCGGCTGGGGGACCTGCGCGGCGGGCGTCGCGTCGCCGATGGGCGCGACCCCCTGGACGTCCTGCGAGGGCGCGGGCCACGTCCGGTGGATCACGTCGAGAGCCTTCTGCACGTAGGCGAGCCCGGGGTCCTTCTGCGGCTCGAAGAAGAAGATCGTGTCCGCGATCACCTTGGCGTGCGCGGCCGAGAGCCCGTCGATGAGCTTCGCGATCACGTCGCGCGACCACGGCCAGCGCCCGATGTTGGCGATGGACTGCTCGTCGATCGCGATCACCGCGATGCGGTCGCTCGGCGGCTTCGAGGTCATGCGCACGCCCACGTCGTAGGCCCAACGCTCGACGGCCGGGATGAACCCGGCCGTGCGCGCGAATCCGAAGAGCACGACGGCAATGACGAGGCCGAGGAACCAGTCCGCCTTCCAGAACGCGGTCTTCATCGCTTCTCCCTGGAGCCCGGGCCTTCTCGTGGGGGGCACGGCCCGTGGACGTGTTGCGATGCGCCCATCTTACATGGGCGCCGCCCGGCGTTCAGCGCGCGAGATCCACCTCGGAGCCGGCCCCCGTCTCGCGGGCGAGGCGCAGGAGGTGCGCGGCGATGGCGAGGTCCTGGATCGCCATGCCCTGGGATTCGAAGAGCGTCACCTGATCGCGCGACGTGCGGCCCGGACGCAGTCCCGCGATCACCTCGCCGATCTCGGTGAGCGCGCCGCCGTGGAGACGCCCCTTCTCGAGAGCCGGCAGGAGGTCGCCCGCCTCCTTGAGCGCCGAAGGGCGCGAGTCCACCACGACGGGCTGCGCGCGGCGCACGGTCGTCTCGTCGATCTCCTGGCGCAGCAGCGAGTTGGAGCCGGCCGCGTTCACGTGCGTCCCGGCCGCGATCCATTCGCCGTCGAAGACCGGCGTCGCCGACGTGGTGATCGTCACGACGATGTCGCTCTCCTCCACGGCCTCCCGGGGAGACGTCGCGGGGACCACGTCGAGCGCGAGATGCTCGCGCATCCTCGCGCAGAACTTCGCGAGCTTCTCGGCGTTCCTCGAGAAGACCTTCACGCGCTCGAGCTTCCTCACCTTCGCAAGCGCCTCGATCTGCCCCTGCGCCTGCCACCCCGAGCCGAACACGCCCGCCACCTTCGCGTCCTCGCGCGCGAGCCACTTCGCCGCCACGCCGCCCGCCGCGCCGGTGCGCATCATGCCCAGCAGGTTCGCCTCGACGATCGCATCGAGGTTGCCGCGCTCCGCGCTGAAAGCGTAGACGAGGAAGCGCACGCCCTCGCGGCTCGACGTATACGCCTTGTAGCCGAACACGCCCATCGAGGGAACGGCGCCCTGCAGGATGTGCAGGGCCGCCTTCGGCAGCCGCGTGCGCTCGCGCGGCACGTCGATCGCCTGTCCGGTCGAATACTCGCGATGCACGCGCTCGACCAGCTCGAGCGCGGCATCCATCGTGAGCAGCCGCTCGACGTCGGCTTCGCGGAGGAGGAGGGCCATGGGAGGGACTCGAAGCGGGAAGGAAAGCTTCGGATCTTAGCAAACGCGGCGGTTCGATCGGCCCCGCGGATCGTCGCCGCGCCGCGCTCTTGACGTGGAAGCGTGAGGCATCGTCCGCGCCTCGCGGATTGCGGCGGCGGCGCTCGCCGGCGGCTGCCCTTCGCGTCCGGCGCTTCCTGCGGCGCCCGCTATGGAAACGCCGGGACGGTCGGCTCGTGGCCGCGATCGATCGCCTCGGGATGCTTGCGCGCGATGATGTCGCGCATCTCGTCGAAGCGTCGCGCCGGCACGTCGAGCATGAGCAGCACGCGGCCGTCCTGGAGGTCGCCCTCGAATTGCCGCAGCCGCGAGTTGGGCACCTGCAGCCCCACCATGGTCGCGACCCACACCCCGAGGATCGCGCCGACGATCGCCGAAACGAGGATCGCGACCATCTCGAGCGAGACGCCCTGGGGCGGATAGTCGACGAGCACGGCGCCCACCAGGGCGCCGAGCACCCCGCCGATCACGAGGCCCACGAAGCCGCCGTGGATCGCATCGGTCTTGTGGAAGTAGGAAGCCTCGTTCAGCTCGCCGAGGTCGGTGCCGCGGCGGGCGAGGAAGCGCATGTGCCGGTCCTCGATGCGCGCGAGGAGCAGGTCGTTCGCGAGGCTGCGCGCGCTGGCCACGTCGGGAAGCGTTACGTACATCCTTCTCATGGGAGACCCTCCTTTCCGGTGCGGATCGAAAGGAGCGGTGTCGGGAGTCGCAAGCGGCTCGGGGCATCGCCTGACTGGATCAGGCTATGCCCCGCGCGCGAGGGAATCAAGGGGGCCCGGTGGGCCCCGCGGACTACGGCAGCAGGACCGTGGAACCGGTGGTCCTGCGCCCTTCCAGGTCGCGATGGGCCTGGGCGGCGTCCTTCAGCGCGTAGGACTGGCGCGGGCCGATCCGGATCTTGCCGGCGAGCACCATGTCGAAGAGCTCCTTCGACGCGGCGAGGAGCTCCTCGCGCCTGGCGACGTAGCCCATGAGCGTGGGACGCGTCACGTAGAGCGAGCCCTTGGCGGAGAGGATGCCGAGGTCCGTCGGGCCGACCGGGCCGGAGGCGTTGCCGAAGCTCACCATCAGCCCGCGGCCCTGCAGGCAATCGAGCGACTTCATGAAGGTGTCCTTGCCCACGCCGTCGTACACGATCGGAACTTTCTTCCCGCCGGTGATCTCGTTCACGCGCGCGACGAAGTCCTCCTTCGTGTAGATGACGGTGTGGGTGCAGCCGTTGTCGCGCGCGAGCTTCGCCTTCTCCTCCGAGCTCACCGTGCCGATGACGTGGATGCCGAGCGCCTTGGCCCACTGGCAGGCGATGAGGCCCACGCCCCCCGCCGCGGCATGGAAGAGCACCGTATCGCCCGCTTTGGGTACGACGTGCAGCCGGCGCAGCAGGTATTGCACGGTGAGTCCCTGGAGCATCATGCACGCCGCCTGCTCGAAGCTGATGCCGTCCGGCAGCTTCACGCAGCGCTCCGCGGGATGGATCTTCACCTCGGAGTACGCGCCGATCGGCCCGTTGCAATAGGCCACGCGGTCGCCCGCCTTGAACTCGGTGACGCCCGGTCCCACCGCGTCGACGACGCCGGCCGCCTCCAGGCCGATGCCCGAGGGAAGCGGCATCGGATAGAGGCCCGTGCGATGGTACGTGTCGATGTAGTTGAGGCCGATCGCCTTGTGGACGATGCGAAGCTCGCCCGGGCCGGGATCGCCGATCTTCACTTCCTCCCATTGCAGGACTTCGGGACCGCCGGTCTTGTGGAAACGGATCGCATGCGCCATGAGATTGACTCCCGCCGGAAATGGTCATCCCCGCGGACGGGGATGCAGTGCGTCGAGGAAAAATGGGCTCCCGCGGACGCGGAAGCCACGGATCACGAGCCGAGGATTGTACCCGCGCCGGCGCCGGCCGCCTGCGCCCACTCCGCGGGAGAGATCTTCCGGGTCTCCTCGCCCTTCACCTTCGCGACCTCGACCTGGCCGCCCTGGCAGGTGATGCGCATGCCGGCCTCGCCGATCTCGGTGATCTCGCCGACCTTGCCCTTCACCGCGCCGAACGTGCGCGCCAGGTGCTTCTTCGAGCCGAAGAGCTGCACCTTCTTTCCGTTCAGCGTGGTCCACGCGCCGGGCGCGGGATCGGCGGCGCGGATGAGGTCGTGCACGCGCGTCACGTGGTTGTGGAAGTTGATCTTCGACTCGTTGGCGCGGAACCAGCCCTCGTAGGTCGCCTGCGATTCGTCCTGCACCACCTCCCTGTGCTTTCCGGCGACGACGAGGTCCGCGGCCTCGAGCATGGCCTCCACGCCCATCGGGAAGAGGCGCTCGAAATAGACGGTGCCGATGGTGTCGTTCTCGGCGATCTGCGCTTCCTTCTGCAGGATCACCGGTCCCTCGTCGAGGCCGTCGGTGGGACGGAAGATGGTGAGCCCGGTCTTCTTCTCGCCGAGAGAGATCGGCCAGTTGATCGACGACGGCCCGCGGTACTTCGGCAGCAGCGAGGGGTGGTACTGGATCGTGCCGTGCCTGGGAATCTTCACGAATTCCTGCGGCGCGAACTGCAGCACGTAGGCCATGATGCCGATGTCGGCGTTGCAGTCCTTCATGGCCCGGATCGCCTCGGGACCCTTGAGGTTGGGAAGCTGGAGCACCTTGAGGCCCTTCTCCTGCGCGGCGACGCGCAGCGGATCGGCCTTCGCGCCCTCCTTCTCCGGCGCGCAGAACACCGCCCCCACCGTGTCGCCGCGCGCGAGGAACGCCTCGAGCACCGCCTTGCCGAAATCCTGCTGTCCGATGATCGCGATCTTCATCGTCAGGCGGCGACCTTCTTCGGCGGGGCGGAGAAGGCGCCGGCGGACTTCATCGACTGGATCTTCGCCTCGTCGTAGCCGAGCACTTCCTTCAGCACCTCCTCGGTGTGCTCGCCGAGGAGCGGGCTCCTCTTGATCGAGGCGGGGGAAGCCGAGAGCTTGATCGGCATGCCGACGTTGTACCACTTGCCGCGCTGCGGATGGTCGAGCTCGACCCACATGTCGCGGCCCTTCACGTGCTCGTCGTTGGCGAGGTCGGTGGTCGACATGATGGGCCCGCAGGGGACGTCGAGCTCGTTGAGGATCGCCATCAGCTCGCGCTTGGTGTGCTTCTCGGCGAACTTGTTGATGAGCATCCACAGGAGGTTCTGGTTCTTGCGCCGCTCGCCGATGGTGGCGAGCCGCGCGTCGGTCGCCATGTCGGGCACGCCGACGTCCGGCCCGATGCGTCTGGCGAGCGGCTCGAACACCGCTTCCTGCACCACGATGTAGATCCAGTCGTTGGGGCCGTGCGGCTTGCAGTGGATGGCGTTGCCGAGCTGGCCGCCGCCCGAGTCGTTGCCGGCGCGCGGCACGTCGCCCATGTCCTTGTACGTCGGCACCGAATACTCCGGCAGCGAGCCGCGCGTGAGGCGCTGGTGGTCGCGGAACTTCACGCGGCACAGGTTCATCACGCCGTCCATCATGGCGACTTCCACGTACTGGCCCTGCCCCGTCGTCGTCGCTTGGTGGAGCGCGGCGAGGAGGCCGATCGCGAGGTGCAGGCCGGTGCCGGTGTCGCCGATCTGCGCGCCGGTCACGTAGGGCGGGCCGTCCGGAATGCCGGTCGTGCTCATCGCCCCGCCCATCGCCTGCGCGACGTTCTCGTAGGCCTTGAAGTCGGCGTAGGGCCCCGAGGAGCCGAAGCCCTTGATGGAGCCGACCACGAGCTTGGGATTGATCTCGTGCATCTTCTCCCAGGTGAAGCCGAGGCGCTCGAGCACGCCGGGCCCGAAGTTCTCCATCATGATGTCCGACCTCTTCAGCAGGTCGACGAACACCTGCTTGCCCTCGGGCGTCTTCATGTTCACGGTGATCGACCGCTTGTTGCAGTTGAGCATCGTGAAGTAGAGCGAGTCGGCGTTCGGCACGTCGCGAAGCTGCCCGCGCGTCGCGTCGCCCTGCGGCGGCTCCAACTTGATCACGTCCGCGCCCATCCAGGCGAGGAGCTGCGAGCAGGTGGGGCCCGCCTGCACGTGCGTCATGTCGAGGATGCGTACCCCTTTGAGTGCTTGCATGTCTCTGTTCTCCGTTAGCTGCGCTGCTCGAGGAGTTGAGCGGCGACCCGGGTCGTCCGCTCCAACGATCGCCCCGCTGTCGCTTACTTCTTCGCTGCCGTTGGGTTGAGCGCCGTGATGCGGCCGCTTTCCGTGCCCGCGCCTTCGGCGATCACGGCGTTGATGAGCGTCGGGCGCTTCGTGCGGAAGGCCTCGTCGATCGCCGCGCGCAGCTCCTGCGGCGTCGTGACGTGGCGGCCGACGCCGCCGAACGCCTCCATCAGCTTCTCGTAGCGCGCGTCCTTCACGAACACGAGCGGCGAGGGATCGGCGCCGCCCGTGGGGTTCTTCTCGTCCCCGCGGTAGACCCCGTTGTTGTTCATGATCACCACGCACACCGGCAGGTCGTAGCGGCAGATCGTCTCGACCTCCATGCCCGAGAAGCCGAACGCGCTGTCGCCCTCGATGGCGAGCACCTGCTGCTTGCCGACCACCGCCGCGGCGACCGCGAAGCCCATGCCGATGCCCATCACGCCCCAGGTGCCGACGTCGAGGCGCCTGCGCGGCTTGTACATGTCCACGATGGAGCGGGTGAAGTCGAGCGCGTTGGCGCCCTCGTTCACCAGGTACGCGTCGGGGTTCGCCTTGACCACGTCGCGCACCACGTTGAGCGCGCTGTGGAAGCTCATCGGCGCGGGGTTCTCGCCGAGCTTCTCGGCCATCTTCGCGACGTTCCTGCCCTTCTTGTCGTTCACCGCGGCGACCCACTCGGCCGGCGCCTTGATGCCGTCGCTGCCCTCGAGGAGCGCCGCCACGCACGAGCCGATGTCGCCCACGACGGGCGCGTCGATGCGCACGTTGCTGTCGGCCTCGGTGGGCGAGATGTCCACCTGGACGAACTTCTGCCCACCCCAGTCCTTGGAGCCCTTGCCGCCCCAGGTCTTGCCCT
>DATIZV010000156.1:0-3458 GCA_035516915.1 Usitatibacter sp. | reverse complement strand
CAGGACCTCGTGAACCGCCTGCAACACGGCCCGCTCATCGGTCGCATCTTCGCCGCGGCGCTGGTGAACGAGCGAAGCTCCCGCGAGGTCCTCAAGGACGCCGTCGAGGACGCGGGGCGCGCCGTCGGCCTCGAGCTGGAGCGCTTCCTCAATACGCTGGGGACGATCGCGACTGTCTCGACGCTGATGGGCCTGTTCGGCACCATCGTCGGCATGATCGAGATCTTCGGCTCCCAGAACCCCATGAGCGGCGGCAACCCCGCGCAGCTCGCGCACGGCATCTCGGTCGCGCTGTACAACACGCTCTTCGGCATCGGCGTGGCCATCCCGTCCGTGATCTTCTACCGGCACTTCCGCAACAAGGTGGACGTCATGGTGGTGGACATGGAAAGCCAGGCGATCAAGCTGATCGAGATCATCCACGGCGAGCGCCGCGCATGAATTTCGGCCGTGGCCGGGTGCGGGAAGACCCGGACATCAACCTGATCCCGCTGATCGACATCCTGATCGTCGTCCTGATCTTCCTGTTCCTCACGACGACCTACAGCCGCTTCGCGGAGCTGCAGATCAACCTGCCGGAAGCCTCGGCCGAGAAGTCCACGGACAAGCCCGCGGTGCTCAACGTCGCGGTCGACGCGACCGGCAAGTACGCGATCAACGGCCAGGCCACGGTCTACGGCGATCCCACGGCGTTCGCGCAGGCCCTCAAGGACGCGGCCAAGGGCAACAAGGAGCCCGCGGTGATCATCAGCGCCGATGCCGCCGCGACGCACCAGTCCGTGGTGAACGTGATGGAAAGCGCGCGCATCGCGGGCTATACGCACATCACGTTCGTGACACAAGCCCGTCGCTAGTCCGGAACCTCCGTGGGCCGCTGGCTCGAGCGCGAGTGGCAACGTCTCGGCGGCGGCGCGCTCCTCATGCTCCCCCTCTCGCTCGCGATGGCGCTCGCGGTGGCGCTGCGCCGCTTCGCGTATCGCGCGGGGATCCTTCCGTCGTGGCGCGCTCCGGTGCCCGTGGTCGTCGTGGGTAACATCACCGCCGGCGGCACGGGCAAGACGCCGCTCACGCTCGCCGTGGTCGATGCGCTCTCGCGCCGCGGGTACACACCCGGCGTGGTGTCTCGCGGCTACGGCCGGGTGCCGAGGAACCTCAACGATCCGCTGGGCGTGGTGCGCGTCTATCCCGACGTGGCCACGCCGGAGCACTTCGGCGACGAGCCGGTGCTGATCGCGCGCCGTTCGCGCGTTCCGGTGTACGTGTCGCACGACCGGCCCGCGGCTGCGCGCGCGCTGCTCCAGGCGCATCCCGAGGTGGACGTGATCGTGAGCGACGACGGCCTGCAGCACTACGCGCTCGCCCGCGATGTGGAGATCGCCGTGGTCGACGGCGAAAGGCGCTTCGGCAACGGCCTCATGCTGCCCGCGGGGCCGTTGCGCGAGCCGGTGTCGCGCCTCGCGCGCGTCGACGCCGTGGTCGTGAACGGCGGCTGGTCCGATGCGGTTCCCGGAGCGCGGCAGTTCGCGATGACACTGGGCGGGGAGCGCTTCGTGGCGCTCTCGGGAAACCGCCAGGCGACGGTGGAGGAGTTCGCCCTCGCCGCGCGCGGCAGGAACGTGGCAGCTGTCGCGGGCATCGGCTACCCCGAGCGCTTCTTCGATCACCTGGCGCGGCTGCGCGTGGTGGCGAGGACAATCGCGTTTCCCGACCACCACGGCTTCCAGCCGAAGGACCTGAAGATCCCCGGCGCCGAGGTCGTCGTCATGACCGAGAAGGATGCCGTAAAATGCGCGGCATTCGCCGATTCGCGCATGTGGTTCCTGCGCGTCGATGCGATCCTTCCACCCGACTTCGAAGACTTCCTCGCCTCACGCGTCGCCGATTCCCGGAGGAGCGCCGATGGATCCCAAGCTGCTTGAAATCCTGGTGTGCCCCCTTTGCAAGGGGCCGCTCGTGTGGCGCAAGGAAGCGCAGGAGCTCGTGTGCAAGGGCGATCGCCTCGCGTTTCCGGTGAAGGACGGCATTCCCGTGATGCTCGAGGAGGAGGCGAGGGAACTCGCGCCCGCGGAAGATCCCTAGGGACCGCATCGTGGAGCGCCTCGCGTTCAAGGTCGTGATACCCGCGCGCATGCGCTCCACGCGCCTGCCGGGCAAGGTGCTCGCCGACATCGGTGGCAAGCCGCTGGTCGCGTGGGTCGCGGATCGCGCCAAGCTCTCGGGCGCGGACGACGTCGTGATCGCCACCGACCACCAGGAGATCGCCGACAAGGTGGCCTCGCTCGGCTGGCGCGTGTGCACCACCTCCGTCTCGCACGAGACCGGCACCGATCGAATCGCCGAAGCGGTGAACCTGCTGGGGTTCGCGGATTCGGAGATCGTCGTGAACGTCCAGGGCGACGAGCCCCTCATCGACCCGGAGCTCATCCGCAAGGTGGCGAGCGAGCTGGCGCTGCGCCCCAAGGCCTCGATCGCCACGGCGGCGCATCCCATCGGGGATGCGGCTGCGTTCTTCGATCCCAACGTGGTGAAGGTCGTGATCGACGCCGAGGGCTACGCGCAGTACTTCTCGCGCGCACCGATCCCCTTCGCGCGCGACGCGTTCGCGAAGTCGCGCGAGAAGCTGCCCGCGGGATTCCCGGCGCTTCGCCACATCGGCATCTACGCGTACCGGGTCTCGTACCTTCGCGAATACTCGTCGCTCTCCCAGACTCCGGCCGAGCGCTTCGAGGCGCTCGAGCAGCTGCGGGCGCTGGGCCACGGCCACCGGATCGCAGTCGCCGTCTGGAGCGGGCCCATGGAACCGGGGGTGGATACCCGGGAGGACCTGGAACGCGTACGCGGCAAGCTCGGCCAAGTATAATCACGCGTTTGCCAAGAAGATCGAACCCTCGGGGGAGGTTGATGCGCCTGATTCTCTTGGGCGGGCCGGGTGTCGGAAAAGGCACGCAGGCCGCCGTCATCACGCAGAAGTTCCGCATTCCGCAGATCTCCACGGGAGACATGCTGCGCGCCGCCGTGAAGGCCGGCACGCCGCTCGGCCTCGCGGCGAAGGTGGTGATGGATCGCGGCGACCTCGTGTCCGACGACATCATCATCGGCCTCGTGAAGGAACGCATCCTCGCCGACGACGCGAAGAACGGCTTCCTCTTCGACGGGTTCCCGCGCACGATCCCCCAGGCCGACGCGATGAAGGCCGCGGGCGTGAAGCTCGAGCACGTGGTCGAGATCGTGGTGCCCGACGAGCTCATCGTCGAGCGCATGTCGGGGCGGCGCGTGCACCTCGCCTCGGGGCGCAGCTACCACGTGAAGTTCAACCCGCCGAAGAAGCCCGGCGTGGACGACGTGACGGGCGAGCCGCTGGTGCAGCGCGCCGACGACAAGGAAGAGACGGTCCGCAACCGCCTTGGCGTGTATCACAGGCAGACCGAGCCCCTCGTGCATTACTACGAGGACTGGGC
>DATIZV010000155.1:0-3639 GCA_035516915.1 Usitatibacter sp. | reverse complement strand
GAAGGCGGAAGCCGGCGAAAACCGGGGTCGGGCCCCGAGCCGGGCAAAGGCGAACACCGGGGTCTCACCCCCGCTTTTCTCGCGGCCCTTCCGAATCTTCCCGGCGTCTATCGCTTCAAGAACGCGGCGGGCGAGGTGATCTACGTCGGCAAGGCGAGCGACCTCAGGAAGCGCGTCTCGTCGTACTTCCAGAGGAACCTGCCGAGCCCGCGCACCGCGATGATGGTCTCGCAGATCGCGGGCGCCGAGATCACGCCGACGCGCACCGAGGCCGAGGCGCTGCTGGTCGAGAACAACCTCATCAAGAGCCTGGTACCCCGTTACAACGTCCTCTTCAAGGACGACAAGAGCTACGGCTACATCCTGCTCACCGGGCACGAATTCCCGCAGATCCGCTTCTACCGCGGGGCGCACACCAAGGGGAACCGCTACTTCGGGCCGTTCCCGAGCGCCTGGAGCGCGCGCGACACCATCAACCACCTGCAGAAGATCTTCCTGCTGCGCACCTGCGACGACACGGTGTTCGCGCATCGCTCGCGCCCCTGCCTCCTGCACCAGATCCACCGCTGCTCCGCGCCGTGCGTGAGGCTCGTGACCGTCGAGCAGTACGCGCGCGACGTGCGCCACGCCGAGCAGTTCCTCGAGGGCAAGGAGACCGACGTCATCGAGGACCTCAGCGCGAAGATGGGCGCCGCGGCCGAAGGAAGGCGCTACGAGGAAGCGGCGCATTTCCGCGACCAGATCCGGATGCTGCAACGCATCCTCTCCGGGCAGGCGGCGGAATCGGCGGGCGCGGGCGACGTGGACATCGTCGCGGCGGTCGAGCGCGAGGGCACCTGGTGCGTGACGCTCGCGATGGTGCGCGGCGGCCGGCACCTGGGCGACCGCAGCTTCTTCCCGCACAACGCCTCGGGGAGCGACGCGCTCACCGTGATCGAGGCCTTCCTCACGCAGCACTACGCGCAGCAGCCGGTGCCGGGACGCGTGGTGTGCGAGGACCTGGAGAACCGCGCGGCGCTCGAGGAGCTCCTCGCGGGCCTCGCGGGGCAGGTGGTGAAGGTGGTGACGCGGCCGATCGGCGAATCGCGCACCTGGCTCGACATGGCGCGCCGCAACGCGGCGCTCGCGCTCGGCCAGCGCCTGTCGGCGCAGGCGACGCAGGAGGCGCGCGTGGCGGCGCTGCAGGAATTCCTCGGCAGCGAGTCGCCGATCCAGCGCATCGAGTGCTTCGACATCAGCCACACCATGGGCGAGGCGACGGTCGCCGCGTGCGTCGTGTACGACAAGGGCGCGATGCAGAACTCGGAATATCGCCGCTACAACGTGAAAGGCGTGGAACCCGGCGACGACTACGCGGCGATGTGCTACGCGCTCGACGTGCGCTACCGCAAGCTCGCCGACGGCGAGGGCAGGGTGCCGGACCTCATCCTGATCGACGGCGGCCTCGGGCAGCTGCACGCGGCGCAATCGGTGATGGCGGACCTGGGCCTGCACGAGATTCCCATGGTCGGCGTGGCGAAGGGCGTCGAGAGGAAGCCCGGCCTCGAGCAGCTCTTCCTCGCCGGCGAGGCGGAGCCGCGGCGCCTGCCGCCCGACCATCCGGCGCTCCACCTCATCCAGCAGGTGCGCGACGAGGCGCATCGCTTCGCGATCACCGGGCACCGCGCGCGCCGCGGCAAGGCGCGTACCGCCTCGCGCCTCGAGCAGATCTCCGCGGTCGGGCCGCGCCGCCGCCAGCGGCTGCTCGAGCACTTCGGCGGCCTGCAGGGCGTGATCGCGGCGAGCATCGACGACCTCGCGCGCGTGGAGGGGATCAGCCGGACGCTCGCCGAGCGGATCTACCAGGAGCTGCACTGACGCCGCCCGCGGGCGATGCCGGGCTCAGGCGGTTCCGGCGATGCGCGCGAGCGGCGATGCACGCGAGCGGAAGAAAGCGCAGACGTGCGCCGGCTTCGCGAGGGGATGCCCGCAGACGTGTCCTACAGCGCCCGGTGTGCTAGCGTATCGGTTGTTCCCGAGGTTTCCCGTGGTGCGCTTCAACTTCCCGCTCTTCCTCACCTGGTGCCGGATCGTGGCGATTCCGCTCTTCGTGGCGGTGCTCTACATGCCCGAGTCCTGGATCAGCGAGAGGAATGCGGACGTGCTCTCGATGTGGATCTTCATCGCCGCGGCGATCACCGACTGGCTGGACGGCTGGCTCGCACGGCGCTGGAACCAGACCACGTCCTTCGGCGCGTTCCTCGATCCGGTGGCCGACAAGCTCATGGTCGCGGCGGCGCTCATCGTGCTCACCGAGAAGGGGCTCGTGAATCCGCTCGTCTCGCTCATCATCATCGGGCGCGAGATCACGATCTCGGCCCTGCGCGAATGGATGGCGCAGATCGGGCAGTCGCGGAGCGTGGCGGTGAACATCCTCGGCAAGGTGAAGACGGTGACGCAGCTCGTGGCGATCCCGTTCCTGCTCTTCAACGGCGTGCTGTTCGGCTGGTTCCACACGGTGAACGTGGGCCGCTGGCTCGCCTGGGTCGCCGCGGTCATCACGCTCTGGTCGATGGTGGTCTACCTCAAGGCGGCGATCGAGTCGCCGCCCGCGCAGCCACCGACCTAGCGCTTCACTTCGCCCGGAATGCGCGCTGCAGGTCGGCGGCGTCGAAGCCGAGCGCCGCCTCGCCCTGCGTCGCGAAGCGATAGAGCGCCGCCTCGTAGATCCCGGAGAGCGCGCTGTGCACGAGGGCCGCGGCACCGAGGCCGAGCAGCGTCGCCGCGCCGGCGAGGAGGAAGAGGCGCACGTCGTGACCCAATCCCGCGACCACGAAGAGGAAGAGCCCGCAGAAGCCGACCGCGAGGTAGACCAGCGCGAACGCCGCGCCGATGCCGGCCTGTCCCAGCAGGTTCTCGCCCCAGGTGGAGCGCAGCAGATAGGCGCTCTCCTTCACCGCCTCGACCGGACCCATGTCGCGGCGCGCGACGATCACCGGCACGACGAGGAACGTCGCGACCGACCAGGCGACGCCGAGCAGGCCCACCACGATGCGCCCGACGAACCCCACGCGCTCCTGGATGGCACGCAGGACCGTGCCCACGGTGGCCGCGATCGCCGCGTAGCCCGCGATCACCCACAGCCTCGAGGCCGCGATGCGCATTCCGTCCTTGAAGGTGGGATTGCCGCCCTCCAGGCGCATCATCGCCGCGCCGACGAGCCCCGCGTTGAAGAAGACGATGACGAAGTACTGCACGAAGTAGAAGAGGAAGGCGAGCAGGTAGCCTCCGGGCTGGGCGTGCCCGCGGTGGGACAGGGCATCCAGCACCCCGAGTCGCCATGCGGGCACGGCGAAGGACACGAGCACCGCGAGCAGCGAGGCGAAGGAGATGAGCGGGAAGAGCAGCAGCTCCTTCTCGTCGCGGAGCACCGAAGCGCTCGCCTTGACCAGGGTCCAGCTGCGGGAAATGCGATCGAACATGGCGGTTCCCCCTTGTTGGATTGGCGGTTCCATGGACGTGCAGCGCCGCCATTCTGACGCAGGTCCGCGGGAGGCGTCTGTGAACTGCTGCATGGCTTCCCTGGTCCCCGCGCCGATCCATTCCGGATCGCCGCGATGAATCGCTCAGCGCATGTTGCCCGTGTGGCCGAGGCTGTAG
>DATIZV010000154.1:0-14712 GCA_035516915.1 Usitatibacter sp. | reverse complement strand
CGGCATCGGCCGCGCGCGCATGAGCTTGTCGAGGAACTCGAGGCCGCTCATCTTCGGCATCTCGACGTCGAGGGTGAGGACGTCCGGCTCGAGCTCGCGCATCATGTCGCGCGCCTCGTAGGCGTCGGCCGCGGCCCCCACCACCTCGATGTCGCCCTGCTCGTTCAGGATGTCCGTGAGGACGTCGCGGATCATCCGCGAGTCGTCGACGATGAGTACCTTGATCTTGTCGCCCGCCTGGCTCATTTGAACAGTTCCGCCCCGCCTTCGATGGTGCCGTGGAAGAGCCGCGCGCCGTAGTCGCGCTCGCGCAGCACGATGGTGTCGTTGTTCACCTTGCGCAGCCGCTTCACCATGACCTTGCCGCTGCGCGGGAAGTAGTAGATCTTGCGCGGCCACACGTCGAGGAGGTCCCTCGCCACGATCGGGATGCGCTCGAGGTTCAGGTACTCGACGATGAAGCTCGCGTTCTGCTCGCCGACGTTGGAGAGCATGAAGCCCTGCAGCACGTTGCCGCCGCCGAACACCTTCGCCTCCAGCCGGTCGCGCCTGCCGCCGAGCTTGAGGATCTGGTTGATGAGCAGCTCCATCGCGTGCACGCCGTAGCGCCCGCCCGCGCTGATGTTGCCGTGGGTCCCGAGGAGCTTGCCCTCGTCGGGCAGCATGAAGTGGTTCATCCCGCCGATCCCGTTGTCGCGGTCGCGCAGGCACGCCGACACGCACGAGCCGAGCACCGTGACGAGCGCCATGTCGCGGTTGGTCGCGTAGTACTCCCCGGGCAGGATCTTCGCCGTCTCGACCTTGAAATGCGGGTCGAAATAGCGGTTGGGGATCTCGTCGCGCAGCGGGTCGTCATCGCGCATCATCGTGGGTCCCCTCTCTCTTGGGAGAGGTCGGGTTGGGGATCCGGGTCGCCAGCTCGTACACCGTCTGGCCCTTGAGGCGGAAGTGGCGCCCGTTGTCGAGGAGGCTCTCCGCGTGGCCCGCGAAGAACAGCGCGTGCGGCTTGAGCAGGCCGGCGAAGCGCTCGATGAGGCGCGCCTGCGTCGGCTTGTCGAAGTAGATCATCACGTTGCGGCAGAAGATCGCATCGAAGGGGCCGTCCACCGCCCATTCGCGATCCATCAGGTTGAGGCGGCCGAACTCGACGTGGGCGGCGAGCTCGCGGCGCACGCGCGCGCGCCCCTCGAACCGGCCGGCGCCGCGCAGGAAGAAGCGCTTCTGCCGCTCCTCGTTCACCTTGAGCACCGACTGCAGCCCGTACACGCCTTCGCGCGCCGTGGCGAGCACCTGGGTGTCGAGGTCCGATGCGTACACCTGGAAGGCCGCCTCGCCGAGCACCTCCGCGAGGCACATCGCGATCGTGTACGGCTCCTCGCCGGTCGAGCATCCGGCGCTCCACACGCGGTACGTCTCGCCGCTCGCCGCGCGCGCCCGGGCGTGGAGCGCGAGCGTCCGGAAATGGTGCTCCTCGCGGAAGAACGACGTGACGTTGGTCGTGAGCGCGTTGGTGCAATGCTCCCACTCCGCGGGCTCGAGCTCGAGGTAGCGGATGTAGGCGTCGAAAGAGGCGATGCCGAGGGTGCGCAGGCGCCGCGCGAGGCGCGCGTACACCATCTCGCGCTTCGCCTCCGGGAGGCGGATGCCGGAAAACTCGTAGACGCGCTCGCTGATGAGGCGGAAATGCTCGCGGTCGAAGGGAAACTCGCGCTGCGCGCTGGGCGGCGCGTCCATGCGCGGCTCCGCCTGCGCGTTCACGCGGCCACCTTCACGTTCGCGCGCGCCGCGTGGGTGCGGGTCACGGCGCTCACGTCGAGGATGAGGGCCACGCGCCCGTCGCCGAGGATGGTCGCACCGGCAACGCCCGGCACCGAGTGCAGGTTCGAGTCGAGCGACTTCACCACCAGCTGCTGCTGCCCGATCAGGCTGTCGACGAGGAGCGCCGCGCGGCGGTTGTCCACCTCGACCACCAGGCAGAGCGGCTGCGGGCGCTCGCGGCCCGCCTCGGGCAGCCGCACCACGTCCTCGAGGCGCACGATCGGCAGCTGCTCGCCGCGCACGGCGACGAGCGAGGGCTGCCCGACGATGGTGCGGATGTCGTTCGCGCCCGGCTTGAAGGCCTCGGCGACGAACTCGATCGGCACGATGTACTGCTCGTCGGCGACGCTCACGATCATGCCGTCGAGCACCGCGAGCGTGAGCGGGAGCTGGATCGTGATCGTGGTGCCTTCGCCCTTGACCGACGAGACGAAGACGTTGCCGCCGAGCGAGGTGATGTTGCGCCGGACCACGTCCATCCCCACGCCGCGCCCGGAGACGTCGGTGACCTCCTTCGCGGTGGAGAAGCCGGCTTCGAAGATGAGGGCCCAGAGCTGCTCGTCGGTCATCGACTCGTCGGCCGGCATGCCGAGCTCGCGCCCCTTGGCGATGATGCGGTCGCGGTCGAGCCCGCGGCCGTCGTCGGTCACCTCGATGATGACGCTGCCGCCGCGGTGCGTGGCACGCATGCTCACCGTGCCCTGGTCGGGCTTGCCCGCGCGGCGGCGCTCCTCCGGCGATTCGATGCCGTGGTCGATGGCGTTCCTCACCACGTGGGTGAGCGGGTCCACGAGGAGCTCGATCAGCTCCTTGTCGAGCTCGGTCTCGTGCCCCTGCGTGCGCAGCTGCACCTTCTTGCCCAGCCGCGTGGAGACGTCGTACACCAGGCGCGGGAAGCGGCTGAACACGAACTCCATCGGCATCATGCGGATCGACATCACCGCCTGCTGCAGGTCGCGCGCGTTGCGGTCGAGCGTGGCGAGGTTGTGCGTGAGGTTCTCGTCGTGCTCGTCCCTGAGGCTTCCCACCGACTGCTGCATCATCGCCTGGGCGATCACGAGCTCGCCCACCAGGTTCACGATGCGGTCGATCTTCTCGACGCTCACGCGGATCGAGGATTGCTCGGCGCGCGCGCGCGCCGCCTCCGCGGCGCCGGGGGAGCCGGGCATCGGCTCGAAGAAACCGAACTTGTCGGGCGCCTGCGCGGAAGCGGCCGGCTGCGCCGGCGTCGAATCGAAGAGGCCGTAGGCGTCGGAGCGCTTCGGCTGCGCGGCCGCGGCCGGCTGCGAGGCGGCGAAGAAGGATTCCTCCTGGGGCGCTTCCTCCGCCGCCGGGGCCGCGGCCTCACCCGCGCGATAGCCTTCGAGGCGCGCGCGCGTCGCCTCGATCGCGGCGTCCTCGCCGCGGTCGCCGGCCTTCAGGCGCTCGAGGTGCGCCTTGAACGCGTCGCACGAGTCGAGGAGCAGGCGCACCGTGCTGGCGTCCGCCTTGCCGCGGCCCTTGCGCAGGGCGTCGAACAGCGTCTCCATCTCGTGCGTCGCCTCGGCGAGCTGCGTGAAGCCGAACGTGCCGCTGCCGCCCTTGATCGAGTGCGCGGCGCGGAAGATGGAGTTGAGCAGCTCCGGGTCCTCGCGCCCCGAGTCGAGCGCCATCGCCATCTCCTCGATGGACTCGATGTGCTCGCGGGCCTCGTCGAAGAAGGTCGCGATGAACCGGTTGAGATCGATCGGCATGTGGGTCCCTAGCGGAGCACCTTCTGCACGACTTCGAGGAGGGTGGCCGGGTCGAAGGGCTTCACCAGCCATCCCGTGGCGCCCGCGGCGCGGCCCTGCGACTTCATGCTGTCGGAGGACTCGGTCGTGAGCAGCAGGATCGGCACGCTCTTGTAGTCGCGCAGCTCCCTCAAGCTCCTCACGAGCGTGAGGCCGTCCATGTTGGGCATGTTCTGGTCGGTGATCACCAGGTCCACGTTGGTCGCCGTCGCGCGGTCGAGGCCCTGCGCGCCGTCCTCGGCCTCGATCACGCGGTAGCCCGCGGACTCGAGCACGAAGGTCACCATCTCGCGCATCGTGGCGGAATCGTCAACGGCAAGGATCGTCTTCATGGAGATCATCCCTTCAGAAAAGGTCCACGCTGCCGGCGCGGTGCTTGTCGCCGAGCGGCGCGCGCGCATCCTGGTCGATCTGGCGGATGCCGGCGACGATGCAGTCGAGCATGGCGCGCGAGCGCTCGATCCAGGGCTCCGCCTCGTCGGGCCGCGACACCGGGGGCGATGCGAGCGAGAGCGCCTGCTCGAGCTTCTCGCGCATCTTGTCGACGCGCAGCTTCTGCGCGTCGATCAGCTGGTTCACGAGGTCGTGCGACTGCAGGTGCTGGCAGGCGCGGTACAGGTGGTCGAGCACCACGCCGTACTCGGCGCTCTTCTCGGGCGCATCGCCGGCGTCGCGCTGCGCCGCGACGATGCGGTCGGCCGCGCCGCGGAACGCGGTCATCAGCTCGTCGGAGGCCTCGCGCAGCAGCGCCTGGCTGCGCGCGAGCTCGTCGGCGGTGACCGCGAGACGCTCGTTGAGGGTCGATGCGACGGTCACGAGAAGGTCGGCCGCCTTGGCGGCGTCGCTCGCGTCCGTCGATCCGTTGGCTCTGCTCTTCATCGTTTTCCTTCTTGCGGCCGTTGCGCCGGCTGGATCACTTCGAAACGGGAGCCGCCGACCTCGATGCGGTCGCCGATACCGATGGGGTGGCTGCCCGCCTCGAGCTCGTCGGCATTGAGTCGCGGCGGCCGGGTGCCGCCGAAGCGCGCGAGGAAGTAGCCCGCGCCCCTGCGCACGACGAGCGCCGAATCGCCGCCGGCCGTGCCGATCATCGTGTTCGCCCGGTCGAGGGCGATCAGCTGCCCGGCGCGCTCGCCGGCCGTGACGCGCAAGGCGAGCGCCGCGCCGTTCGTGCCGGCCGCGGGCGCGTCGCCCTCGACCCGCAGCGCCGGATTGCGCGCGATCGCCTGGGTCCGCGACAGGTCGCGCTCGTCGCGCTGCGCGGGCTGCGCGGCGGCCTCGACGGCGCCCGAAGGCGCGGCCTGCGCGGCGACGTTCGCGGCGAGCATGGTGCGCTCGTAATCGGTGAGCACGGTGCTCTCGAGGTTGCCGACGCGGCCCACCATCATCGAATCGTCGAAGAAGTGCACGCGGTGGCGGCCGACCTCGATCAGGTCGAGGTGGTGCACCACCTGGTGCGAGGTTGCGATGCCGTTCACGCGCGTGCCGTTGGTGCTCGCCAGGTCCTCGACGTAGACCGTGCGGTTCACGACGCGCAGCAGCATGTGGCGGCCGGAGATCGCAGGATGGTCGATCACGACGTCGCAGTCGGGATGGCGGCCGACGACCGTCACCGCGCGGGTGAGCTCCACCTCGCACAAGATGTCGTCTCCGCAGCTCACCACGATTCGCGCTGCCATCTCGGTCCACCCGCCCTTTTCATTGCGTCGCACTCGGCCGTTCGCGGCCGCTCCTCCGGTTCGCCGCCGCTTCAGGCCTCGCGCCGGTAGCGCGAAGCGAAGGAATCGGCCGGTTTCAGCTCGTTCTCCACGTCCCTCGCGCCCTCGACCGACGCGGCGACTTCGGCCGCGGCGCTCGCCTCGCGCTGGGTGTCCACCACCCCCGCGAGCCGGATGCGCCCGCCGTTGCACGTGATCGTGACGTGCATCGCGGCCGTGCGCCCGTCGCGGCGCAGCGCCGAGCGAACCGCCCACTCGAGCGCCATGTTTTCCATCATGCGAATCGATTCCGGCGTCTCCTGGAAGCGCCGCTTCTTGGTCATGCATTCCACCTCGTCGACGCACTCCTCGACGGAAAGGCGCTCGGTGGAAAGGACCAGGTCGTAATGCTCCGGATCGCGCCAGTTCACGCCGAAATGGCGCCGCGTGATCGCGGTGTGCGCCTCCTCGCTCATCTCGATCTCGTTCTCGATCGCCTCGCGGTTGTCGGTGCCGAGGCGCTCCATCATTCGCTCGATGCGCAGGTCGAGCGGCGCGCAGATGCGCACCCGGATCACGTGCGGGACCTCCTTCAGCAGGTGCACCGCGCCCCAGCCGCGGATCACGCCCGTGGAGCCGTCGCGCAGGAAGCGGAACGTCTCGTCGGCGGTGAAGATGGACAGGCTCGTCTTGTCGGTCGTGAGCCTCTCCCAGAGGCCCGACTTGCCGTCGAGGAAGCGTTCCACGTGGCTCTTGCGCAGCCGCATCTTGTTGGCGATCGGCTCGATGATCTCCTGGTACACCACCTTGCGCTGCGTGCGCTCGGCGATGCCCGCGGCGACGTCCCTGCCGAGGGATCCCATCTCGCGCGTCATGGCAATCAGAGGCATGTCGGGTGTCCTTGAAAACAGTGCGTCTAGGGTCAGAATTCCTTCCAGTCGTCGTCCTCGGCCGCGGCGAGCACCGGCTCGCGGCGCTGCGTCGGGGCCACGGCGGCGGCCGCGGCGCGCGGCTCGCCCGCCGGACGCGAAGCGTGCGGCATGGGCGTCGCCGCGAGCGGCGCAGGCGCGGGCGGCTGCGAGACGGAGAGGACCGGCAGCTGGCCCTCCTCGAGCCGGAACTGCGCCACGGACCGGGCGAGGCCGGTCGCCTGGTTCGCCATGCTGGTGGCGGCGGCGGTGGCCTCCTCCACGAGCGAAGCGTTCATCTGCACCACGTTGTCCATCTGGGTGATCGCGCGGTTGATCTGCTCGATGCCCGAGCTCTGCTCGTGGCTCGCCGCGGCGATCTCGGTCATGATCTCGGCCACGCGCTTGACCGAGGCGACCAGCTCGTCCATGGTCTTGCCGGCCTGCTCGACCAGGCGCGCGCCCGCCTCCACCCGCCCCACCGAATCCTCGATGAGGCCGCGGATCTCCTTCGCGGAGGACGCGGAGCGCTGCGCGAGGTTGCGGACCTCGGAGGCGACGACCGCGAAGCCGCGCCCCTGCTCGCCCGCGCGCGCCGCTTCCACCGCGGCGTTCAGCGCGAGGATGTTGGTCTGGAAGGAGATGCCGTCGATCACGCCGATGATGTCGGAGATGCGCTTCGAGGAGGTGGTCACTTCCTGCATCGTCGTGACGACCTTGCTCACCACCTCGCCGCCCTTCTCGGCGGTCGCGGAGGCGGTGCCGGCGAGCGAGCTCGCCTGCTTCGCGTGCTCGGCGTTCTGGCGCACGGTGGTCGTGAATTCCTCGAGCGTCGAGGCGGTCTCCTCGAGCGAGCTCGCGTGCTCCTCGGTGCGGCTGGAGAGCTGCTGGTTGCCCGCGGCGACCTGGTTCGCGCCCACCGCGATCGATTCGGAGCCGGTGCGGATCTGCATCACCATGCGCGCGAGCCCGTCGTTCATCTCGCGCAGCGCGGCGAGGAGCTCGGCCGCCTCGTCGCGTCCCCTGGGCTCGATCTGCGAGGTGAGGTCGCCCGAGGCCACGCGGCGCGCGATCGTCACCGCCTCGCGCAGCGGCATCGTGATGCTGCGCGTAAGCGCCCAGGCGAGGAGCACCGCGACGACGAGGCAGATTCCTTCGACGACGTAGGTCGTCATGGCGAGCCGGTCGCCCATGGCGAGGGCGGCGCGGGTCGCCTCCTCGTTGGACTTCTTCTGGATCTCGGAGAGGTGATCGAGCTCATCGAGCATCTTGTTGACCGCCGGATCGACCGAGTTCATCAGCAGGCCCACCGCTTCCTCGTTGCGGAACGCGCTCTGCAGCTCCATCGATTTGGCGAACGGCTCCTCGATCGCCCTGTCGGCCTGGTCGAGGCTCTCGACGAGGGTGCGCTCGGCCGGCGTGAGGTCGAGCCTGAGCATCGCCTGCCGCGCGTCGGCGAACTTGCGCGTGAGACCGTTGGCGATCTTCTGCTGCTCCTGCATCGCCGTGTATTCGCTGAGGAGGCCCACGTTGCGCATCACGCTCGAGCGGCGCAGCACGAGCTGCTGCATGTCGGCTGCGAGGCGCTCCTTGGCGACCGCCGCGGCGGTCACGGCCGAGAGATCCTTGCGGCTCTTGGTACCGAGCGCCGTGCCGCCGGCGGAAACCAGCAGCAGGACCGCCAGGATCGCTCCGAATCCGAGCGCAAGACGCGTTCCGATCGACAGGTTGCGAAGGACCATTTCCAATCTCCAATGGGGCGCACTGCCCGCTATCGTTGTCGTGGCCGCACTTTGTTGCCTCGTCGCCCCGCGGTCAACGGCCCGGGGCTTTCAACCGTAATTGCCGTGTAACGCACGGATTTGCGTCGCAAAAGCGCGCGGTCGCACGCTTCATTCGAGGGCCGCGAAACAGGCGGCAGGACGCGCCGGCGCTTCTGTGCGGCACGTCACTTTCCCGCGTTGCGCGGGAATTACCGGTGTAACCCCTGCCTCGCTAGGCCGCCTTCGCGGCGCGCCGCTGCGGGCGGCACGAGGGTCCGGCGTACGTCGTCGTGAGGAGGAATTTCTGCATGTCCCACGCGCCCGTCGGGCAGCGCTCGGCGCACAGGCCGCAATGCAGGCACACGTCCTCGTCCTTCGCCATCACGCGGCCGGTCTTGAGCGGGCCGCCGACGTAGAGCGACTGCTCGAGGTTGTCGGCCGGGGCGTTGAGGCGCTTGCGAAGGTCCGTCTCCTCGCCGTCGGCGGTGAAGGTGATGCAATCCATCGGGCACACGTCCACGCAGGCGTCGCACTCGATGCAGAGCTTGGGTGCGAACACCGTCTGCACGTCGCAGTTGAGGCAGCGCTGCGCCTCCTTCCACGCGAGGGCGGGATCGAAGCCGAGCTCGACTTCCTGGCGGATGTCGCGCAGCGCGACGACGAGCTCCTGGAGCGGGACCTTGTAGCGCGCGTCGGGCGCCACCTGGTTGTCGTAGCTCCATTCGTGGATGCCCATCTTCTGGGAGCGCAGGGTCGCCCGCGGCGCCGGGCGGTCGCGCACGTCCTCGCCCTGGCAGAGGAGGTCGATCGAGACCGCCGCATCGTGCCCGTGCGCGACAGCCCAGATGATGTTCTTCGGGCCGAGCGCCGCGTCGCCGCCGAAGAACACGTTCGCCCGCGTGGAGCGCATCGTGGCCGGGTCCACGACCGGCATGCCGCGATCGTCGAAGGCGATGCCGAGGTCGCGTTCGATCCACGGGAACGCGTTCTCCTGGCCGACCGCGACCAGCACGTCGTCGCATTCGAAGTCCGAATCGGGCTCGCGCGTCGCCACCAGCGAGCGGCGCCCCCGCGCGTCGTAGACCGCCTTCACCTTCTCGAAGCGCACGCCGGTGAGGCGGCCGTCGCGATGCAGGAACTCCTTCGGCACGAGGTAGTTGAGGATCGGGATGCCCTCGTGCATCGCGTCCTCCTTCTCCCACGGGCTCGCCTTCATCTCCTCGAAGCCCGAGCGGACGATGACCCTCACCTCCTCGCCGCCCAGCCGCCGGGACGAGCGGCAGCAATCCATCGCCGTGTTGCCCCCGCCCAGCACGATCACGCGCTTGCCGATGCGCTCGACGTGGCCGAAGGAGACCGAGGAGAGCCAGTCGATGCCGATGTGGATGTTCGCGGCGGCTTCCCTGCGGCCGGGAATGTCGAGGTCGCGGCCGCGCGGCGCGCCCGACCCCACGAAGACCGCGTCGTAGCCTTCGGCGAGGAGCGCCTTCATGGAGTCGATGCGGTGCCCGGCGCGGAAATCGACGCCGAGCCCGAGGACGTATCCCACCTCCTCGTCGATCACGACCTCCGGAAGCCGGAAGCGCGGGATCTGCGTGCGGATCATTCCGCCCGCGAGTCGATCGGACTCGAAGATCGTGACCGCGTAGCCGAGCGGGGCGAGGTCGCGCGCGACCGTGAGCGAGGCCGGGCCGGCGCCGATGCAGGCGACGCGCTTGCCGTTCGACTTCGAGGCCGGCTGCGGCAATCGCGAACGGATGTCCTCCTTGTAGTCGGCGGCGACGCGCTTCAGGCGGCAGATCGCGACCGGCTGCGGCTGCGCATCCTTCGCCTCCTCGCCGGGCGCGCCCTCCTCGACGCGTCCGCGCCGGCAGGCAGGCTCGCACGGACGATCGCAGGTGCGCCCGAGGATGCCCGGGAACACGTTCGATTCCCAGTTCACCATGTATGCGTCGGCATAGCGGCCCTGCGCGATGAGGCGGATGTACTCGGGCACCGGCGTGTGCGCCGGGCAGGCCCACTGGCAATCGACCACCTTGTGGAAGTAGTCGGGATTGGCGATGTCGGTAGGCTTCACGCCGTCTCCTCCTCGCTCGTGGCGAGCCGGTCCGGGAATGAGCTCCAGTCTACCGGTGCCGCGGTAGGGCCGATAGTGATCCGCGGCAAGGCCGGGCCCGACGGGTGCACCGCTAGATGACGCGTTGCTCCCGCAGGCGCTCGATGGCGGGCGCGTCCAGCCCGAGCGCCGCGCGCAGCACCTCCTCGGTGTGCTCGCCGAGCGTGGGGGGCGCCGTTTCGTAGGTGATGGGGGACGCGGAGAGCTTCATCGGGTTCGCCACCATCCGCACCTCGCCCGCGGCGGGGTGCGCGGCGCGCACCTCCATTCCGCGATGCCGCACCTGCGGGTCGGCGAACACCTGCGCGAGGTCGTTGATCGGGCCGCAGGGAACGCCCGCCGGCTCGAGGCGCGCGAGCCAGTCGCGCGCACGGCGCTTCGCGAGTCGCTCGCCGATCAGCCCGACCAGCAGGTCGCGATGGCGCACGCGCTCCGGATTGCCGACGAAGCGCGGATCCGAAGGCCAGCCCGGCTCGCCGATCACCTCGCAGAAGCTCGCGAACTGGGTGTCGTTGCCCACCGCGACGATCAGGTACTCGTCGGAAGCCTTGAAGACGTGGTATGGAACGATGTTCTGGTGGGCGTTCCCCATGCGCCGCGGGGCGACGCCGGAGACGAAGTAGCTCGAGCTCAGGTTCGCGAGCATCGCCACCTGGACGTCGAGGAGCGCGAGGTCGATGCGCTGGCCGCGTCCGGTCTTCGCCCGCTCGAGGAGCGAGGCGAGGATCGCCGTCGTCGCATACATGCCGGTCATGAGGTCCGAGACCGCGACGCCGACCTTCTGCGGGCCGCCGCCGGCCACGTCGTCGCGCTCGCCCGTGACGCTCATCAGGCCGCCGAGCCCCTGGATGATGAAGTCGTAGCCGGGCCGGTCGCGATACGGCCCGTCCTGCCCGAACCCGGTGATCGAGCAATACACCAGCCGCGGATTGTCGAGCGCGAGGCTCTCGTAATCGAGGCCGTGGCGCGCGAGATCGCCCACCTTGAAATTCTCCACCAGCACGTCGCTCGCGACGGCGAGCCGGCGCGCGATCGCGCGGCCCTCGGGCTTCGCGATGTCGAGCGTCACCGACTTCTTGCCGCGATTGCATGCGAGGAAGTAGGCCGCGTCGCCGGTCTCGTGCCCCGCGCGATCGGCGAGGAACGGCGGGCCCCAGCGGCGCGTGTCGTCACCCTGGCCGGGCCGTTCGATCTTGATCACCTCCGCACCGAGGTCGGCGAGGTTCTGCGTGGCCCACGGGCCGGCGAGCACGCGGGTGAGATCGAGGACGCGGATGCCTTGCAGGATGCGGGACACGGGAAAGAAGCGCACGGCGACGGGAAGCGGCCGATTATAGAGGTCGCGGCGCGAAATCGCCCCGCGATCCCTTAGAATGCCGGGCAATGGCGACGAAAGTCTTCACCCACGAGCTCAAGGTCGGCATGTTCGTTGCGGACCTCGACCGTCCGTGGGTCGATACCCCGTTCCTGCTTCAGGGCTTCCTCATCGAGGACGAGGAGCAGGTCGCCGCGTTGCGCGCGCATTGCGAGTACGTGATGGTCGATCGCGCGCGATCGACGGGCGACGAGTACGAGGCGGCGGCGAGCGGCCCCATCGCAAGCACCGTCGGCGGCGCGACTCCCGCGCGAGCCCCGGCCGCCGCATCGCGCGCGGTCGAAACGGCGGTGAAGCCGCCCGAGGAAGAGACGAAACCGGCACCCGCACCGAGTCGGCCCGCCGCGCCGGAGCCGTACGAGCCGCGCGTGATCCGCCTCGGGACGCCCGGCGGCCCGGCGATCGAGGACGACCGTCCCGGCTACGCCGGCGGCGAGGGCGGCGGAATCTTCGGCCGCATGCTCTCGATCTTCCGCGGCAAGCCGCGCCGCGAGGAGAAGCGGGCCGCCGCGCCCGGGGCTGCGCCGCCGCAGGCGCCGGTGCCGGAGACGCCGCAGGAGTTCGAGGCGCGCGCCGCGCTCGCACCGCCGGGCGTCGCGATCACCACGTACGTCGACGCCGTGAGCGTGGAGGCGGAAGTGCCGCGCGCGCGCGAGGTCGTGGTGCGCTCCTCGGACCTGCTCGAGAAGCTCGTCTCCGACATCCGCATCGGGCAGAGCTTCGAGGTCGAGCGCGTGGAGGAGATCGTCGAGGACATGGTGGAGAGCATCGTGCGCAATCCCGACGCGCTGATGTGGATCGCGCGCCTGCGCGAGCAGGACATCGGCACCTACGGCCACGGGCTCCAGGTCTCCGTCTACCTCACCGCCTTCGGGCGCCACCTCGGCTTCCCGAAATCGCACCTCGAGATCCTCGCGCAGGTGGGACTGTTGCTCGACATCGGCAAGATCCGGCTGCCCAAGGAGCTGCTCGAGAAGCAGGGACGCCTCGAGCCCGACGAGTTCGAGGAGGTGAAGGAGCACGTGCAGCACGGCCTCGACATCCTCGCGCAGACGCCGAACTTCCATCCCGACGTGATCCAGGGCATCGCGCAGCACCACGAGCGCATGAACGGCAGCGGATATCCCAAGGGCCTGATGGGCGACGAGATCGGCGTCGTGGGCCGCATGGCGGGAATCGTCGATTGCTTCGCGGCGCTCACCAACCACCGTCCCTATGCCGCGGCGGTCTCCTCCTACGAGGCGCTGCGCAGCATCGCGGGCTGGGGCGGCGATTTCTTCCACGAGCCGCTCGTGCAGCAGTTCGTCTCCTCCGTGGGCGTCTTCCCCGTCGGATCGCTGATCGAGCTGTCCACCGGCGAGGTCGCGGTCGTCGTCGCGCACAACAAGCTGCGGCGATTGAAGCCGCGCGTGCTGGTCGTGACCGGGCCCGACAAGACGCCCGTGGCCCACCCCGCGATGGTGGACCTCCTCTACGATCCGAAGGTCGGCGGCGAGGAAGGCGTGTTCATCAAGCGTGGACTGGCCGCCGGCGCCTACGGCCTGGACCTGCGCGACTACTACCTGAGCTGACGCCTTGTCCGAGACGACTCCGGTGCAGCTTCCCGAAGACGCGCTGCCGCAGACGCGCGAGGAGCTGCTGAAGCTCCTCGACCGTGAGACCGCCGTCGCGCGGGCGACCGACGGGCGGCTCGCGGTGCTGATCCTCGACTTGCGCCGCGTCGACCGCCTGCACGCGCTGCTGCGGGGGCCGAGCCCCGCGATGACGATGGCGCTGGTGCTCGAGCGGCTGCGCAAGGCGCTGCGCCCGGAGGATCGCGTCGCGCCGATCAGCGACGAGCACGTGTGCGTGGTGCTGCCGCGCCTCGCGCACCAGAGCCAGGCGGTGCTCGCGGCGGTGAAGCTGCTGCGCGCGCTCGACCGGCCCATCGCGCACGAAGGCGGCAGCGCCGTGCTGCGGCCCTGCGTGGGCATCGCGACGCTTCCCGAGCACGGCTACGACCCCGCCGAGCTGCTGATGGCCGCGGACATCTCGCGCCAGATCGCCGCGACGCGCGAGGAGGGATACCACGTCTTCCAGGGCGACGAGGCGGTGGAGGCGGAGGTCTACCGCGGCCTCGACCTCGACCTCGAGCGCGCGATCCGCGCGAACGAGCTGGAGCTGCACTACCAGCCGCAGATCGACCTCGCCTCGGGGCGCCCGGTCGCCGCCGAGGCCCTGCTGCGCTGGAAGCACGTGAAGGCGGGCGACGTCCCGCCGCAGACGATCGTGGGCATCGCGGAACGCACCGGCCTCATCGGCTCGCTCACGTTCTGGGTGCTCAACGCGGCGCTGCGCCAGGCGGCGGAATGGAAGGCGGCGGGACGCACCATCCGCGTCGCGATCAATCTCTCCACCAGCACGCTCACCGACCGCGAGCTTCCGGCGGTCGTCGACCAGAGCGTGAAGACGTGGGGCATCGCGGCCGGCGACCTGGGCCTGGAGATCGCGGAGAGCGCGATGATCGCGGATGCCGAGCGCTCGGTGGCGATCCTCACGCGCCTCAAGGCGGTGGGCGTGCGCCTCGCGATCGACGATTTCGGCAGCGGCTTCTCCTCGCTTTCGCACATGCGCCGCTTCCCGCTCGACGAGCTGAAGATCGACCGGCCGTTCGTGGCGGGCATGCTCGCCGACGCCGGCGACCGCGCCGTGGTGCGCAGCGTGATCGACCTCGGTCACCACTTCGGCCTGCGCGTGTGCGCCGAGGGCGTGGAACGGCGCGAGGTGCGCGAGGCGCTCACGGCGCTGGGCTGCGACCTCGCGCAGGGCAACGCGGTGTGCCGCGTCCTTCCCGCGGCCGCGTTCCGCGAATGGTGGACGCTTCACGCCTCCGGGGCGTGAGCGCACCGCGATCGTCCGCCTCGCCATGAAGAACGGGTTCTACGTCATCATGGCGGCGCAGTTCTTCTCGTCGCTCGCCGACAACGCGCTGCTCATCGCCGCGATCGCGATGCTCGCGCAGCTCCAGGGACCCGCCTGGGCGACGCCGCTCCTCAAGTTCTTCTTCACCATCTCGTACGTCGTCCTCGCGTTCCTCGTGGGCGCGTTCTCCGACTCCATGCCCAAGGGCCGCGTGATGTTCCTCACCAACGCGATCAAGGTCGTCGGCTGCGTGCTCATCCTCTTCAACGACGTCCTGAGCGTCGGCCAGGTGCCGGCGTACTGGCTCGTGCTGCTCGCCTACGCGGTGGTGGGGCTCGGCGCGGCCGCCTATTCGCCCGCCA
>DATIZV010000153.1:0-5316 GCA_035516915.1 Usitatibacter sp. | reverse complement strand
CCCAGACCGATCGAATCGTGCGTGAAGACGAAGATGTTGCGCGCCTTCATGAGCGCGGCCATGCGCAATGCGCTGCGCGAGTAGTCCGAGAACGTGAGGAACGTCCCGGAGTACGGGATGAACCCGCCGTGCAGCGAGAGGCCGTTGCCGATCGCCGCCATGCCGAACTCGCGCACGCCGTAGTACACGTAGTTGCCCGCCTGTCCCGCCGCGACCGGCTCCGAGCCGCTCCACATCGTGAGGTTCGAGCCGGTGAGGTCCGCCGAGCCGCCGACGAGCTCCGGGAGCAGCGGCCCGAGCGCCTCGAGCGCGAGCTGCGAGGCCTTGCGCGTGGCGACCGTCTGCGCGTTCGCGACCGCGCTCGCGACGGTCGCCTCCACCGCTGCGCTCCATCCCTCGGGCAGCTCGCCCGCCACACGGCGGCGGAATTCGCGAGCGAGCTCCGGATGCGCGGCGGCGTAGTCCTCGAAGCGGCGGTGCCATTCGGCCTCGCGCGCGCGGCCCGCCTCGCGCGCGTCCCACGCCCGGTAGACCGCTTCCGGGATCTCGAACGGAGCGTGCTCCCAGCCGAGCGCCTTGCGCGTCGCCGCGATCTCCGCGTCGCCGAGCGCCTCGCCGTGGGCCTTGGCGGTGCCCGCGCGCGTGGGCGCCCCCTTGCCGATGATCGTCTTGCAGCACACCAGGCTCGGGCGCGACTTCTCGGCGCGCGCCTTTTCGATCGCCGCGGCGATCGCCTGCGGGTCATGGCCGTCGACGTCGCGCACGACGTGCCAGCCGTACGCCTCGAATCGCTTCGGCGTGTCGTCGCGGAACCACGCGTCCACTTTGCCGTCAATCGAGATGCCGTTGTCGTCGTAGAGCGCGACGAGCTTGCCGAGGCCCAGCACGCCGGCGAGCGAGCACGCCTCGTGGGAGATGCCTTCCATCAGGCAGCCGTCGCCGACGAAGACGTAGGTGCGGTGGTCGACGATCGCGTGGCCCGGCCGGTTGAATTCGGCGGCGAGGAGCTTCTCGGCGAGCGCGAAGCCGACCGCGTTGGCGAGGCCCTGGCCGAGCGGGCCCGTGGTGGTCTCGACGCCGGGCGTCACGCCGACTTCCGGGTGTCCGGGGGTCTTCGAGTGGAGCTGGCGGAAATTGCGGATCTCCTCCATCGGCAGGTCGTAGCCGGTGAGATGCAGCAGGGCGTACTGCAGCATCGAGCCGTGGCCGTTGGAGAGCACGAAGCGGTCGCGGTCCGGCCACGACGGATTCGCCGGGTTGTGGCGCAGGAATCGCCGCCACAGCACCTCGGCGATTTCCGCCATTCCCATCGGCATTCCCGGGTGGCCCGAGTTGGCCTTCTGCACGGCGTCCATGGCGAGCGCGCGGATCGCGTTCACCACTTCCGGGTAGGGGGCTTGCGCGGCGCGCGGACGCGTCTCGTCGGCGATGGGTTCGGAGGTGTGGGGCATGGCAGGACCTTCGCGAGGCAGGCGGGAGTTCGGGGGAAAACCTTGAAAAACGCTTCACTCAGCAGGATTTATGCGATTATACTTGCGCACTTTTCACCGCGATATTTTTCGCTTGGGTAAACCTCCGCAAGAAGGATTTCGCCCGCCGCCCCGGGTCTGAAGGGCGCCCCGCCGCGCAGCGGGTCGCCCGGGGTCGCGTAGCGCAGTCCCTCGCTGTGGATCTTTGCTTGGAAGGGGGTATCGGAGTGAAGGGACTGCACATCATCGCGGATCTCTACAATTGCCAGAAGGGCGAGCTGCTGGTCTCGTCCGAAAAGCTTCGCGAGCTTTGCGTCCGCGCATGCAAGGATGTCGGGCTCACGGTCCTCGGGGACCATTTCTACCAATTCGACGGCGCGGACGGCACGCAGCAAGGCGGTGCCACGGGCGCGGTCGTCCTCGCGGAATCGCACCTGGCGATCCACACCTGGCCCGAACGGGACGGGGCGACGCTCGATGTGTACGTCTGCAACTACACCGCCGACAACACGGGCAAGGCCGAGGCCGTCTACAAGAGGCTCGCGAAGGCGCTCAAGCCCGGCGACGTGCTGGTCGAGCGCGTGATGCGCGGCAAGGACCTGCCGATGCGCAAGCGCGTCGCCTGACGCGCGGAAGGCGGTGTCCGAGAAGATCCTGGAGCGGCTGAACGAGGCGAGCGGCGTGTATTTCGAAGGCACGCTGCTCGAGCGCCGACAGACGCCGTTCCAGCTCCTGGAGGTATACGAGACGCCCGAGCTGGGCCGCATCTTCCGGCTCGACGGCTTCAACATGACCTCCGAGCGCGACGAGTTCTTCTACCACGAGAACCTCGTCCATCCGGCGGCGGTGGCCCATCCCGGGCCGCAGCGCGCGCTGGTGATCGGCGGCGGCGACGGCGGCTCCTCGGAGGAGCTGCTCAAGCATTCCACGCTGGAAGTAGTCCACATGGCGGAGCTCGATCCGGTGGTGATCGAGGTCGCGAAGGCGCAGTTCGGAAGCGTGCACCGCGGCGCGTTCGACGACCCGCGCCTCAAGGTCACCGTGGGCGACGGGCTCGAGTACCTGCGCACGACGAACGTCCGCTACGACCTGGTCTCCATGGACCTCACCGATCCGGTGGGGCCCTCCGTCGAGCTCTATTCGCCGGCGACGTTCGCGCTCGCGCGGCGCGCCATGGCGCCGGGCGGGGCGCTCACGCTGCACGTCGGCTCGCCGTTCTCGCACCCGCAGCGCGTGCGCTCCACGCTCGCGAACCTGCGTCGCGTGTTCCGCGTCGTCGCGCCGTACTTCGTGCACATCCCGCTCTACGGCTCGATCTGGGGCTTCGCGTGCGCGTCCGATTCCCTCGACCCGCGCGCGCTCGCGCCCGCCGACGTCGAGCGCGTGATCGCGAGCCGCGGCATCCGGGACCTGCAGTACTACAACGGCGACGTGCATCGCGCGATGTTCGCGCTGCCGAATTACGTGCGATCGTTGGTGGGAGAGTGACGCGGCCCAAGGCTGGAGGAACCACAGATGAACACGGATGAACACAGATGAGTGACGAGATCGAATCGCATCGCGCCCATGGCCACGGTGCAGCTCGCCTCACCGGCTATCTGTGTTCATCCGTGTTCATCTGTGGTTTCAACGATTTTCGCCCGCATCACTCTCCAGCTCCCTTCGAATCCAGGTGCGCCATTCGTCCAGCAGCGCCGCGGTGCGGGCGGCGATGACGGAGCGCGACCAGACGGGCGCCGCCCAGAAATCGTCCTCGTCCACCGTGCAGAAGAAGCCGCGCGCCTCCTCGAGCACCAGCGCGCCCGCCGCGTAGTCCCACATCTTCTGGCCGCCGTGCAGCATCACGTCGATGCGGCCCGCGGCGAGGTGGCACCACGACAACGCCGAGGCGCCGCTCACCAGCCGCTCGGCATACGGGGGATGGCGCCTGAGCTTGCCGCGCAGCTTCGCCGTCTCGCGCCGCAGGCTCACCTCGGCGAGCGCGCGCTCGAGCGGCGGTCCCGAAGCCGCAAGCTCGAGCGGCCGGTGGTCGAGCCATGCGCCTGCGCCGCGCACCGCGTAGTACGCCTCGTCGGCGATGGGGTCGTACACCGTGCCGAAGAGCGGGCGCGCGCCTTCCATGAGCGCCACGGAAATGGCGAAGAACGGGATGCCGGCGCTGAAGTTGCGCGTGCCGTCGATCGGATCGACGCACCAGAAGCGCGCTGCGGTCTCGTACACGGCGCGTTGCGCCTCGCGATCCATTTCCTCCGCGAGCAGCGGAGCGTCCTCGATCGCGGCGAGGCGCCGCGCGAGCGCTTCCTGCACGGCGAAATCCGCGGCGGTGACGATGCTGCCGTCGTCCTTGCGCAGGGCGACGACGCTGCGGTAGCGCGGCAGGATCTCGTCGGCCGCCACGCGGCGCACCGCATCGATCGCGCGCGCCGCGAAGCGAACCGTGATGTCCACGCCCTATGCTAGCATCGCGGATCCCCATGCCGTTCCCGCGCATTCACTGCGACGTCCGCCTCGGGCCCGGTGCCCAGTTCGCGCTGGCGCCGGAAGCGGCGCAGCACGTGTCGAAGGCGCTGCGACTCAAGGTCGGCGACGCGCTCACCGTGTTCGACGGCCGCGGCGGGGAGTTCGAGGCGGTGATCCAGCGCGTCGACCGCGAGCGCGTCGAGGTGAAAGTCGGCCCCGGCCGCGACGTCGAGCGCGAGAGCGCGCTTTCGATCGGGCTCGCGCAGGGCCTTCCGGAAGCCGACAAGATGGACTGGATCATCCAGAAGGCGGTGGAGCTCGGCATCGCGTGGATCCAGCCGCTGGTGTGCGACCGCAGCGTCGTGCGCCTTTCCGGTGAGCGCGCCGCGCGGCGCGAGGCGCACTGGCGTCGCGTCGCGGTCGCCGCGTGCGAGCAGAGCGGACGCAACCGCATCCCGGAGGTGCGGCCCACGCTCGGATTCCAGAGCTGGATCGCGACGCCGACCGAGATGCCTCGCTGGATGCTGCATCCCGAGGGACCGCCGCTCGCCGCCCACGCGCGGCCGGCAGCGCCTTTCGAGCTGCTCGTCGGGCCCGAAGGCGGGCTCTCCGATCGCGAACGGGAGCTCGCGATCTCGCGCGGCTGCGAGCCGCTCGCGCTCGGGTCCCGGGTGCTGCGCACCGAGACCGCGCCGCTCGCCGCGCTCGCCGCGATCCACGCGCTGTGGGGCGATTTCGCGGCGAATGCCTGAAGCGGGCGCACGATAGAATCGCGGACCATGGCCCGCAACCCGAAGCTCAAGACCGAGGCGTTCGTGAAGTGGTTTCGCGCCGCCACGCCGTACATCCACCGGTGGGGCGGGGCGACGTTCGTGATCGCCTTCGGCGGCGAGGTGCTCGAGGACGGCGAGTTCCAGCAGCTCACGCACGACATCAACGTGCTCGTGAGCCTGGAAGTGCGCGTGGTGCTGGTGCACGGCACGCGCCCGCAGATCGAGAAGCAGATGCGCGAGCACGGCGTGACGCCCCGCTACGTCGCCAACCGGCGCGTGACCGACGACAAGGCGCTCGCCTGCGTGAAGGAGGCGAACGGCATCGTGCGCGTCGAGATGGAGGCGCTCCTCTCGATGGAGCTCGCCAACAGCCCCATGTGGGGCGCCGACATCCGCGTCTCGTCGGGAAACTTCGTCACCGCGAAGCCGGTGGGCGTCGTGAACGGCGTCGACTTCCAGCACACCGGCGAGGTGCGCAAGATCGACGCCGAGGGGATCGTCCGCCGCCTCGACGACCACGAGGTGGTGCTGCTCTCGCCGATCGGGTTCTCGCCCACGGGCGACGTGTTCAACTGCACGCTCGAGGACGTCGCCACCTCCACCGCCACGTCCCT
>DATIZV010000152.1:0-2032 GCA_035516915.1 Usitatibacter sp. | reverse complement strand
GTCGCCCACCACCGTGAGCGCCGCGAAGCCGAGGATGCGCCCGCCCTTCACCACCTTGGTGACGCGGTTCACCGAGATCATCTTCTCGCGCAGGCCGTCGCTCTTCTCTTCGTCGCCGCGGCCCCTGTGGTCCATCTTCGCCATGTCGCAGTCCTCAGAACTTGAGGCCGCCCTCGCGGGCGGCTTCGGCCAGCGCCTTCACGCGGCCGTGGTAGCTGAATCCGGCGCGGTCGAACGCCACCTCGGTGACGCCCGCCGCTCTCGCCTTCTCGGCGATGCGCTTGCCGACCGCGGCGGCCGCTTCCTTGCCCGCGCTCTTCGGATGCGCGGCGCGCATCTCCTTCTCGAGCGTTGAGGCCGAAGCGAGCACCTTCCCGCCCGTGGCATCGATCACCTGGGCGTAGATGTGCTGGTTCGTGCGGTGCACCGTGAGGCGCACCGCCTCCTGGCGCACGATGCGCACGCGGGTCTTCGCCGCACGGCGCAGTCTCGAAATCTTCTTGTCCATGTGTGTCGTCAGCCCTGTCTGCGCGGTTGCCCGAGGAGCCGAGCGGCGACTTGTCGTCCGCTCCAACGATCGCCCCGCCGCATCGCTTTGCGCTCCCGCTTCACTTCTTCTTGGTTTCCTTGAGGGTCACCTGCTCGCCCGCGTAGCGCACGCCCTTGCCCTTGTACGGCTCCGGTCCCTTGTAGGCGCGGATCTCGGCGGCGACCTGCCCGACCTTCTGCCGGTCCACGCCCTTGATCACGATCTCGGTCTGCGTCGGCGTCTCCGCCTTCACGCCCTCGGGGAGCGCGTGCACGATCGGGTGCGAGAAGCCGAGCGTGAGGTTGAGCCGATTGCCCTGCGCCTGCGCGCGGTAGCCCACGCCGACGAGCGTGAGGCGCTTCTCGAAGCCGCTCTTCACCCCCAGCACCATGTTCGCGACGACCGCGCGCATCGTCCCGGAAAGGGCGTTCGCTTCCTTGCTCTCGTTGGCCGCGGCGAACGTGACCTTGTCGCCGTCGCGCTTCACCACCACGTCGCGGGCAATGCGCTGCTTGAGCGTTCCGAGCGGGCCCTTCACGGTGAGCTCGCCCGGGCCGACGGTGACGTCGACCTTCTCGGGGATGACGACGGGATTCTTGGCGATTCGCGACATTTCGCTTTCCTCAGACCACGATGCAGAGCACTTCGCCGCCGATGCCGGTCTCGCGGGCGCGGCGGTCGGTCATCACGCCCTTCGACGTGGAGACGATCGCCACCCCGAGGCCGTTCATCACGGGCGGGATGTCCTCGCGGCCCTTGTAGATGCGCAGCCCCGGGCGCGAGACGCGCTCGAGCTTCTCGATCACGGGCTTGCCGGCGTAGTACTTGAGGCCGATCTCGATCACGGCCTTGCCGTCCACGTCGCGCTGGGCGAAGTCCTCGATGTAGCCCTCGTCCTTCAGGACCTGGGCGATGGCGCGCTTCACCCTGGACGCGGGCACCGTGACGCTCTGCTTCTCGGTCGCCTGCGCGTTGCGGATGCGCGTCAGCATGTCGGCGATGGGATCACTCATGCTCATGGGTCGCTCCTACCAGCTCGCCTTGATCATTCCCGGGATCTCGCCGCGCATGGCGATCTCGCGGATCTTGTTGCGCGCGAGGCCGAACTTGCGGAACGTGCCGCGCGGGCGGCCGGTGATGCCGCAGCGGTTGCGCAGGCGCACCGGGGAGGAATCGCGCGGCAGCGCCGCGAGCTTCGCGCGAGCCTCGTCGCGCGCCTCCTCGGTCGCCTTCGGGTCGTCGATGATCGCCTTGAGCTGGCTGCGCTTCTCGGCGTACTTCCTGACCATCGCTTCACGCCTGGCCTGGCGGTTGATGACGGCGAGCTTGGCCATTACGTCCTCTCAGTCCGGAAGGGGAACCGGAACGCGGAGAGGAGCGCCTTCGCCTCCTCGTCCGACTTCGCGGTCGTGGTGATCGAGATGTTCATTCCCCGCAGCGCGTCGACCTTGTCGTACTCGATCTCGGGGAAGATGATCTGCTCCTTGATGCCCATGTTGTAGT
>DATIZV010000151.1:0-11745 GCA_035516915.1 Usitatibacter sp. | reverse complement strand
GGTCGTTAGGCAGCTTTCGGCGCAGCGGCGCATCTTGACATGCCATATAGGATATAGGCACAATATGGCATGTGGCGCATCGAAGAGCATCGTCGGGTGGACAAGCAGGCCGCCGGCGCACCCTCCGAGATCCTCAAGCGCTATGAAAAATGGAAGGACATCGCCGCCATGTCGGGCCCAATGGGCCTTCGTTTAATCAAGGGCTTTCGTGACGAGGCCTTGTCGGGAGAATGGAAGGGCTACCGATCGTCTCGACTGGGAGATCAGTGGCGCGTCATCTATCGCGTCGTGGCGGACGAGACGCTGTTTCAGGTCGCGTCAATCACCGCTCACGACTATCGGAGACCGTGATGAAAGACTATCGCCCCGCCAAGAAGCGAGCGACGGTAAGCGTCGGAGAATCGGTTCGGATTCTTCGCGAACTACAGGAGATGAGCCAGAACCAGCTCGCCGAGGCATCGGGCATTTCCCAGGCCACCATCTCCGCGATCGAGAACGACCGGGTGCGTCTCGGCGTCGAGCGCGCGAAGGTCCTGGCTCGGGCGCTGAAGTGTCATCCGGGCGTACTGGTGTTCCCGGGATGGACGCATGAGGAAGCTGCCTGACAACGCGTTGGAGCACGCGTAGATGCGCCGTCTTGACAGGATGATCCTCTGGGTCGCCTATGTCGCTACCTTCCTCATCGTGGTGGCGTGGGCGGGACTCATGGGAACCCTATGTTCGGCTCCGCAGACCGTTTCGCCCAAGACCGGCAATACCGTGCCATACAATTGCCATGGAACAGTCGTCTTCATCACGCCGCTTCAGGACGGGCTGAAGACATGGCTCATTCCGGCCGCCGCTCTATTCGCGATCCTTGGCAATGTCGCAAAGAAGCGTGCGACCTAGCAACGTGTTGGAGCGGACCGTGAGGCATGGTAGGCCGCGCCCGGCCGCGGCACCGGCATCGTGGCCGGCTCCTCAACTCGCTCGTTAGGTGTCACCATAGGCACTATGCAAACGCCCGACATCACCGCCGAGGTCACATTCCTGCCCAGAGGAAGGAATGTTCGAACAGGTCCCATCGTCGGACGGTCGCTCGGATGTGCGATCGTCATCGACGGTGCGCTTTACGACGTCCGCTTCAACCTCAAACCCGGGGAGACCATCGAGCTCGGCTCTACTGCGGTCCTCGATGGCACGTTTCAGGACCCGGACGCCGTCATCAAGCTCCTCGCGATCGGAAAGAGCTTCACGCTCTGGGATCGTGGCGCCATCGGGCACGGCACCTTGTTGAAGATCCATGGTGACACCTAGCAACGCGTCGGGCCGTACCGCGAGGCATCGTGGGCCGCGCCTGGCCGCGGCACCGGCATCGTGGCGGGCCGCTCGACTCGTTCATTAGCCGTCATCGAAGATCGATGAGCGGCGGAATTTCCTTCCTGGTGCCGTGCGGAATCATCGCCGTGGCGAGCATTCCGATCATGCTCAACCTCGTGCCGCCGAACCGGCTGTATGGCTTTCGGACACGCCGGACCGTTGCCAATCGCGAGCTGTGGTTTCGTGCCAATCGCTTTGCGGGGTTTGCGTGTTTCATCGCCGCGGGGGTGAGCGCGGTCATCTTCGTGCGCCACCCGGAATACGCGGTGGCGGGGTCACCTGCGGGGCTGGTCATATTCGTCGTGCCGCTGGTCATTGCACTCGCGGCGAGCTTTGCGTACGTTCGGCGGGCCGCCGGTGGGGCAAGCGATGACGGCTGACAACGCGCTGGAGCGGACCGCGGCGGGCGCGGCCCCGCGTGGCATGACGATGATCCACGGTTGCGCGCTCGCCACGTGCCTCGAACGGTCGCCGCTCGGGATCGCGGCGCCGGAAGGAGCATCGAGATGAGGGGAAGCTGTCACTGCGGTGCCGTCTCGTACGAGATCGATGGATTGGATTCCCTGGGGCATTGCCACTGCATCACGTGCCGCAAGACGCACTCCGCGGCGTTCGCGACGACAGGCCGCGTCGCCCGGGAGAGCTTCCGGTGGTTGAGCGGCGAGAGCAAGTTGACGGCCTACGAGTCGTCGCCCGGGAAGACGCGTTTCTTCTGCTCGGTGTGCGGGTGCCACATCGTCGCCTCCCGTTCCGGGTCGCACTACGTCATTCTGCGGGCGGCATCGCTCGACGACGATCCGGGCCTGCGGCCGCAAAGGCGCACCTGGCGCTCGCACGATGCGCCATGGCTCTTCGAGGACGGAGCGATTCCTTCCCATGCCGAATTCCCTCCGGAGAGCCAGCCGCCATCCAATGGTCCAGCGCGATAAGTGCCGTGGGATGCGGGGATACTCCGGGAATGCCGCGGAGCTGATCTCGCGATACGAGGCGGTCCCTTTTTCCCGGAAGCACGAGGCGTTGATCGCGCTGATTCCGCCGGGATGCTCGCGTGCCCTCGACGTCGGCGCGGGCGCGGGCGGCGACGCCGGGTGGCTCGCGGAACGCGGCTGCCAGGTCCTCGCCGTCGAGCCATGCGAGGAATTTCGAAGCCATGCCCGCCGTCGCTACTCGTCGCCGAGAATCGAGTGGGTGGACGATTGCCTTCCTCACCTGCACCTCGCGAGGCAGCGCCCGCCATTCGACCTGATCATGATCTCGGCGGTCTGGATGCACCTGGATGCCGAGGAGCGCTCCCTGGCGATGCCTCTCCTCGCGTCGATGCTCTCTCCCGGCGGCTTGCTGTACATCTCGCTTCGGCACGGTACCGCTCCGGAAGGCCGCGTGATGTTCGAGGTGCCTGCCGCGGAAGTCTCGGCGACCGCGGAAGAGTCGGGACTCCATGCGATCTTGGACCTGCGCAGGGTCTCGGCACAGGAGGCCAATCGGGCAGCTGGAGTAACCTGGTCGCAGCTCGCGTTTGTGAGAGCCGGCACGGAGGATTTCCTCATGAAGGAGTTTTCGGGAGCGCCTGCCCATGCGAATCGTTGAACGCGCCGTGAAGAGTCTCGTCGCGCCCGCCGCGCCGGGCTCGTAGCCGGCGAATTGCGCGCGGGACGGTTGGTCGAGGAGCATCGGCGCGCATGGAGTACGCGATCCTCCTCGCCGTGGCGCTCGCGGCGGGAACGCTCGGCGGTGTCGTGGGGACCGGTTCCTCCATGGTCCTCATGCCGTTCCTCGTGGTGCTCTTCGGCCCGAAGCACGCGGTGCCGATCATGGCGATCGCGGCGATCCTGGGGAACCTCGGGCGCGTGATCGCGTGGCGCCGGCTCGTCGACTGGCGCGCGGTGGCCGCGTATTCGGCAACCGCGATCCCGGGCGCGGCGCTCGGCGTGCGCAGCCTTCTCGCGCTGCCGGCGCGCGCCGTCGACGTGGCGCTCGGGCTGTTCTTCGTGTCGATGATCCTCGCGCGCCGATGGTTCGCCCGGCACGAGCTCCACGTCACGCGGTTGCACCTCGCCCTGGTCGGCGGCCCGATCGGATTCCTCACCGGCATCGTCGTCTCGACGGGTCCGCTCAGCGTGCCGATCTTCCTCGCCTACGGACTGGAGAAGGGCGCGTTCCTCTCCACCGAGGCGGCCGCGTCGCTCGCGATCTACTGCGCGAAGATCGTCACGTTCCGCGCGTCGGGCGCGCTTCCCGTCGAGATCGTCGCGAAGGGGCTGTTGTGCGGATCGGCGGTGATGGCGGGCGCGTTCGTCGGCCGGCATCTCGTCCTGCGCATGTCGACGGAGATGTTCAAGCACGTGCTGGACGGCGTGATGCTGGTCTCGGGCGCCTCCCTGCTGTGGGCCGCCGTGCGCTAGTGCATTCGGGGCGGCGCCAGGGGCCCGGCCGCGAGCAACGTGCACGCCACGGCGGTAGAGTAGGGTCGTCCGGAGAACCTCACCGAGGAGGTCCCATGAAGGCTTTGCTCGTCGCTTCCCTCATCGGTATCGCATGCGCGGCGAAGGCGGGCGAGGTACACATCGCCAGGACGGTCGATCTCGACGACCAGCGCCAGCTCGACCGGCTCGCCTCCGAGGCACCGGCGCTCTACGCGAAGATCGAAGACATCCTCGACCACGTGGGCGACCAGGCGCCGGAGCAGGTCGCGCGCTGGATGAAGACCTCGTTCGATGCGGAGAATGCCAGGTACGGTTATCTCCTGAAGACCAGCGATCCGCCGAAGGCCCGATTGTCGTTCGTCCTCGGCGATACGCGGTACCGCGCCGAGGTGACGCTGCGGAACGTTCGGCCGAAGCTCTTTTCGGGTCCGTTGCTCGTGGTCCCCGAGGGCGAGCGGCCGGTGATCGTGCCCGGCGCCCGGCTCCACCGTTAGCCGGCATGCGGCGCAACGGGACGTGTCCCCGAGGCGACAGGCGCGGCAGGCTCAAAGGCCCGCTACGAAGCCTTGTTCTCGCCGTGTCGGTGGTCGCGGCCGCGGCCCGCGTTATCCTCGCAACGGTCTTTCCATCGGTGGAGAAGGGACATGCCGGGTGATGAGCCGTTTCGTGGGATCGCCGCATGATCGACGTGAAGCGCCTCGAGCAGCAGCTCTACGGGCTCGAGCTGCAGCTCATGCAGCCGGCGACGCGCAGCTCGCGCAGGCACCTCGAGGAGCTGCTCGCCGAGGATTTCGTGGAGATCGGGAGCTCCGGCACCGTCTACGATCGGGCGAGCGTCATCTCCGCGATGCTCCTCGAGAATCCGCCGGCGTGGTCGGTCGCGAGCTTCGAGGCGCGGCTCCTCGCTCCGGACGTCGCGCTCCTCACGTACCTCGCCACGAAGGGCGTCGGCGAATCGTCGAGGCGCTGTTCCATCTGGAAGCTGAGCGAAGGGCGCTGGAGGATGACGTTCCACCAGGGCACGCGCATCCAGGGATGAAGGATCGTTCCCGGCACGCGAAGCCGTCGCGCGGGAGGAACCGGTGAAGCGCATTTGGACGATCCTCGGAGTGCGCGACGTGCCGGCGAGCTTCGGGTGGTACCAGTCCCTCCTCGGACAAGCGCCGACCGCTCCGGCGCACTCCGACTTCGGGCAGGTCGTCGATTCCGACGGCACGGTCCTCGTCTGCCTCCACGAATGGGGCGCCCACGATCACCCGCCGCTGAGGAGTCCCGATCCCGCGACACCGGGGAACGGCCTGCTGCTATTCTTCCGGGTCGACGATTTCGAGGCGGCACTGCAGCGCGCGCGCAGGCTCGCGCTCCGGCTCGAGGAGGAGCCGCACCGCAACCCGAACACCGGAACCGACGAGTTCTCGCTCCGCGATCCCGACGGCTATTACGTCACGATCAGCGCGCTTTCCCAGGGAGAAATGCATGGCGAGTGAGCCGGCCGTACCGCGTTCCACGTTCGTGACCGTCGTCGCGTGGATCTTCATCGTCCTCGCCGGCTTCTCGACCCTCATCGCGATCCTGCAGAACGTCATGTTCGCGTTCGTGTTCCCGATGCACGAGATGAAGCTTCCGGAGATCGATCCGCGGACCGGGAAGGAAACGCCGGCGCTGCTGCTTTTCTTCTTCGACCACATCCAGCTCCTTTTCGTCGGCTTCCTCGCGGCATCGGCGGCTACCTTCGTGGCGGCCGTCGGCCTGCTCAAGCGCAGGAACTGGGCGCGTCTCCTCTTCATGGCGCTGATGGCGCTCGGAATCGCATGGAACGCGGCCGGCCTGCTGCTGTTGATCCCGTTCCATTCGATGGTCTCGGGGGCCACGATGGCTGCGAACCAGCCGGGCCTGCCGCGCGGGTTCGAGACGATGTGGACCGTGATGGTGGTCATCAATACGCTGATCGTCGCGGGCTTCATCTGGCTCTTCGCGTGGATCATCAAGCGGCTCGCGTCCGAGCCGGTGCGGCGCGAGTTCGCAGAACGGTGAACCCCAGGGTCCACGATGCCGTGCGATGAATGCCGCGAGCTCACCTCCCACGCCTTCCGCTCGATGGACGACCTCGTGCATGCGGCGAGGCTCGCGGCCGAAGAGACGGAGCGCGGAGCGTTGAGCCGGATCGCGGCGGAGCCGCTTTCGCAATCGGAGCAGGCGGCGCTCGATTCGTCGCTCGCGAGCGGGGCGCTGCCCGGCACGATCCGCTACCGGTTTCGCTGCAACGTGTGCGGCGACCGCTTCACGCTCCACGCCGATACGCGAACCGGCGCGGGCGGATGGACGCGGGACGGGGTGGAGTGAACGAGCACGGAGAACGACGATGTCGAAGCTTCGAGTGCAGAGTTTCGCGGTCTCCCTCGACGGATACGGCGCCGGTCCCGGGCAGGACCTGAGCAACCCGCTGGGGGTGCGGGGCCCGGAGCTCATGGAATGGTTCTTCGGCACGCGCTTCTGGCGCGAGATGCACGGCCAGCGCGATGGCGAGGAGGGCGTCGACAACGACATCGCGGGGAAGGGCTTCGAGAACATCGGCGCGTGGATCCTGGGGCGCAACATGTTCGGCCCCGTGCGCGGCCCATGGCCCGACGAGAGCTGGCGCGGCTGGTGGGGCGAGGAGCCGCCGTACCACGTGCCGGTCTTCGTGCTCACGCACCACGCCCGCGCGCCGCTCGCGATGCAGGGCGGCACCGAGTTCCATTTCGTGACGCAGGGCATCCACGCCGCGCTCGAGCAGGCGAAGGCGGCGGCGAAAGGGCGCGACGTGCGGCTGGGCGGCGGCGTGGCGACGATCCGCCAGTACCTTCAGGCGCGCCTCGTCGACGCGCTGCACCTTGCGGTCCGTCCGGTCCTCCTGGGCTCCGGCGAGAACCTCTTCCGCGACATGGACCTTCCCGCGCTCGGCTACCAATGCGTGCGCCACGTGCAGGGCGAGCGCGCGATGCACGTGTTCCTCGAGAGGCGCGGATAGGCCGCTCGCGCGACCGTGCTGCGCCGGAAACTGACCGATGCCGAACCTCGCCGAAACCTTCGCCGTCCTCGGGCCTTCGCTCGCGGTCACGCCCGTCCCCGTGACGCCCACCATCTACCAGGAGCTCGACGAGCGCTTCGACGGTTTCAAGGGCCACGTGCTCGTCGCGACGCACGAGTTCCGCGAGAGCTGGCCGAGCTGGGAGATCCACCCGAAGGGCGACGAGCTCGTGGTGCTGCTCTCCGGCGAGGCCGAGATGGTGCTCGACGAGAAGGGCGGGAAGCGCGTCGCGCGGCTCTCGAAGCCGGGCGACTACGTGGTGGTCCCGCGCGGCACCTGGCACACCGCGCACGTTTCCGTTCCCACGCGCATGCTCTTCGTCACGCCCGGCGAGGGCACCGAGAACAAGTCGACCTGACGCTCCTGCGAAGGACGGCTGCCATGCGAATCTTCGCCAAATGCCCCGCTTCCGCGTCCTGATCGAAGGCTCCGGCCTCGAAGTGCCCGGCGATTTCGCGGGCGTCCCCTCGCAGACCGTGCGCGGATTCTTCGTCGCGCGGGTGGTGAACGCGCCGGATCGCAAGCAGGCGGGCGATCGGGTTCTCGCGATCGTCGCCGACGACTGGCGCAAGGGCCGCTACGCGAGCCTCGGGCTCAGCCCGGCGCTGAGGATCGCCCAGGTGCGTCCCGCGTCGCTCCTCGAATGGCTGAGGCCCAAGCGGACGGGATACGCGTTCCATCCGGGACAATAGCGATGCCGACCGTCTTCTCGCACGTCGCCGTCCCGCTCGCGCTGCGCCGGCGTGAAGCACCGGTTCCTCCGACCGAAAGGATTTCCCGATGACGAAACCGATCCTCAACATCGCCGATGCCGTGCTCCAGCCGCGGGTGGCCGCGTTCGCCGCGAAAGGCCCGGCGGCCGAGAAGTTCGACGCGAAGATGGCTTCCATCGGTCCGCGCATCGGCGCCCGGAAGCTCGGCTACAACATCACCGCGGTTCCGCCGGGAAAGCGCGCATTTCCCTTCCATAACCATCGCGTGAACGAGGAGATGTTCTTCATCCTCGAGGGAAGCGGCGAGGTGCGCATCGGAAACGACACCCATCCGATCCGCAAGGGCGACATCATCGCGTGCCCGCCCGGCGGCAAGGAGACCGCGCACCAGATCGTGAATACCGGAAGCGAGGAGCTGCGCTATCTCGCGGTGAGCACGAAGATGTCGCCCGAGATCGCGGAGTATCCGGATTCCGGCAAGTTCGGCGTGCTCGCGGAGTTTCCTGCGCCCGCGGGAGAGAAGCCCGAGCAGTTCCGCTTCGTCGGCCGCGACGCGAACCAGGTCGACTACTGGGACGGAGAGTGACGTGAGGATCCGGACGCTGGAAGGGCGCGTCGAATCGCGGGAACGGGCATGACGGCGACGAGCGGCATCCGGCGCGTCACCGAGCCCGAGCACCGCATCGCGGACGGCCTCGCGCGCCTGCTCATCGACGCGGTGGACGGCGGCGCCTCGGTGGGCTTCCTCGCGCCGCTCGCGCGCGAGACCGCGGCACAGTACTGGGCGGCGGTCTTCTCGTCGCTCGGGCGCGAGCTCCACCTCTGGATCGCCGAGCAGGAGGGCGAGGTCGTGGGCTCGGTGCAGCTCGCGCCGTGCGGGAAGGAGAACGGCCGCCATCGCGCCGAGGTGCAGAAGCTCTTCGTGCTCGCGAGCCGCCGCGGCCGCGGCATCGCCTCGCGCCTCATGGCCGAAGCGGAGAATTTCGCGCGCGCCGACGCACGTTCGCTCCTGGTGCTCGACACGCAAGCGGGATCCGCCGCGGAATCGGTGTACCGCCGCCTCGGCTGGCAGCGCGCGGGCGAGATCCCGATGTACGCGGTGACGCCCGAAGGCGAGCCCCACGCGACCGTCTACTACTACAAGATGATCGCGCCGCTCGCGGGGCGCTGAAGCAGGAGGGGCGCGGGCGTGACAAGGCGGGTGCGCGGCGCTAGTCTTCCTCGACCCCATGGAGAAGCCGGGCTTCCTTTCGTTCCTCCGCGCGCGACGCACCGCGCTCCTTTCCGTCTTCCTGGGCGCCGAGGTCGCGGTGCTCCTCTTCGTTCTCGCCGAGAACGCATGGCCGCGCGAGGTGCCGGCGGCGCTCGGATGGACCATCTACCTCGGGTCGTTCCCGTGGACGCGGGCGTGGCTCGCGGCGGGCAGCGAGAACGTGGGCCTCACGATGGCGGTGATCGCCGCGTCCTTCGGGCTCAACGTGGTGATCGTGGGCGCGATCGCGTGGTACGCGGCCGGTAGAATGGCGAAGGAAAGGGCTCCATGAACGAACCACCGGTCCTCCTCGACGGCGCAAGGGTGCTCGAGTTCGCGATCCTCGGCGACTCGGCGCGCGGCATCGCGGACGGCGTCGCGCTGGGGCCCGATGCCGTCGCGCGGCTCGCCATCGCGGAGAGCCTGCTCGAGGAAGGCGTCTTCCTGCTGCACTGCGATGCCGAATGGGGCACGGTGATCGGGGAATCGTTCGCCGACCTGCAGGCCGCGCGCGTCGCCGCGGCCGAGGCCTATCGCGGGCACGCGATCGGCTGGAGCGCCTTCCGTCCGCTCACGCCCGAAGAATCGCGCGAGGTGGAAACGACGCGCGCGTTCCTGCGCGAGCTCACGGCCGATTATCCGCCGGGCTAGGGGTCGCGCGTCATGGCGGCGACGACGAGGGGCCGCGGCCTCATTGCGGCGAACACCGCGATGGCGCTCGGCGTGCTGCCGATGCTCGGCTGGCTCGGCATGCTGGTGCGCTCCGTGTTCCGCGTGGAATCGGGGCGCTTCGGCCTGACGGACCTCATGTTCGTCGGCGTGGCGGGCGTCGGCGCCTATCTCGTGACGTTCGTCGTGGCGGGCGCGGGCGCGATCTGGGCGGCGGTGCTGGTGCGCGCCTGCACCGGACGCGCGCGCCGCTTCACGCGGATCCTCGTGAGCTTCACCGCCGGCATGCTGCTGCTGCCCTGGGTCATCGTGCTCGCGCTGGTGGTGATGCGCTGGTTCGACTGAGCGGCCCGCCGGGCGGCGGTACCATTGTCGGCTCCGCCCCACGAAGGACGAGCCGTGACCGCCGAGCCCGCCATCAGCCGCTATCCCGTCCCCGAGATTTCCGCGCTGCCCGAGGACATTCGCGCGCGCATCCTCGCCGTGCAGGAGAAATCCGGATTCGTCCCCAACGTGTTCCTCGCGCTCGCGCACCGGCCCGACGAGTTCCGCGCGTTCTTCGCCTACCACGACGCGCTCATGGAGAAGCCCGGCACGCTCAGCAAGGCCGAGCGCGAGATGATCGTGGTCGCGACCTCGGGCGCGAACCAATGCCTGTACTGCGTGGTCGCGCACGGGGCGATCCTGCGCGTGCGCGCGAAGAATCCGCTCATCGCCGACCAGGTGGCCACCAACTACCGCAAGGCCGACGTCACGCCGCGGCAGAAGGCGATGCTCGATTTCGCGATGAAGGTGTCGCGCGAGGCGGAGGCGATCGCGGAGGCGGATTTCGCCGCGCTGAAGGAGCACGGCTTCACCGACGAGGACGCGTGGGACATCGGCGCGATCGCCGCCTTCTTCGCGCTCTCCAACCGCATGGCGAACCTCACCTCCATGCGGCCCAACGACGAGTTCTACGCGATCGGACGGACACCGAAATGAGCCCCCTCGAGCAGCTCCACGCGATGGCGGTCTACAACCGCTGGATGAACGAGAGGCTCTACGGCTCCTGCGCGCAGCTCACCGATGCGCAGCGCAAGGAGGACGTGGGCGCGTTCTTCAAGTCCATCCACGGCACGCTCAATCACCTGCTCCTCGGCGACCGGCTGTGGCTGGGGCGCTTCACGGCGCAGCCGTTCACCGCGAAATCGCTCGACCAGGAGCTCTACTCGGATTTCGCGACGCTGCGCGGCGAGCGTGCGACCACCGACACGCAGATCGAGGGGTGGGCGAAGAAGCTCACCGACGAGATCCTCGACGGCGAGCTCGCGTACGTCAGCATGGTGAACCCCGCGCCACGTCGCTGCCCGGTGCGGCTCGCGGTCGCGCACTTCTTCAACCACCAGACGCACCATCGCGGCCAGCTCACGACGCTCCTCATGCAGCGCGGCATCGACCCCGGGGTGACGGACCTCATGTGGGTCCCGCTGGACTGAAGGACGGTGTCGCAGCGGAGGTCGCCCGGCGCTCCTGGTCCGTTCGATCGCACGGCTTTGGTGCCGCGGCCGGCCCCATGCCCGCGTCGGGTGCGCGGCCGCGCGCCGGGCGGCCGGCGCATTCCTTGGTGGACAAGGACTTGGCGCGCGGCGCATTCGTGGCACGCTTGCTGCTGGCGATCGCAGTGCCGCCTTTCCGCAAGGGTCCGCGATGCCCCCGATCGATCCCCGCATCCGCACCGCGCGCCGCGAGGACGCGCCCGAGATCCACGCGATCTACGCGCCGTACGTGCGCGACACCGTGGTCTCGTTCGAGATGGAGCCGCCCGGCATCGACGAGATGGCGCGGCGGATCGACGCGATCCTGCCCTCGTTCCCATGGCTCGTCTGGGCCGAGCACGGCCGGGTGGCGGGCTATGCGTACGCGAGCCGTCACATGGACCGCGTGGGGTACCAGTGGTCGGTGAACGTTTCCGCGTACGTGCATCGCGATTTCCACCGCCGCGGCATCGGCGGCGCGCTCTACCGCGAGCTGCTCGGCCTCTTGCGCCGGCAGGGATACTTCAACGCGTACGGCGGCATCACGCTGCCCAACGCGGCGAGCGTCGCGCTGCACGAATCGGTCGGCTTCGAGCCGCTGTGCGTGTATCGCGGCGTGGGCTTCAAGATGGGGCGATGGCGCGACGTGGGCTGGTGGCACCTGCGGCTCGCGGAGCTGCCCGCGAACCCCGCGCCGCCGCGCCGCTTCGCCGAGCTCGTCCCCGCCTGATGACGAAGGGACGGA
>DATIZV010000150.1:0-8244 GCA_035516915.1 Usitatibacter sp. | reverse complement strand
CAGCAAGGGCGGCGCGCCGAAACGCGGCGTGAAGCCGGAGCATTTGATGGCCGCTCCGAGGGCCTGAAGCCGCCCCTCGGCGCACGGCAGGTCGACGACCATGTCGCGGCTCGCCGCGAGCTCGCTCGCGAGCGCATCCTCGAGCGTTTCCACGTTCGAGACCACCACGCCGAGCGGAGCGAGCCGTTCGACCCACCGCGCCGCGGTGTCGGTCTCGAGCACCTCGGCGATCGCCGCGAGCACCAGCTCCCGGTTGGCGCGGCGCGCGGCCATGGTGGCGAAGCGCTCGTCGGAAAGCCATGCGGGCCGCTTCACCTCGCCGCAGAACTTGCGCCAGAACTCGTCGTGGGTGATGAAGAGGACGATCCATCCGTCGCTCGCCCGGAAGAGCTGCGCGGGCACGATGTAGGGATGCGCCGAGTCGGCGTAGCGGCGCGTGCGCTCGCCGGCATTGAGGCTCGCTCCCGCGAGGTAGTTGAGCTGCGAGAGCATGACGTCGTACATGGCCACGTCCACCTGGCCGCCCTTGCCCTCGACGAGTTTCGCGAGCAAGCCCACGGCCGCCATGATGCCGGCCGAGTTGTCCACGGCCGAGTAGCCGGCCTTCGTGGGCGGCGCCGCGGGATCGCCCGTGATCGCCATCACCCCCGTGAGCGCCTGGATCACGTAGTCGTAGGCGGGGCGCTCGGCTTGCGTGCCCTCGAGCCCGAAGCCGGTGAGGGCGACGCACACGATGCGCTCGTTGTGTCGGCGCAGCCGGTCATAGGTAAGGCCGAGCTTCCGGATGGCGCTCGGGCGAAGGTTGGTGAGGAGCGCCTGCGCGCTCGCCGCCAGGCGCCCGAGCGCCTCCTGGCCGCGCTCGCTCGCGAGGTCGAGCACGACGCTCTTCTTGCTGCGGTTGAGGCTCGCGAAATAGGCGTTGTGCGGCCCGATGCGGTGCGGGCTCACGCGGCGCGCGATGTCGCCCTCCGGCGGCTCGATCTTGACGACCTCGGCACCGAGATCGGCGAGGAGCAGTCCGCAGTACGGGCCGGCCAGCATGTGGCCTACCTCGAGAACGCGGATTCCGGCGAGCGGTCCGCTCATCCGAGCTCCCGGGCGAGCTTCTCGATCACCTCCGCGAGGGGCTGCTCGCTCGTGTAGACGCCGCGGATCCCGAGCTGCTCGAGCGCCTCGACGTCGTCGGCCGGGATGGTTCCGCCTACGAACACCTTGATGTCGGCGGCGTCGAGCTTGCGCAGCTCCTCGACGACCTGCCGCACGAGCTCGCGATGGCTTCCGGACAGGATGCTCAGGCCGAGCGCGTCCACGCCTTCGTCGACGGCGATGCGCGCGATGTGCTCGGGGCTCTTGCGAAGCCCGGTATAGATCACCTCCGCGCCGGCGTCGCGCAGCGCGAGGGCGATCACCTTCGCGCCGATGTCGTGGCCGTCGAGCCCCGGCTTCGCCACCACGATCCGCTTTCCGCGCAACGGGGCGCCCTGCTCGGTCGTGGAGCTCATAGCCGCACCGGTTCCTGGAACTCGCCCCACTGCCTCTTGAGCGTCGCCACGATCTCTCCGACCGTCGCGTAGGCGTGGCAGCAGTCGATGAGGTAGGGCATCAGGTTCTCGCCGTCGTCCGCGACGGCGCTTGCCAGCTTCGCCAGGGCTTTCTCGACCGCGGCGGCATCGCGCGTGTCGCGCAGCCGCTGGTACTTCTCGAGGACGCGGCTGGCCGCATTGGGGTCGAGGTGGAACACCTCGCCCACCTCGTTGCGCTGGTCCTCGCGGCGGAAGTGGTTCTGTCCCACGATGACCGTCTCGCCCGTATCGACGCGCGTCTTGCGTTCGAGCGCCCGCTCTGCGATCCGAAGCTGGAGCCATCCGTCCTCGATCGCCTTGATGACGCCGCCGTACTCGTCGATCTCGCGCATCACCGCCTCGATCGCCGCCTCCATGCGGTCCGTGTGCTGCTCCACCAGGTAGCTGCCGCCGAGGGGGTCGACGGTGCGCGCGATGCCGCTTTCGTAGGCGATCATCTGCTGCGTTCTCACCGCGATCTCCGCCGAGAATTCGGTCGGGATCTGGAACGCCTCGTCGAAGGCGCAGGTGAAGATCGATTGCGCGCCGCCCATCACCGCGGCCATCGTCTCCACGGCGACGCGCACGACGTTGTTGTAGGGCTGCGCGGCCACCAGGGACGATCCGCCGCACACGACGCCGAAGCGGAAGTGCTGCGCCTTGGGATCCGTCGCGCCGTATCGCTCCTTCATGAGGCGCGCCCAGAGCCTGCGGCCGGCCCGGAACTTGGCGACCTCGTCGAAGAAGTCCATGTGGACATAGAAGAAGAACGAGAGCCGCTTCGCGAACTTCTCGACGTCGCCGCCGCGGCGCTTCAGTTCGTCGACGTATGCGAGGCCGTTCGCGAGCGTATAGGCCATCTCCTCGACCGCGGTCGCACCGGCGTCGCGGACGTGCGCCCCCGCGATGCTGATCGGGTTGAAGCGCGGCGTGACATCGTTCGAGAAGAGAATCGTGTCCGCGATGAGCCGCATCGACGGGCGGACCGGGAAGATCCACGTCCCGCGCGCGACGTATTCCTTGAGGATGTCGTTCTGGATCGTCCCCGTGAGCTTCTCGCGCGGGACGCCGGACTTGTCCGCAACCGCCAGGTACATCGCGTAGATGATGGCCGCCGTGCCGTTGATCGTGAACGAGGTCGAGATCGCGGCGAGGTCTATGCCGCGGAAAAGGATCTCGGCCTCCGACAGGTTCGAGAGCGATACGCCTACCTTGCCGATCTCCGGCCGCGCCATCGGGTCGACGGGGTCGTAGCCGCATTGCGTCGGCAGGTCGAGCGCGACGGACAGGCCCGTCTGTCCCTGCTCGAGGAGGAACCGGTAGCGCTCGTTCGATTCCTCCGCGGTGCCGAAGCCCGAATACTGGCGGATGGTCCAGAGCCGGCCGCGATAGCCGTCTGCGAAGATGCCCCTCGTGAAAGGGTAGGCGCCGGGCGCACCGATACGGCTCGGATCGACCGCCTCGGGTCCCACGCGCACCGGCACGTCGATGCCGGAGGCGCTGGTCTGCGTGAGCTGTGGCGGCGCCGGGCGCCGGGGTTCTGGGGCGTTCATCGGGATCCTGATCGGGTCGTTTCGGACTTGTCGCGGCCGAGGATGCGATCCACGGCCGCCCAGTGCTCGTCGCCGGTCCACGTCGCGACGAAGGCATCGAGCTCGAGCTCGCGGCGCTCGTCACGCGAGCGGCCGCTGCGGGCGGAACGGGCCTGCGCCTTGCAGCCGCGCAGCGCCGTGCGCGTCTGCTTGAGCAACGGCGCGATGAATTCGTCGAGTGCCGCGTCGAGCTCGCCGGCCGGCGCGACCGCGTCCGCGAGCCCCCATTCGAGTGCGATGGGTGCTGGTACGAGCTCGCAGCGCGCGGTCATCCGCAGCGCCCGGGCCGGGCCCACCACGGAAACCAGGTCGGGGCCGCCGCCCCATGCGGAGGTGATGGCGAGCCGCCCGTGGATGTAGCCGATCTGCGTCCCCTCTCGCATCACGCGCAGGTCGCACGCGAGCGCGAGCTCGGCCCCGCCGCCGATCGCATCGCCATTGAGGCGCGCGACGACGGGAACCGGAAATTCACGCACGGCATCGAGCGCCGAGCGTGCTTCGACCGCCATCGCACGAACCTCCGGCGCCTGGCGGACCGCGGCGAGGTCGCGCAGGTCGCCTCCCGCGGCGAAGTAGCGGTCGCCGGCGCCGGTGAGCACGGCGCAGGCGATTCCTTCGTCGTCGCGCGCGCCTTCGAAGATCTCGCGCAGGCGCGCGAGCACCGCACGCGAGAGCGGGTTGTGCTTTTCGGGCCGGTTGAGCGTGACGCGCATCACGCGCCCATCGCGTTCGACGCGGAGCTCCTCGTCAGCCATGGGTCTGCCTTTCGATGGCGCGGACGGTCGCGCGCAACCGCTCGACATGCTTTTCCCGATGCTCCTCCATCCGGTGCAGGGGACCCGCGATCGCGATGGCGAGCTGCGCGGAACCTGCGTTCACCGGCGCGGCGATCGCCATCACGTCGGCAACGTTCTCTCCGCGGGTCATGTAGTAGCCGCGGTCTCGCGATTCCTGGAGGTTGCGCTTGAGCGCGCGAGCGGTGGTGATGGTGTTCGCGGTAACGCGAACGGGCGGATGGGAACGCAGCCACGCGTCGAGCGCGTCATCGGTCATCCCCCCGAGGAAGGTCTTGCCGATGGAGCTCGAGTGCAGCGGCTTGAACTCGCCGGCATCCGCCGTGTAGCGGACGATGTGCGGACTGTCGAGGACCAGCAGGTAGAGCGCAGCATCGTCCTGACGCATGCCGAGGATCACCGTCTCCTGCGTGACGTCGCGGAGGCTCGTGAGGGCGGAACGCAGCCGGGCGACGACCGGATCGTGTGCGTCGATGTCGCGTGCGATCTCGAGGAGCTTTCGGGTGGGGTAGACCTCGCGCGGGGAAGGGTAGTAGAGGAATCCACGCTGCTCGAGGGTGCGCACCAGGCCGTGGCACGTGGATACGGGGATGCGAGTGAGACGCGCCAACTCCGATAGGGAAAGGGGCCGACGGGCCCCACGGAAGGTCTCCAGCACGTCGAGCGTGCGCGCCGCTGCCGGGACCGGGTTGGCTGCCATCGTTTTCAGCCTATAGAAAAGACTTTCGAAAGGATGAAGAAGTTTGGGCGCCGTGTCAATCGGACCCCCTAGGCAGGTGAAGCCGCGCGCGAGCTAGCCCTGGCTTCGATATCGCTCGACTGCATCGGTGGAGAGGGTCTTCGGCAGCTCCCTTCTCATTGGCGCGGAACTCATTGGCGCGGAATGCCGGCCTCGGCGATCACTTTCTTCCAGAGATCGACCTGCTGGCGCGTATAGGCGGCGAGCGCCTCGGGGCGCTGGTCCGCGGGAGGGATCAGCACGTAGCCGGCATCGACGAGCTTCTTCGTGAAGGCTTCGTCCTTCATGGCCTCGTGGAACCGCTCGAACACCCAGTGGATCGCCCCGGGCGGCGTTCCTTTCGGCGCGAAGATGCCGTACCACGTCGCGGCCTCGAAACCGGGGAGCTCCGTTTCCGCGAGCGTCGGGATCCCGGGCATCTGCGGCAGGCGCTGGATGGGGGTGGTCACCACGCCCCGCACCTTGCCGCTTTTCACCTGGGGCATCGCCGTGTTGGACTGGTCGAAGAGGCAGTCGACGCGTCCGCCCATGATGTCGGTGTAGGCGGGAGCGTTGCCCTTGTAGGGCACATGCGTTACCTGGAGCTTCAGCTTGCTCGCGACGAGCGCCGCGACCAGGTGTCCCGAGGAGCCGATGCCGGCGTTGGCGATGGTGAGCCTGCCGGGATTGTCGCGTGCGTATTTGACAAGCTTGCCGATGTCGCTCGTGTAGGGCTTGCTCGGGTCGCAGATGAGGACGAGCGGGGTATCCGGAAAACGCGCCACGGCGTCGAAGTCCTTCACCGGATCGTACGGAAGCTGCTTGTACAGCCCTGCGGCCGCGGCCATGTAACCCACGTGGCCGATGAGGAACGTGTAGCCGTCGGGCTTCGACTGGGCCACCTTCGCCGCGCCGATCGTGCCGCCCGCGCCCGGGACGTTCTCCACGATGATGCTCTGCGCCGCGCCGCGGCCCATTCGCTCGGCGAACTGGCGGGCGAGAACGTCGGTTGCTCCTCCGGCCGCGAAGGGCACGACGAAAGTGATGGGCCGCTCCGGGTATGCCGCGAACGCGATGCCCGAAACGACCGCCAGGACGGATGCCAGCGCCATGCTCATGAAGCTCTTCACCGTTCCTCCTCCTCGTTGGTGTGCTCATGCAGGAACTCCCTCATCCCGCGCAGGTGCTGCACGATCGCCGCGCGGCCGTTCTCGATGTTGCGCAACATGGACTGCCTCACCGCCTTTGCGGCGCTCGATTCGAACGCCGCGAGGATCTCGCCGTGCTCGGTGACCGCGATGGGCGTGCGGTGAATCGGGAAACCCTCGATGGGCCGCGTGAGGATCAGGCGGTCGAAGATGTTGGCGAGGAGCCCGCGCAGGTAGCCGTTGCCCGCCTGCTCGGCGATGCGCAGGTGGAAGGCCTTGTCGACGAGCATGCCCAGGCGCCTGCGATCGGCGGGTCCGCCAAGCACGCGCTCGTACATGGCGTGGAGCGCGCGCAGCGACCGCAGGAACGCTTCGTCGCTGCGGCGCATCGCCTCATCCGCGAGGTATGCCTCGAGGCAGCGACGCGCTCCGTAGAGCTCTTCGGTTTGCTCCGGATCCAGGCGCCGGACGATGAATCCGCGATTGGGCAGCTGCGAGACGAGCCCCTCGGTCTCGAGCAGGCGCAGGGCTTCGCGCACCGGCGTCCGGCTCGCGCCGATCGCCTCGGCGATCTCGTCCATGGGGATCTTCTGGCCGGGGTTGATCTCCTGCGTGAGCACCATTCGCGCAAGCTGGCCCGCGGCGCCGTCGAGCAGGTTGTCGGCCGCGCCGCGTACCAGGCCGCGGGGCAGGTAAGGCTCCAGCCTTTTGAAATCCGCGGGCGAAAGAGCGAAAGGCATGCGGGAGGTCTTTCCAAACTGTATCCAAAAGTGTATACATAATAGGCCAGCAATTGACTTGGCGCAACCACGGTCCCTCGCCGGGGGGATCTCATTTGCCACACGTGTGCGGACTACGAATGGAGACTCAAATGAGTGCGATGCTCGAGAAAGGCCGTGATGCAGCTCCGACCAAAGCCCTGGACCGAACCGCCAAGGGCGGCGCTCGGGACCGGATGAAGGTGCCGCCCGATGCGACCTTCGCCCGGCACATCCTCGAACCGATCTTCGAGATCAACGCGCGCCACTACTTCCACCGGCTGATCGCGGCGCATCGGGCGTGGCTCGTGATGCTCGCCGAGCGCGGAATCGTCGAGAGGAGCCATGCGTCCCTGATCCTCGCCGCCCTGCGCGAGATCGAGCGCGAAGGGCCGGATGCCGCGCGTCCATTCGACGCTTCACTCGATTACTACTACCTGCACATCGAGCGTGCGCTCGTTGCACGAGTGCCGGGCGGGGAGTCGGTGGTCGGAAACCTGAACCTGGGCAGGACGCGCCCCGAGCCGCTGGCCCGCATGGTGCTGCGTGACGGCCTGCTCGACACCATCGACATGGTGCTCGACCTGCGTCGCGCCCTCGTCCTGCGCGCCCGCGAGGAAGCCGAGACGGTGATGCCGGGATACACCCACCTGCAGCATGCGCAGCCGACGACCTTCGGGCACTACGCGCTCGCCATCCAGGATCACTTGCAACGCGACACCGCGCGGCTCATGGCTGCGCTGAACACCGTGGACCGCTGCACCCTCGGCTGCGGCGCCCTGTCGGGGACGAGCCTGGACGTCGACCGCGAACGCGTCATGCGCCTCCTCGGCTTCCCGGCGCTTTGCGAGAATACGATCGACAGCGTCTCGGCCACGGACCATGTGTTCGAGAGCGCGGCCGCGTTGTCGACCGCGATGAACGTGGTGGCGCGGTTCTGCCAGGACCTCTATATCTGGTCGTCGCAGGAATATGCGATGGTGGATGTCACCGACGCTTTCTCCTCACCCAGCAGCCTGATGCCCCAGAAGAAGAACGCGTTGATCCTCGAGTACGTGCGTTCGCGGGCCGCGCGCACGGTGGGCGCGCTGACGGGCTCGTTCGCCGTGATGCAGAACGTGGGCTACATGGATACGGAAGAGGTCGAGATCGAGTCCTATGTTCCGCTTTACGACGCGCTGCGCCTGGCCTACGAGGCGATCCCTCCGGTCACCGCGCTGGTGCGGGTGCTCAAGCTCGATCGGCCGCTCTGTCGGGCGCGGGCGGCCTGGGGCTTCTCGAGCGTGACCGCGCTCGCGGAGGCGCTGCAGACCGGGCAGGCCATGTCGTACCGGACGGCGCACCGGATCGTCGCGAGGGCGGTCCTGATGGCCGTGGAAGCCGGGAAGGACGCGACGGGCATCGATTCGAGGCTGCTTGCCGAGGCAGCGCGCGAGATGACGGGGCGCCCGGTCGGGATGGACGACGAGGCGATCGCACGCTGCCTCGATCCTCGTCGCTTCGTCGATCAACACCGCGTCGTGGGTGCCACGGCTCCGGACGAGGTGCGGCGCATGGCGGGTCTGCGCGGGCCGGACATCGAGGCAGACCAGGAGCAGGTGCGCCGCCGGCGCGAAAGCATCGAGCAAGCGGACCGCGAGTTGCGGGCTGCGGTCCAGGCGTACGAATAGCG
>DATIZV010000149.1:0-8356 GCA_035516915.1 Usitatibacter sp. | reverse complement strand
CAGGCGAAGGCCGACGAGGACCGGGCCCTCGCCGAGGCGAAGCAGATGCGCAAGCAGCACGTGGCATCGAACAAGCCGAACAAGTGACGCAAGGCGCAGCGCGCGCCACGACCGAAGCGAGCGAGGGGCCGGTCCGCGGATCGGCCCTTCGTTTCCGGTGCGCGCCGCGCGAGGGCCGGAGGAAGGTCGGATGAATGCGAACACGATCGCGGTGACGCTCGCCGTGGCGGCCCTCGCCGCCGCGACCGGATACGGGCTGCAGACGGCGATGAGCGCGCCGCCCACGCTCATGTCTCCCGACGTCTACGACGGCGCGTGGCGCTCGATCGAGCAGGGCACGCGCGCCGCGCTCGGCCGCTGCCGCGGGGAGCCCGAGGACCGCAGGGCGCCGTGCCGGGCGCGCGCCCAGGCCGAGGACCGCGTGCGGAAGGCGGAGCTCGACGCGCGCTACTACGGGACGGTGCAGGCCGAGCAGCACGCGCGCGACGCGCGCGCCCGCGCACGGTTCGAGATCGCACGCGCCGAATGCGCGGCGCGCCGCGGGAACGATCGCGCGGGCTGCCTCTCGGAGGCGCGCGACGCGCAGGCGAAGGCGCTCGCGCTCGCCAGGGTCGCGGCGAGCTAGAAGCTGTACTTGAAGATGATGCGATGGCGGCGAAGCGAGACGCTCTCCGGCGTGAGCTCGCCGAGCCTCGGCATGTAGGGGCGCGCGCCGCGATAGACGATGCGCCCCTGGGCCGCGTCGTAGCACAGGTCGTGCGTCGAGCCCTCGCAGCCCGAGGTGCTGGCAGCGGGCTCGCGCAGCCCGCCCTCGATCTCGAACGGCACCGGCTCCCGCGTCCCGGGGGCATCGGAATCGCGCGCGGCCGCGAGCGGCGTGTGCGCGAAAAGGGTCGGAGTCTTCAGCGAGGACGTGGCGAGCGCCTTCGGCTTCGAGGAGAAGTCGACGTCCTCCGCCTGGGCGACGCCGGCCAGGCAGGCGAGCGCTGCGGCGATCCACATGCGACACATCGTCGGCTCCTCGCGGCCGGATCCGCGATCCGGCACCATGCCATCCTGGGACAGGCGCGGCCCGGCGCGCCATTCGCGGCGACGGGGGGCCGGGCCCGACCGACGAACGGCGGCGTGTCAGCGCCCGCAGCGTACGCACTATGACGCGGTTCACATTTCCATGAAGAAGCCGCGCGCGAGCCCGGCCTCCCGCCTCGAGCGGCTGCGTGAAGAGGCGGCCGATTGCCGCGATTGCCCGCTCTGGGAGCACGCGACGCAGACGGTGTTCGGCGAGGGCGACGCGAGCGCGCGCGTGATGCTGGTGGGCGAGCAGCCCGGCGACGCCGAGGACCGCGCGGGACATCCCTTCATCGGTCCCGCGGGCCGCATCCTCGACCGGGCGCTCGCCGACGCCGGCATCGATCGCGCGGCGACCTACGTCACGAACGCGGTGAAGCACTTCAAGTGGGAGCCGCGCGGCAAGCGACGGCTGCACAAGACGCCCGCGCAGCGCGAGATCGAAGCATGCCGCCATTGGCTCGAGCGCGAAATCGAGACGGTGCGGCCGGCGGTGGTCGTCTGTCTCGGCGCGACCGCCGCGAAATCGCTGCTCGGCGCCTCGTTCCGAATCACGCAGGAGCGTGGAAAGGTGCAGCGGCGCGAGGGACTTCCCGACCTCGTGCCGACGTTCCACCCTTCCTACCTGCTGCGCCTCAAGGACCGTCCCGGCGAGGAAGAGGCGCATCGCCAGTTCGTCGCCGACCTGCGCATCGCCGCGCGCTATCTCGCGCCGCGAGATTCCGATCGCTGACTCAGCCGCACGCCTCGTGCGCGCCCTGCTCCGCCTCGACCGCGCCCGCGCCCTGCGCGCTGCGGCAGCGCAGGCGATACGTGCGCGGCGTCGTCCCCACGCGGGTGCGGAACACTCCGGTGAAGTGCGCCTGCGTCTGGTAGCCCACGCGCTTCGCGACCTCGGCGAGCGCGAGCGAGGACTGCGCGAGGAGCTGCTTCGCGCGATCCATCCGCTGCCACGTGATGTAGAGATGCGGCGGATGCCCGGTCGACTGCTTGAACATGCGCGCGAAATGGTACGGGCTCATGCGCACGGCATCGGCGAGCTCGCGCACCTGGATCGGCTCGGCGAGCCGCTCGTCGATGATCGCGAGCACGCGCTGCAGGCGATGCGGGGCGAGGCCCGGGAAGCCGGCCGATTCGGGCGGCCGCGCATAGCGCGTCGCCACGTGGAGTCCCAGCTCTTCGCTCACCGTCTCGAGCCATTCGGCGGCGGGCGCACCCGCGCGTCGCAGGCCCAGGCACAGGAACGCCCCGAGCCCGCGCACGAACCCGTCGTTCGCGACGTGGCACTCGCGGATCTCGCGGGGATGGCCCAACTTCGCCTGCGCCCGCTCGGCCCAGCGGAGCGGGTCGAGCTCGACCACCAGCAGGGCGCCGTGGCGTTCCGCGGAGACGGCGTGGCCTCCCTGCGGACGCAGGATCGCCACGTCCGGCTCCGCGAGCATCGCGTCGCGCGCCCGGCCCGACGAATCGGAGAACGGAACGTGGAGCGCGGCGCCGTCGACCGGCACGAGGACCTCGATGCGCTCGCCCGACAGCAGGATTTCGCTACCGGGGCGTACCTCGTGCCACTCGACGTTCAGCGTTCCGGCCGAGGCGGAGCAAGGAAGCGGAAAGGCGGGCGGGGAGACGGGCGGAACGGACCGCGCGGAGGCGGCCGGCGCCGGGGAGGAAAGGGTTTCCATCTTGCCGATCCCTGGGTTACGGGATCGCAATGACAGGGCCGCGGCAAAAGGGTTCGCCGGGCTTGCCCGTTCCGATCGGGCCGCGCGGCCGCGATCCGCAGGTTTGCGCTACGGCGCGAGAGCCCGCGCCTCTTCCTCGCGCCTGCGGCTGAGGAGCGCGTAGACCATGAAGGCGACGACCGCGGCATTGATCGCGAGCGCGATCGCCGGGACCAGCGTCCCGCCGTGCGCGAGCCTCCAGATCTCGAACGGCATGTAGATCGCCCCGCTCAGGGCCGCGAATCCCTCCGCCCACCAGCGCTGGCGCCAGAGTCCGTAGGCCTCGACGAAGCGCACCGCCGAGTAGGCCGAGGCGCCCGCGACCAGCAGCCACAGGCGCGCATCGGTGAGGTGCTCCGCGAGGTGCAGGAAGATCCGCGGATAGTGCTTGGCCGGATTGAGGTGCAGGTGATGCACGATCACGTCGGCCACGTGCTGCGCGTCGCGGTGGATGAGCGAGAGCACGCCGAATCCGGCGAGCACGACCACCGCGCCCTTGGTCGCCTCGAGGAGCGCCACGGCGCGGATCGCTTCGGTTCGTTGCGTGGGAGTCAGGGTAGGGGCTTTCTCGGGGCGGACCGGCCTTTCTACTCCGAAAAAGGGCGTGCGGGAAAGTTTCGCGCGGGCCGCGGCGCGACCGCGGCCCGGTCGGCGCTCAGCCTTTGAGGCACGATCCGAGGAACGCGCGGCGCTCGTCGCCGAGCAGCTTGCGCCGATCGGCCTCGGCGTTGCACGGGGCGAGGCGCCGGCCCGAATCCGCCGCCACGTCGCTCGACGCGGACGGGTGCTTGCGCAGGCACTCGCTCATGAACTCGCGGCGCTCGTCGCCCTTCAGGCCCTGGGCCTCGTGCGCGCAAGCGGCGAATTTCTGGCGTTGCGGGGTGGTTTGCGGCTCGCCGTCGGCGGCGCGCAGCGGCAGGACGCTGGACGCGAGCGCGATGGCGCAGGCGGTGAGGCAGATGGTTCTCGTCTTCACGGCTTCCTCTTCGGTTCGGTTGGGGGCCCCGCGGCGGCGAACGGCTGCGCCCGCGAGTGGCGCCATGAGACGCCTCGGCACGCCCGCCCGCCATCGAAAATCGATTCCCGAGCAATCGAATAAGCGTCCTCGGAACTCATCCCACAGCCGGCCGGGGGAAATGCCTACCCTCCGAATCGGACGATTTCGGCGTGCGTTTGGGAGTTTCGCCCATGGCGGCCGGGCGAGCGCGCGCGGAGACTGGATGCATCGACAGCGCGAATGGCGCGCCCAGGAGGCCCACCGATGAAACCGCTCAGCACCGAACGGCTCCAGGAAGAGAACCGTGTGCACACGAACACCGGCGGGCGCAGCGAAGACAACTGCGGCCTCGGCTTCCGCCCCGCGTTCCTCGACTTCGAGACGCAGACGATCTATCCCAGCCGCTTCGTCAACGGGGCGCCCGCGCCGTTCCACGTCCTCGACGGGCTGCCCGACGAGGTCGTGATCGATCGCACTCCCGCGGGCCGCGTGGTCGCCGCGAAGGCGACGCTCATCTCGGGGTTCGAGCGCAACGGCTTCTTCTACACTCGCACCGCCGCCGCGCGCGCCGCGGCCGAGTGGAGGGTCTAGCCCGGAGCTGCGCAAGCTCCGCCGGCGCCGGATCGTCTTTCCGACTGGAAGGGCGCCGCGCATCGACGGCACGGGCCTGCCCGATGCCTCGCGGGTGGGGCAAAATGGCGGGTTCCATGGGCCAGCTCCGGATCCCCGCCGTGTACATGCGCGGCGGCACCAGCAAGGGCGTGTTCTTCCGCGCCGCCGACCTCCCCGCCGATCCCGCTTCGCGCGATGCGCTGCTGCTGCGCGTCGTGGGGAGCCCCGATCCCTACGGCAAGCAGATCGACGGCATGGGCGCCGCCACGTCGAGCACGAGCAAGATCGTGCTCCTCGCGCCTTCGAAGCGGCCCGGCTGCGACGTCGATTACCTCTTCGGGCAGGTGGCGATCGACCGGCCGCTCATCGACTGGTCGGGCAACTGCGGCAACCTCACCGCGGCGGTCGGTCCCTTCGCGCTCTCGCAGGGATGGGTGGACGCGCCGCGCGACGGTCTCGCACCGGTGCGCATCTGGCAGGCGAACGTCGCCAAGCGCATCGTGGCGCACGTTCCGGTGCGCGGCGGCGAGGTCGTCGAGGAAGGCGAGTTCGTGCTGGATGGCGTCGCCTTTCCCGCCGCGGAGATCCGCATCGAGTTCCTCGAGCCGGGCGGCGCCGGCGAAGAAGGCGGCACGGCTGGCGCGATGCTTCCCACCGGGCACCTCGTCGACCGCCTCGACGTTCCGGGCGTCGGGTCCGTGGAAGCGACGCTCATCACGGCCGGCAATCCCACCGTCTTCGTCGAGGCGAGCGCGCTCGGCTTGTCGGGCAGCGAGCTGCAGGCGCAGGTGAACGGTGCTCGTGAGCTGCTTGCGCGGTGCGAGGCGGTCCGCGCGCATGCGGCGGTCGCGATGGGCCTCGCGGCGAGCGCGGGCGAGGCGAGCGGGAAGCGGCTGCACACGCCGAAGATCGCGTTCGTCTCCGCGCCGCAGCCGTACGCGGCGTCGAGCGGCAAGGCGATCGCCGCATCGGATATCGACATCACGATCCGCATGCTGTCGATGGGCCAGCTGCATCACGCCGTGACGGGAACCGGGGCGGTGGCGACATCCGTCGCGTGCGCGATGGAAGAAACGATCCCCAATCGCGTGCTGCGCCGCGGCAGCGACCCTCTGGCGACGCGCATCGGGCACCCGTCGGGCGTGCTGCGCGTTGGCGCGGCGGTCGCGCGGGTGGGCGGCGAATGGGTCGTGGAGAAGGCGGTGATGAGCCGCAGCGCCCGGCGTTTGATGGAGGGGTGGGTGCGCGTGCCTGCGGATGCGCTCGATCGCGCAAGGGGTTCCCCCCAGCCCATGGGCTAGAATAGCGCATGTCCCGAATCGTCCTCGCGATCGCCGCGCTCGCCTTCGCCGCAAGTGCCGCGGCGGCCGACCTTCGCGTCACCGGCGCGTGGATCCGCTGGATCCCCGGCGGCGCGCCCTCGGGCGGATACTTCACCGTGCACAACGATTCGTCCGTCCCCATCGACCTCCTCGGCGCAAGCTCTCCCCAGTACGGCGCGGTCGACCTGCACCGTACCGTGATGGAGGGCACCACCTCCCGCATGGAAGCGATCGACAAGGTCACGGTTCCCGCGCACGGCGAACTGCGATTCAAGCCCGGCAGCTATCACCTCATGATGATGCGGCCCGGGCCCGCCGTGAAAGTGGGCGGCGAGGCCACCGTGGTCCTCAGGTTCTCCGGCGGCCGCACGCTCGATGCGCGCTTCCCGGTGCGCGGCCCCGGCGGCTGACGAGGGAAATCCGCGTTGCCGAGCGCGCGCGAGGTCCTCGCTTTCCTGGTTCCGTGGGAGATCTCCCCGCTCGCGTTCCTGCTGTGCGCGGGCGGCATCGCGGCCTACGCGGCGGGTCTCGCGCGCACGCCGAAGACGCAGCGCCCGTCGATGTGGCAGCGGATCGCGTTCTTCGCCGGCTTCATCCTCGTGTGGCTCGTCGTGCAGACACGCTTCGACTACTACGCGCAGCACATGTTCTTCATGCATCGCATCGCGCACCTCGTGCTGCATCACCTCGCGGCGTTCCTCATCGCGCTCTCGAACCCGGTCGCGGTGCTCGGTCGCGGGCTCCCCGCCCGCCTCGTGCAGGGCGTGCTGGAGCCGCTGTGGCGGCGGCGCGCGGTGCAAGTCGCGGTGCGCGCGGTGCAGAACGTCTGGGTGGCCCCGGTGATCTTCGTCGGGCTCATCTTCCTCTGGCTCACGCCCTCGATCCACTTCATCGCGATGCTCAGCCCGCGCTGGTACTGGGTGATGAACTGGAGCATGTTCCTCGACGGCCTCGCCTTCTGGGCGCTGGTGCTCGATACGCGACGCCCCGGCGAGGCCTGGGCCGGATACGGGGCGCGGATCTGGATGCTCATCCTCGCGATACCGCCGCAGATCGTGCTGGGCGCCTACATCGCGCTCTCGGGCGTCGAGCTCTTCGACGTCTACGCCCTTTGCGGCCGCGCGTGGGACCTGAGCGCCGTGACCGACCAGACGATCGGCGGCCTGGTCACCTGGATCCCGGCCGCGATGATGCACGTGGTGGGCGCGCTCATCGTGATCTCGCGCTGGATGCACGCCGACCGCGGCCGGCCCGCTCCGGACGCGCCGGCGCTCGCGGCGGGAGCGGGGGACTGACGATGCGCCGCCCGCTCGCCCTGCTCGCCGTCGTGCTCGCGCTCGCGGGCTGCGACCGCGTGATCGGCAACGACGGCCCGGTGCGCAACGTCTCCGGAATCGTGGACGACCTGCGCTTCACCATGACCGACGCGAACGGGCGCACGGTCCGCGCGGCCGCTTTCCGCGGCGACCCGGTGCTGCTGTATTTCGGATACACCCATTGCCCCGACGTCTGCCCGACGACGCTCACGCGCCTCTCCCAGGCGGCCAAGGTGGCGGCGCCGCAGGGCCTGCGCATCATCTTCGTCACCGTGGACCCGAAGCGCGACACCGCGCCGCTGCTCGCCGAATACGCGCACGCTTTCGGCCCGCGCGTCACGGGCCTGCGCCCGAGCGAGGACGAGCTCGAGGAGCTCGCGCGCCGCTATCGGGTGAGCTACTCGCGCGGCAAGCCCGACGCGCACGGCGAGTACGAGGTGCGGCACAGCAGCGGCGTCTTCGGCTTCGACGGCGAGGGCCGCGCGCGGCTCATGATCCTTCCGGGCGCGTCGATCGCGGACATCGAATCGGCGCTGCGCCGCCTGGGCGGCTCGAAGGCCTGACGCTGCGCGCGTTGCGCGCGACGTCGTCGATCCTGCGCGCGCCTCAGGCCCCCGCCTTCCAGCGCCGGCCGAGCAGGAGCCTCAGCTTCCTGGTCTCCGGCTCGGCGAGCTCGCTCGACGCGGCGTCGAGCTCCGCCTCGAACGCTTCGAGCGCCTCGCGGGTGTGCGCGGCGAAGAGCCGGTCCTTGAGCGCGTAGAACCGAGGGCAGTACTCGCCGAACAGCTCGTGCAGCACCGGGAAGGACATGCGGTGCACGGGCGTGCGCCCGAGGCGGACCAGCGCCTCGCGATGCTCGGGCGTGGGATAGCCCTTGTGGCCCGCGAACCCGTAACCGGGATACTGGCGATCGAGCGCCTCCATCATCGCGTCGCGCGAGGTCTTGGCGATGATCGAGGCGGCCGCGATGCTGAAATTGATGCCGTCGCCCTTGTTGAACGCGTTCTGCGGCATCGCGATGCCCGGTACCGTGCGCGCGTCCACCAGCACGTGCTGCGGCGCGCGCGGCAGGCCTTCCACCGCGCGGCGCATCGCGAGGAGCGAGGCGTGGTAGATGTTGAGCTCGTCGATCTCCGCGACGCTGGCGATCCCGACCGCGACGCCGGAAGCGCGCGCGCGGATCTGCACCGCGAGCGCCTCGCGCGTGGGCGCATCGAGCTTCTTCGAGTCGTCGACGCCGGCGATCTCGGTCTCGGGCGGGAACATCACCGCCGCCGCCACGACCGGGCCGGCGAGCGGCGCCACCCCGGCCTCGTCGAC
>DATIZV010000148.1:0-16546 GCA_035516915.1 Usitatibacter sp. | reverse complement strand
CCACCGCCAAGCCGCCGGTTTGCCGTTTGATGGACTACGGCAAGTTCAAGTACCGGGAGAGCAAGAAGGCGCACGAGGCGAAGCTCAAGCAGAAGCAGATCCAGGTGAAGGAAGTGAAGTTCCGGCCGGGCACCGACGAGGGCGACTACAAGATCAAGGTGCGCAACCTCACGCGCTTCCTCACCGAAGGCGACAAGACCAAGGTGACGCTGCGTTTCCGCGGCCGCGAGATGGCGCACCAGGAGCTCGGGGTGCAGCTGTTGAAGCGCGTGGAATCGGACCTCAAGGAAGTCGGCACGGTCGAGCAGTGGCCGAAGCTGGAAGGGCGGCAGATGGTGATGATCCTGGCGCCGAAGAAGAAGCACTGACCGCGACGCGGTCGGTGCGGCATCGAGGTCGTTGGAGCGGACGGCGCAGCTGCCGCCCAACGGCGCGAAGCAAAGGGCAGTGGAAGCACCAAGAAGGCGACTGCTGGTCCAGAAGCGCGGAGCGGTTCCGCCACCAGCTGCGCCAATGCAACGGAGGGCATCATGCCCAAGATGAAGACCAAGAGTGGCGCGGCCAAGCGCTTCCGGGTCCGCGGCAGCGGCTCGGTGAAGCGCTACCAGGCCGGCAAGCGACACATCCTCACCAAGCGTTCCACCAAGAACAAGCGTCAGCTTCGCGGAGCCACGGGCGTCGATTCGGCGAACATCGGCCACGTGAAGGCGATGCTTCCGTACGCCTAAGGAGCCGCCATGCCCCGCGTCAAACGTGGAGTCACGGCGCGCGCGCGCCACAAGAAGGTCCTCGAGCAGGCCAAGGGTTTCCGCGGCCGCCGCAAGAACGTATACCGCATCGCCAAGGAAGCGGTGATGAAGGCGGGGCAGTATGCCTACCGCGATCGCCGCAACAGGAAGCGCGAGTTCCGCGCGCTCTGGATCACGCGCATCAACGCCGGCGCCCGTGAGGCGGGCGTGACGTACAGCCAGTTCATGGCGGGCCTCAAGAAGGCGGGCATCGACGTGGACCGCAAGGTCCTCGCGGACCTGGCGGTGTTCGACAAGCCCGCCTTCGGGCGGATCGTCGAGCAGGCCAAGGCGAGCCTCGCGGCCTAGACGACGTAAAACCACGAAGGGGCTCGCGAGAGCCCCTTTTTTGTTTCCATGCAAGAACTCGAACCCCTCATCGCCGAAGCCGGCTCTGCCATCGGCGCCGCGCGCTCGGTCGCCGAGCTCGAGCAGGCGAAGGCGCGCTTCCTCGGGAAAGCCGGGAAGCTCACCGAGCTGCTGAAGGGACTGGGCAAGCTCTCGGCCGAGGAGCGGCCCAGGGCGGGCGCCGCGGTGAACCAGGCGAAGGCGCGCATCGAGCAGCTCGTGGAAGCTCGCCTCGGGGCGATCCGCGAGGGCGAGCTCGACGCGCGCCTCAGGGCCGAAGCGATCGACGTGACGCTTCCGGGGCGGAGCCAGTCGGCGGGGGGCTTGCATCCGATCGCCCGCGTGCAGGAGCAGGTCGAGCGGCTCTTCGCGACGATGGGCTTCTCGGTCGCGGACGGTCCCGAGATCGAGAACGACTGGTACAACTTCACCGCGCTGCGCATGTTCCCCGACCATCCGTCGCGCAGCATGCAGGACACGTTCTACATCGCGGGCTCGGAGAACGTGCTGCGCACGCAGACCTCGCCGGTGCAGATCCGCTACATGGAATCGCACCGCCCGCCGATCCGCATCATCTGCCCGGGCCGCGTCTACCGTTGCGACCACGACGCGACGCACTCGCCGATGTTCCACCAGGTCGAGGGTCTGTGGGTCGACGAGGGCATCAGCCTCGCGGACCTGAAGGGCACGGTCACGCAGTTCTGCCGCGCCTTCTTCGAGCGCGACGACATCGCGATCCGCTTCCGCCCTTCCTACTTCCCCTTCGTCGAGCCGGGCGTCGAGATCGACATGGAGTGGTCGGGGAAGGACGGCGAGGCGAGCTACCTGGAGATCGCCGGCGCGGGCGTCGTGCATCCCGAAGTGCTGCGCAACGGCGGAATCGACCCGGAGCGCTACTCGGGGTTCGCCTTCGGCATGGGGCTCGACCGCCTCGCGATGCTCAAGTACGGCGTGAACGACCTGCGCCTCTTCTTCGAGAACGACCTCAAGTTCCTCTCGCAATTCCGATGAAGGTTTCCGTCCACTGGCTGCGCGAGCTCGCCGACCTCGACATGGACGTCGAGGCGCTCGCGCATGCGCTCACGATGGGCGGCCTCGAGGTCGAGGAGATCGAGCCGGTCGCGGCCGACTTCTCGGGCATCGTGGTGGCGCAGGTGAAGAGCGTCGCGCCGCATGCCAACGCCGACAAGCTGCGCGTGACCGAGGTCGACGCCGGCACCGGAGAGCTGCTGCAGATCGTGTGCGGTGCGCCGAACGTGGCGGCCGGCCAGAAAGTGCCGTGCGCGCTGGTGGGCGCGAAGCTGCCCGCGAGCGGCGGCGAGCCGGGAATGGAGATCCGCAAGGCGAAGCTGCGCGGCGTCGAGTCGAGCGGCATGCTGTGCTCGGCGCGCGAGCTCGGCCTGTCCTCCGACCACTCGGGTCTCCTCGTGCTCGACGAGGATGCGCCTGTCGGACGCGACGTCCGTGCCGTGCTCGGCCTCGACGACGTCTACCTCACGCTCAAGCTCACGCCCAACCGCGGCGACTGCCTCTCGATGTTCGGCATCGCGCGCGATGCGGCCGCGCTCACGGGCCGCTCCGTGAAGCTGCCGGCGGCGCCGCCGGTCGCCACGGCCATCGACGATGCGCGCCCCGTGAAGATCAGCGAGGGCAGGGCATGCGGCCACTACTTCGGCCGGGTGGTGCGCGGCGTCGATCCGAAGGCCGCCACGCCGGGCTGGATGGTGCGGCGCCTGGAGCGCGCGGGGCTACGCGCCATCAGCCCGCTCGTCGACATCACCAACTACGTGATGCTCGAGCGCGGGCAACCGATGCACGCGTTCGACCACGCGAAGCTCGCGGGACCGATCGACGTGCGCTACCTGAATCCCGGCGAGCGCATCAAGCTGCTGAACGGGCAGGAGGTCGAGTACCGTCCGAAGCTCCTCGCGATCGCCGATTCGTCCGGCCCGGTCGCGCTCGCCGGCGTGATGGGCGGGTTCGATACGATGGTCGGGGAAGCGACCACCGACGTCTTCTTCGAGGCGGCCCATTTCACGCCGGAGGCCGTGCAGGGCAAGACGCGCGAGCTCTCGTTGCCGAGCGACGCGGCGTACCGCTTCGAGCGCGGCGTGGATCCCGCGGCGGCGGGGGCCGCGCTCGAGCGCGCGGTGGCGCTCACGCTGGAGATTTGCGGTGGGCGCGCGGGGCCGGTCACCCATGCCCTCGGAGACCTTGCGCCGCGCGTCCCGGTTCGCGTGCGGCCCGGGCGCGTGCGTGCGCTGCTCGGCTGCTTCGTCGCCGACGACGAGATGCACGCCATCCTGCGGCGCCTCGCCTGCGTTCCGGAATCGGACGGCGCGGCGATGCGCGTCACGCCGCCCAGCTGGAGGTTCGACCTCGCCATCGAAGAGGACTACGTCGAGGAAATCGCGCGGGTGCACGGCTACGACCACGTGCCCGCAACGCCGCCGCGGGCCTCGGTGCCGATGCTTCGCCTTCGCGAGGGCGAACGCACGCGCTTCGACCTGCGCCATCGGCTCGCCGACCTCGGCTACCAGGAGATCGTGAGCTACAGCTTCGTGGCCGAGGAGTGGGAGCGCGACTTCGCCGGCGACGAGCACCCCGTGCGCCTCGCGAACCCCATCGCGAGCCCGATGAGCGTGATGCGCACGACGCTCCTCGGCGGCCTGGTGCAGGCGCTGCGCTCGAACCTCAACCGCGGCGAGGATCGCGCGCGTCTCTTCGAGATCGGCCGCTGCTTCGAAGGGCCAGCCGCCGATCTCGCCACGCAGCCGGAACGCGTGGCCGGACTCGCATTCGGCTCGCGCCTGCCCGAGCAATGGGCGGAGAAATCCTTGCCGGTGGATTTCTTCGACGCGAAGGGCGACGTGGAAGCGCTCGCGGGCGGCAAGCCGCTGGAATTCTCCGCGGCCTCGCATCCCGCGTGCCATCCCGGCCGCTGCGCCATCGTCCGGCTGGACGGGCGGCCGATCGGCTTCCTGGGCGAGATGCATCCCAGGTTGCAAATGAAATACGAGCTCGCCTCGGCGCCGGTGGTTTTCGAGCTGCTCGTGGCGCCGCTCCTGGAAGGCTCGATGCCGCGCTTCGGCGGCCTCTCGCGCATGCCCGTCGTGCGCCGCGATTACGCATTCATCGTCGAGGAAACGGTCGCCGTGGGGGCTCTGCTCGCGGCCCTCCGGGCTCGCGTTCCGCCCTTCGTCCGGCACGTCGAAGTGTTCGACCAATACCGCGGAAAGGGAGTCGAGCCGGGCAAAAAAAGCCTTGCACTACGGATAGTTATGCAGGATACTGACAGGACTTTGACAGATTCGGAAGTGGAGGGAGTTGTGGCCTCCATTCGCGAGCAACTCAATCAAGAATTCAAAGCCCAGCCGCGCACGTGAAAGACAAAGTCACCCTCACCAAGGCCGAGCTCGCCGACCTCATGTTCGAGAAGGTCGGCCTCAACAAGCGCGAGGCCAAGGACATGGTCGAGTCCTTCTTCGAGGAGATCCGGATCGCCCTGGAGCGGGGCGAGATGGTGAAACTCTCGGGCTTTGGAAACTTCCAATTGAGGAAGAAGCCGCAGCGCCCCGGGAGGAATCCCAAGACCGGCGAGGAGATCCCCATCACGGCCCGGCGCGTGGTCACCTTCCATGCAAGCCAGAAGCTGAAGAGCCTGGTGGAGAAGTCCTTCAATGGCCACGGAGAACCTGGCGACGACTGAGCTTCCGCCCATCCCCGCCAAGCGGTACTTCACGATTGGCGAGGTGAGCGAACTGTGCGGCGTGAAGCCGCACGTGCTGCGCTATTGGGAGCAGGAGTTCACGCAGCTCAAGCCCCTCAAGCGGCGCGGCAATCGCCGGTACTACCAGCACCACGAGGTGCTGCTGATCCGCAGGATCCGCGAGCTCCTCTACGAGCACGGCTTCACCATCAACGGCGCGCGCAACCGCCTCGAGGAGCCCTCGCATTCGGCGAGCTCCGGCGGCACGCGCACCATGACCGTCCCGCAGCCGATCTCCCCCGGCAACATCCGCAAGGAGCTCAAGAGCATCCTCAAGATGCTCGAACGGTGAGGCGAGTCGTCGTCCACGCTGGCGAGAGCGCAATCGTCATTGGCCAGAGCGCAATCGTCATTCCCGCGTAGGCGGGAATCCATTCTCCCGCTATAATTTCCAGTTCGGTCGGGGCGTAGCGCAGCCTGGTAGCGCACCTGCATGGGGTGCAGGGGGTCGAAGGTTCGAATCCTTTCGCCCCGACCAACGATCAATGAGTTGAGCTGAGAAGAGAGCCGGTGTTGCCGGTTCTTTTCGTTTTGGCGGTACGGTTTGGGCGCGCCTGGTGCGCGGCCAGTGCGACGGCGCGCTCGTAGGCCATGTCGTGCCCCGAGTCCCAGTCGGAGAAGCGCAGCGCAACGGGCTCGTCGGGCTGCAGCGTCTTCACGCGCACCGGGAAGATCCAGTTCAGCCAGAAGCAGGCGTCCCAGTCCGTGCACGGATGGGCGTAGTCGTGCTTGCCGGTGGCGTAGCTCGCGCAGTATCCCGAGTGCGGCAGGCAGCCCGACCCGCCCTCGGCGAAGAAGGCGAGGCGGTCGCCGACCGGCTCGCCCACGATCACCACCTTGCCGCCCCCGGCGTCCTTGATGAAGGCCGCGGTCGAGAGCGCGGCCGAGAAGGTCTCGGGGTCGGTCAACACGTAGATGCGCCCGCCCGGGGCGAGCAGCTCCGGCAGGCGATGCGCGAAGCGGTAGGTGTTGGTGTAGTTCCCGCCGCCGTTGTAGCGCAGGTCCACGATCACCGCGCAGGGCGGGCGCTCCTGCAGCTCCCGCGTCGTCGCCTCGAGGAAGGGCGCGATCTTCTGCCCGTCGTCGTCCGCGATGACTTGCATGCGCACGTAGGTGGCGCAGCTGCCGGGCACCGGGAGGCGGCGGAAATACGTATCGAAATCGCGCAGGCTTTGGGGCCGCTCTGCGCTCGCCGGGCGATACGGCAGCCAGTCGGCATCCATGCCCGCGAGCGGCTCCGGCGAGATCCAGCGCGTCTCGCTCGCCAGGGACTCGCCCTCGCGCATGGGCGTGGCGGCCAGCACCTCGGTGACCGTCGCGCCGGACGTAGTGCGTACCGTCCAGGCGGATCGGTCCGGGTCCGCGGCGATGCCCAGCCCATACAGCAGATCCTGCACCTCGATGGAGACGGCGGCGTTGTCGCGCCGGTACGCCTCCGTGCCGCCACGCAGCGATTCGAGCTTGGCGAGAACCTCGCCGATGGGAACGCCGTCGATGCTCTCGATCCGCCCGCCCAGCAGGTCGCTGTGCTCCTTCCTCGCGCGCATCACGAAGAGGCCCTCGGCGAAGCGAGTCACCCGGACCGGCAGCAGGTTCGCCTTGCGCCCTTTCGCCGTGATCCACACGCGCGTATGGCCGTTGTCGGCCAAGGCCATCACCTGCATCAGGGCCACCTGCAGCTTCTGCGGAGCGAGCAGCGCGGCGGACTCCTCCAGCCCGGCGATGCGCGCCTCGGCCTGCGCGCGCGCCGCCGGGACGAACGAGCGATCAAGGCGCATCAATCGGCGGAAGTAGTCCAGGTCCTGCCGCTGCGCTTCGAGGGGCGTGGCCGCCGCCGGATAGTCCGCCGCGGGCGGCCCGGGGTAGAAGTGGAGCTGGAGCGCGCCGTACAGCCCGCCCGCGGTCACGGCGAGCGCCAGGAAGATGAAGAGCACGATCTTCGGCAGCCGCCGGATGGTCATGGGGACATCGCTCCTGGCACATTCTGCGACCAATTCCCAAGTCGGCAACCGGCGCGACCCCGGTCGTACAGCGGTACCCCGGTTACCTCAGCTTCGCTACTCGCGCCGCCTCGTCCCACGACTGGGGATGGGCCTCCAGCTCGGGTCTTACCTTCTCGAGAGATTTTCGCAGCCGGCTGCGGGTGGACGCGGGCGTCTTGCGATACGCCTCCTCGATTGCACCCGGCGACAATTCTCCCAACGCGGCAATCAGTACGGCTGCTTGCCTGAGGTCCTTCCGGCTCCTTTCCGGGCGACCGGCTCGAAGCTGCGCGACAATCAGTTTATGAAGTGCGAACCGTTCTGGAATCGGCACTCGAACCGCAACCACGCCGTGGGCTGACATTGCAGCGCCCGTTTGGGTCTCCGTGAGCACGTATCGAAGGTAGGGGAGTGCGGTGGCGTGCGCGTTGAGCTCCGGCACGGGCGACGTTTCGATCCGATCTCCGGAGGTCGGAACAAGCAGGTCGAACGTAAAGCGCGATCGGCCCCGCTCCTTGAAGCTGCTCGCCGGAGCGCCGTGAGTGAAGGCGGGGACAGCGACAAAATCGATGCCCGAGCCTCTCAAGAGCTCCAGGATTCCGCCTTTAGGCGGGTTGTCCAGCGCGAGTTTGTCGAGCCGTGCGACATCCACGTCTTCCGTGGCGAAGACAGCGACACGAATTCCAAGCCGGTTGACGATGACTTCGAATGCATGAGTTCCCACCAGCACGGCCCCGGCCTCGAAAATCCTGTGCCTGGCAAGTGCAGCGAGGGCGGCCAACGGCTTGGGTCGCAGGGTGGAGTAGCCCTCTCGTGCCAGGAGTCGAACGCTGCTTTGCAGCTGCCTCGCTTCGTCGATGCGCTTTTTCCAGCCTTCGACCGTTGGTTCGCAGTCCTTCGTGTCCGCCTGGCAAAGATATTGATCGCGCTTCTTGCCGTCGAAATCGTAGTACTGGCGGACATAGAATCTGGTTTTCGCTGCGTTTTCCCGGATGCTGATCGCTCCGGGAGTTCCGATCAGGATTTCATCCTGATGGAGCGCATGGTTTTCGACGTCTGCATACGTTGTTGCGAGGCTTTGGGGATGCTTCTTGTACAGGGCGGGTGGCATGGCCGCGGGCGTATCCTCTAAATCACAAGTTTAGAGGATACTCAGATATCCTCTAAATGGCAAAATCAGAGGATATGGCGAATCCCGCCGACGTAGTTCCCCTACGCCGCGCTCGCCTGCGCACTGCTCTCGACCGCCGCGCTCGTTGATCGTCCACGGCGACCCGGTCGATCGCATTCACGCTAACCCGTGTCGAGGGTGTCGTTTCTTCTCTTCGGTCTACGCCGCGTGCAGGCCGAGGATCGCGCGCGCCTCGGCCGGGGTCGCGGGCTTGCGCCCGTACCGATCGCACTCGCGCACGATCTTCTCGACGAGCTGCGCGTTGCTCGAGGCGAGCCGGTCGGCATCGATCCTGAGGTTGTCCTCGAGGCCGGTGCGGCAATGCCCGCCGGCCTCCAGGCACCACTGGTTCACTTCCCACTGGTGCCGCCCGACCCCCGCCGCGACCCAGGTCGCCCGCGGCATCACCTGCGCGATCTCGCTCCTCAGGAAGTCGAACACCGGCCGGCGCGCGGGCATCGCGTTGGGGATTCCCATCACGAACTGCACGTGCGGCGGATCCTCGAGCAATCCCTTCTTCACGAGGCTCGCGGCGTTGTAGAGCATCGCGAGGTCGAACACCTCGATCTCGGGCTTGATGCCGTGCTCGAGCATGGTCTTCGCGAGCGACTCGACGAAGTCGGGAGGGTTCTCGTAGATGCTCGCGGCAAAGTTGACCGATCCGGTGGCGAGCGAAGCCATGTCGGGCCTGAGGTACAGCATCGCCCCGCGCGCCGATTGGTCCCTCCCCCTCCCGCCGGTGGAGAACTGGACGATCATCCCGGGACAGTGCTTGCGCACGCCCTCCTGCACGCGCGCGAAGAGCTCGGGATCGGATCCCGGCGACTCGTCGGGATTGCGCACGTGCACGTGCACCAGCGCGGCTCCGGCCTCGTAGGCCTGGTGCGTCGACTCAATCTGTTCGGAAGGCGTCACGGGCACGGCGGGATTGTCCTTCTTCCTCGGCACGGCTCCGGTGATCGCCACGGTGATGATGACGGGTCGGGACACGGGATGCTCCTGGGATCGCCTTCGCGCCTTGCGCGGGCGGGGTGGGGGATGCCGCGGCGCGGGAACGAACTGCAGTCCTTCGCGAGCGAATCGACGCCGGTCACCGTGCGATCGGCATACCGCGCAGCGTCGAGGACTGCGGTGCGGCGTCCGCGGGAGGCCGCGCCGCGGATTTCGATGAACGAAGTTGCATGTTTCAATCTTGGATGTTTTCGCCGGGCCGTGCAATCATCGACATCGAATACGCCCACATCCGCTTCGCAGGCGCCGCGATGACGCTCTCGGCATGGCGACGCGCAAGCCGCGCCCGCCGGCGCCGCTCGCTTCCGATTGACAGTAGAATCCAAGGCACGCGACGCGATTCCACGAGGCACGCGTCGCAAGGGACGCCGCCCGGCGGAGGAACTTGCCGAGCCCTTTCCAGGGCGAAACTCCTTGCGCCTTGCCGACGGCGCGGCCCGAAGACGCACGAATGACCGATCCGCGATCCGAGTCCTCGCACCCGGGCTCCTACCGCTTGTCCCCGGAGCAATGGGGCGACCAGCCGTTCCGCCGCCTGGTGGAATCGGTGCGCGACTACGCCATCTTCCTGCTCGACACCGAGGGCAACATCCTCTCCTGGAATACCGGCGCGCAGCAGCTCAAGGGCTACAGCGCCGCGGAGATCATCGGGCGCAATTTCTCCCTCTTCTACCCGCAAGCCGCCGTCGACAGGCGCTGGCCGCAGTGCGAGCTCGAGACCGCCGCCCGGCTCGGGCGCTTCGAGGACGAGGGGTGGCGCGTGCGCAAGGACGGCACGCGCTTCTGGGCGAACGTCATCATCACGGCGCTGCGCAACGACGAGGGCGAGCTGATCGGCTTCGCGAAGGTCACCCGCGACCTGAGCGAGCGCCGCCGCAACGAGGAGCGCGTGCGCGAGAGCGAGGAGCGCTTCCGGCTGCTCGTCGAAGGCGTCCAGGACTATGCGATCTTCATGCTCGATCCCGACGGCCGCGTGGCGAGCTGGAACCAGGGCGCGCGGCGCATCAAGGGCTACGAGGCCTCGGAGGTCATCGGAAAGAATTTCTCGATCTTCTATCCCCCGGAAGCGATCGCGCGCGACTGGCCCGCGACCGAGCTTCGCGAGGCGGCGCGCATCGGCCACTTCGAGGACGAGGGCTGGCGTGTGCGCAGGGACGGCACGCGCTTCTGGGCGAACGTCGTGATCACGGCGCTGCGCGGGGCGGACGGCGAGCTGCGCGGCTTTTCGAAGATCACGCGCGACCTCTCGGACCGCCGCATCCAGGAGGAAAAGCTGCGGCTGAGCGAGGAGCGCTTCCGGCTTCTCCTCGAGGGCATCGAGGACTACGCCATCTTCATGCTCGATCCGGTGGGCCGCGTGACGAGCTGGAACACGGGCGCGCAGCGCATGACCGGCTACACGGAGCCGGAGATCCTCGGCGAGTCCATCGAGCGCTTCTACCTGCCGGACGACACGGCTGCGGGGCGCCCGGCGCAGGACCTTCGCCAGGCGACCCTCAACCGCCGTTCCGAGGACCTCGGCTGGCGCCTGCGCAAGGACGGCGAGCGCTTCTGGGCGGAGACCGTCCTCACGGCGTTGCACGACGACCACGGCCGACTGCGCGGCTTCGCGCAGGTCACGCGCGACATGACCGAGCGCAAGCGCATGGAGAGCCTCGAGCGGCAGGGACGCCGCCTCACGGAATTCCTCGCGATGCTCGCGCACGAGCTGCGCAATCCCCTCGCGCCGATCCGCAACGCCGTGACCATCATGGGCGCGCACCGGGACCTTCCCGCGCAGGTCGCCTGGTCGCGCGACGTGATCGAGCGCCAGACGGGGCAGCTCGCGCGGCTCGTGGACGACCTCCTCGACGTGAGCCGCATCACGCGCGGGAAGCTGCGCATGAAGGGCGAGCCGATGGACCTCAACCTCGCCGTGCATCGCGCGATCGAGGCAAGCCGTCCGCTCATCGACGCGCGCCGCCAATCGCTCGAGGTGCGCCTCTCCGAGGAGCCGCTGCCGGTGCACGGCGACATGACTCGGCTCACGCAGGTGGTCGTGAACCTCCTCAATAACGCGGCCAAGTACACCCCCGAGGAAGGGCGCGTCCAGGTGCGAACCGCGCGCGACGGCGAGGACTGCCTGGTGCGCGTGTGCGACAACGGCATGGGCATACCGCCCTATCTTCTCGATCGCGTGTTCGACCTCTTCGCCCAGGGCGAGCGCACGCTCGATCGCTCCGAGGGCGGCCTCGGCATCGGCCTCACCCTCGCGCGCCGCATCGTCGTGCTCCACGGCGGATCGATCGTCGCGCGCAGCGATGGAGTGGGGTATGGCGCCGAGTTCGAGGTGCGCCTGCCGCGGCTCGAAACGCAGCTGCACGACTCGGTGCAGCCGGGCGGCGACGTCGAGGCGCGCGGTGGCGAGTCGCGGCGCTCGATCCTCGTCGTCGACGACAACGAAGACGCGGCGGCGAGCCTCGCGATGCTCCTGCGAATGACGGGCCACGAGGTGGTGATCGAGCACGACGGGGAGGGTGCGCTCGTGCGCATCGCCGCGCGGACGCCCGACATCGTCCTCCTCGACATCGGCCTTCCCGGCATGAGCGGCTACGACGTCGCGGCCCGGCTGCGCGACGATCCGCGCCGCGCGTCGATGCGCGTCTATGCGCTCACCGGTTACGGCCAGGAGGAAGATCGGCGCCGCTCCGCCGAGGCGGGATTCGACGGGCACCTGGTGAAGCCGGTGCTGCCGACCGAGCTCTTCGCGCTGATCGATGCCTCCCCGGTCGCCGCATCCCGGTAAGCGTTGCCCGCGCCGCTAGCTGCGCGAGTGCTACGAGGAGGCGGCGTCGCGCGCCACGCTGCAGCGCGACGGCATGGTGGTCGTGCGCTCGGGCACGCAGGACATCGGCACCGGGACTCACACGGTGACGACGCAGGTCGCGGCTGGACAAGCTGCCGTAGTTGGCCGACAATCGAGGCATCTGGTCGGGAGAGCGCGCCCACGAGGCGCCGCCGAAGGGGTAGCACCCGCAAACTCTCAGGCAAACGGACCGACCGGGCCCGGGAACATTCCCGGACTCTGGAGAGCGGCGGCCGGCTTCGCGAGCGAGGCCCGCGGCCCACCGAAGGGGCGAGCGCCCGCGGCCGCGGGCGTAATCTCTCAGGTACCGAGGACAGAGGGGTCAGGGAGCGCGAAGCTCGCCTGGCCCTTTTCGTTTTCGTGGAGGCCGACGCGCAGTGAGGAAGACGCCGCTCAATGCATGGCACCGGGAAGCCGGGGCGCGCATGGTCGACTTCGGCGGATGGGAAATGCCGCTGCACTACGGCTCGCAGATCGAGGAGCATCACGCGGTGCGCCGCGACGCGGGTGTCTTCGACGTCTCGCACATGCGCGTGGTCGATTTCCGCGGAAGCGGGTCGCGCGCGTTCCTGCGCGGCGCGCTCGCGAACGACGTCGCGCGGCTCGCCGCGCCGGGCAAGGCGCTCTATACCTGCATGCTCGCCGAAGACGGCGGCGTCCTCGACGACCTGATCGTCTATTTCTTCCGCGAGGATTTCTTCCGCGCCGTGGTGAACGCGTCGACGGCGGACAAGGATCTCGCCTGGCTGCGATCGTTGCGCAGCCGCTGGTCGTCGGACGTGGAGATCGAATCACGCGACGATCTCGCGCTCATCGCGATCCAGGGGCCGCGCGCGCGGGAGCGCTTCTGGCAAGCGATGCCCGGGCTTCGCGCGGCGACCGAGCCGCTCGCGCCCTTCGGCGCGGCGCTCGTCGGCGACGTGATGGTGGCGCGCACCGGGTACACGGGCGAGGACGGATTCGAGGTCGCGCTGCCGGCATCGCACGCGGCCGCGCTCTGGAAGGCGCTCGTCGCGGCCGGCGCACGGCCCTGCGGCCTGGGCGCACGCGACACCTTGCGCCTGGAAGCCGGCATGAACCTCTACGGGCAGGACATGGACGAACGCGTCTCGCCGTTCGACGCCGGCCTCGCGTGGACCGTCGACCTCTCGGGCGCGCGCGACTTCGTCGGCAAGTCGGCGCTGCTCGTGCACGGTTCCCGGCACGAGCTCCTCGGCCTCGTGCTGCTCGAGCCCGGCGGCGTCCTGCGCGCGCACCAGGAAGTGCTCTCCGGCGGCCGGCGCGTCGGCGAGATCACGAGCGGAACCTATTCGCCGACGCTCGCGCGCTCCATCGCGCTCGCGCGACTCGAGCGCGGCATCGCGGCGGGCGCCACCGTGCAGGTCGACGTGCGCGGCAAGCGCCTCGCCGCGCGCGTCGTGAAGCCTTCGTTCGTGCGTCGCGGCAAATCCCTCCTCTCCGACAAGGAAGACCGATGAAACTTCCGCAGGACCTGCGCTATACCGAATCGCACGAGTGGGTGCGCCGCGAAGCCGACGGCAACGTGAGCGTCGGCATCACGGACCACGCCCAGGAGCAGCTCGGCGACATCGTCTTCGTCGAGGCGCCGCACCCGGGACGCAAGGTGAAGGCGGGCGAAGCCGTCGGCGTCGTCGAGTCGGTCAAGGCCGCCTCCGACATCTACGCGCCCGTCTCGGGCGAGATCGTCGCCGCGAACGCGGAGCTTTCGTCGTCGCCCGAGAAGGTGAACGAGGATGCGTTCGCCGCCTGGATGTATCGCATCCGGCCCGACGACGCCGCCGCGATCGACCGGCTGCTCGACGCGGCGGCGTACCGGAAGTCGGTCTCCGCCTGAGCGAGGAGGGATCCATGCCCGACATTCCGGTTCGTCACGCCGCTCGCGGGAGCCTCGCCGAGCTCGAAGATCACGGGGCGTTCCGTCGCCGCCACATCGGCCCGGACGCCGCGGAACGCGCGCAGATGCTCGGGACGCTCGGCTTCGCGTCGATCGCCGAGCTGGTCGATGCCGCCGTGCCGAGCGCGATCCGCCGGCCCACGCCGATGCGGCTCGGCACTCCGCGCACCGAGGGCGAAGCGCTCTCGGCGCTGCGCCTCCTCGCGCACGACAACGAGGTCTTCGCCTCGTACATCGGGCAGGGCTACTACGGCACGTACACGCCCACGGTGATCCTGCGAAACGTCTTCCAGAATCCCGCGTGGTACACGGCCTACACGCCGTACCAGCCCGAGATCTCGCAAGGCAGGCTCGAGGCGCTGCTCAACTTCCAGACGATGGTCGCCGATCTCACCGGGCTCGACGTCGCGAACGCCTCGATGCTCGACGAGGCGACGGCGGCGGCCGAAGCGATGACGCTCGCCCTTCGCTCGACGCGCTCGGCCTCGCGCGTGTTCGCGATCGCCGACGATGTCTTCCCGCAGACCATCGACGTGGTGCGCACGCGCGCGGCGCCGCTCGGCATCGAGGTACGCGTCGTTGCGCCGAGCGAGCTCGCGCGCCTCGACGCGTTCGCCGCGCTGGTGCAATACCCCGGCGTCGAGGGCGAGCTGCGCGATTATGCCGCGCTCGCGGCGTCGCTCCATGGGCGCGGAGCGTATCTCATCGCCGCCGCCGACCTGCTCGCCCTCGCGATCGCGAGGCCGCCCGGCGAGTGGGGCGCGGACATCGCCGTGGGATCCGCGCAGCGCTTCGGCGTGCCGATGGGGTTCGGCGGACCGCACGCCGCGTACTTCGCGGTGCGCGACGCGCTCAAGCGCGCGATGCCGGGGCGCCTGGTCGGCGTGTCGGTCGACGCCACCGGCGCTCGCGCATTGCGGCTCGCGCTGCAGACTCGCGAGCAGCACATCCGCCGCGAGAAGGCGACCTCCAACATCTGCACCGCGCAGGTGCTGCTCGCCGTGATGGCGTCGATGTACGCCGTCTACCACGGGGCCGAGGGGCTCGCGCGCATCGCGCGGCGCACGCACCGGCTCGCCGCGATCCTCGCCGCCGGGCTCGCGAAGCTCGGCTACGCGGTGCGCCCCGCAGCGTTCTTCGACACGATCACGGTCGAGGTGCCCGGCCGTCTCGAGGCGATCGTCGAGCGCTCGCGCGAGGCGCGCATGAACTTCCGCCGCGCGGCCGGCGAGCGGCTCGGCCTCTCCCTCGACGAGACGACGACGCGCGCCGACGTGGAGGCGATCCTCGCTGTGTTCGCGATCGGCGCCGAGACGCCCCGCGTGGCCGACCTCGAGCATGCGCCCGAGGCGATCCCGCCCGCGCTCGCCCGCGAATCGGCCTTCCTCACCCATCCCGTGTTCCACCGCCATCGCTCGGAGACCGAGATGCTGCGCTACCTGCGCCGGCTCGCCGATCGCGACGTGGCGCTCGACCGCGCGATGATCCCGCTCGGCTCGTGCACCATGAAGCTCAACGCGACGAGCGAGATGGTCCCGGTGAGCTGGCGCGAGTTCGCGCACGTCCATCCGTTCGCGCCGGCCGGCCAGTGGTGCGGCTACCGGCGCCTCATCTCGGAGCTCGAGGCGCGCCTCGCCACGGCGACCGGGTACGCCGCGGTGTCGCTGCAGCCGAACGCCGGCTCGCAGGGCGAATACGCCGGGCTCCTCGCGATCCGCGCCTGGCACGCGAGCCGCGGCGAGCCGCATCGCGACGTCTGCCTCATCCCGAGCTCGGCCCACGGGACGAATCCGGCGTCGGCGCACATGGCGGGGCTCGAGGTCGTGGTGGTCGGGTGCGACGAGCGCGGCAACGTGGACCTGGGGGACCTCGAGCGCAAGGCTTCGCAAAATGCCGCGCGCCTCGCCGCCCTCATGGTCACCTATCCCTCGACGCACGGCGTGTTCGAGGAAGGCATCACGAAGGCCTGCGAGATCGTGCATCGCCACGGAGGGCAGGTGTACGTGGATGGCGCGAACATGAACGCGATGGTCGGCTTGTGCGCGCCGGGAGAGTTCGGCGGCGACGTGTCGCATCTCAACCTGCACAAGACTTTCTGCATCCCGCACGGCGGGGGCGGCCCGGGCGTCGGTCCGGTCGCGGTCGCCGCGCACCTCGCGCCGTTCCTGCCGGGCGCAGGCGTGGGGGCCGTTTCCGCGGCGCCCTACGGCAGCGCCTCGATCCTGCCGATCTCGTGGATGTACATCGAGATGATGGGCGCCGAGGGGCTCGCCGCCGCGAGCGAGGCCGCGATCCTCGCCGCGAACTACGTCGCCCGTCGCCTCGCGACGCACTATCCGGTGCTCTATTCGGGCCCCGGCGGCCTCGTCGCCCACGAATGCATCGTCGACCTGCGCCCGCTCAAGGAGAGCTCCGGCATCAGCGTGGACGACGTGGCGAAGCGGCTCGTCGACTACGGCTTCCACGCGCCGACCATGTCGTTCCCGGTCCCCGGGACGCTCATGATCGAGCCCACGGAAAGCGAGTCCATGGCGGAGCTCGATCGCTTCTGCGACGCCATGATCGCGATCCGCGAGGAGATCCGCGCGGTGGAAGAGGGGCGCTGGGATCGCGAGGACAATCCCTTGCGCAACGCCCCGCACACCGCGGCGATGGTGACGGCGGACGCGTGGAACCATGCGTACTCGCGGGAAACCGCCGCCTACCCGGTGGCCTCG
>DATIZV010000147.1:0-8101 GCA_035516915.1 Usitatibacter sp. | reverse complement strand
GCGTGCGCAGCAGCCGGTTGCACAGCCCGTGGAACGTGCCGACCCACATGCCGCGCGTGTTGATCGGCAGCATCGCCGAGAGCCGCGTGAGCATCTCGCGCGCCGCCTTGTTCGTGAAGGTGACGGCGAGGATGCCGGCCGGACTCGCCTCGCCCGACTGGATGAGGTGCGCGATGCGCGTGGTGAGGACGCGCGTCTTGCCGCTTCCCGCGCCGGCGAGGATGAGCGCCGATTCGCGCGGCAGGGTGACCGCCCGGAGCTGCTCGGGATTGAGGTTCGAGAGGAAATCGCGCATTCGCAAGCCGTTCGACGTGCCGCAGACCCGATTTTCTCACGGCCGCCGTCGGTTCCCGGGCGCGAGCCCAAAAAAAGGGCGCCCGAAAAGGCGCCCTCAACTGTCTGCCCCAACTGCCGTGCGCGCGCCGGAAGCGGCGCACCTCGATGCGACAGCCGGCCCGCGCGCGAAGTTCCCTTCAGCGCTCCTCGCCGCCGGTCGGGCCCACGGACGGGATGGTGACGCCGGGAATGTCGCGCAGGTTCGCCATCAGCGCGCGCGCCTGGGCCTCCCCGTCGAGCCCCGCGACCTGCACCACGAAGACGCCGTTCTTCTCGTCGATCACCTGCGCGGGATAGCCGGAGGTCCGCAGCCTCGCGCGAAGCTCGAGGGCGGCGTCGCGCCGCTCGAACTTGCTCGCGACGACGCGCCACGTCCCGCCGATGCGCGCCGCCGCGCCGCCCGGCGAGATCTCGGTCTCCTTGCTCCAGGTCTCCACCTGCGCGGGATCCACGCGCGCCTTGGCCGGCTCGCCGCCGCGCGGCTGCTGGTAGAAGTCGAGCGGCTGGTCGAGCGTGACCGGCTCGTGGCCCTGCGCGACGACGCTCACCTTGCCTTCGAGCAGGCAGACGAGGTCGCGCTGGTCGGTGGATTTCCCCCACACGTCGGTTCCGCGAATGCCGGCCGTGATGCTGCTCACACGGATCGTGATGTCGCGGTGCTGGTGCCGGGCGATCGCCTGCGTCGTGAAGCGGAAGGCGCCGCCGAGCACCGCGAGCGCGGCGCGGAAGATGCTTCGGTTCTCGACCCGCTCGATGCGCAAGCGCGCATTCTCGCCGAGCTTCACGGTGCTTCCTTCGGCGAGCCGCACCTCGGCGCGCGCGTTCGCCCCGGTGCGAACGCCGTCCTCGGCACGCAGCACGGTGCCCGGCACGAGCGGCACCGCGTAGCCGCCGCGTTCCAGCCACGCCGGATATTGCACGGCCTGCACCCGCGCCGACTGCGCCGCCGCCGAAACCGCGGCGCACGCCGCGGCTGCGGCCAACCCCATCGCGATGGTTTTCATCGGCATCCCTCCCTCGCGCGCAAAATGCCCGAGACTGCGCGGCAAATCAAGGGGTTGGGGATCGCACTGCTATAATTTCAGTTTCCCTGGCGGCGCCCGCCGCCGAAGCCGACGCGTCCAATGGATCCGCAATACCAGCCGCGCAGAATCGAGCCCGAAGTGCAGCGCGAATGGGCCGCCACGCGCGCCTTCGTGGCGCCCGATTCCTCGCCGAAGCCCAAGTACTACTGCGTCTCGATGCTTCCCTATCCGTCGGGCAAGCTGCACATGGGGCACGTGCGCAACTACACCATCAACGACGCGCTGTACCACTACATGCGCATGAAGGGCTGGAACGTCCTCATGCCGATGGGCTGGGATGCGTTCGGGCTCCCCGCGGAGAACGCGGCGATGGCGAACGGCGTCGCGCCCGCGAAGTGGACGCGCGAGAACATCGCGTACATGAAGGGCCAATGCCAGGCGATGGGCTGGGCGATCGACTGGACGCGCGAGGTGGCGACCTGCTCGCCTTCCTACTACAAGTGGAACCAGTGGTTCTTCCTCAGGCTTTGGGAGAAGGGCGTCGTCTACAAGAAGACCGGCGTCGTGAACTGGGACCCGGCGGACCAGACGGTGCTCGCGAACGAGCAGGTGATCGACGGCCGCGGCTGGCGCACGGGAGCGCTCGTGGAGAAGCGCGAGATCCCGATGTGGTACATGCGCATCACGCAGTACGCGGACGAGCTCCTCGATTCGCTCGACGGCCTGGGCTGGCCCGAGCAGGTGAAGCAGATGCAGAGGAACTGGATCGGCCGAAGCTACGGCGTCGAGTTCGTGCTGCCGTACGCGCCCGGGACGCAGGCGCGCATGAAGGATGGCAAGCACGGGGTGAAGGTCTTCACGACGCGCGCCGACACCATCATGGGCATCACCTTCGCGGCGGTCGCGGCCGAGCACCCGCTCGCGACGGAGGCGGCGAAGGACGATCCCGGGCTCGCGGCGTTCATCGAGGAATGCAAGAGGGGCGGCGTGCAGGAAGCCGAGCTCGCGACGATGGAGAAGAAGGGCATGCCGACCGGGCTCGACGTGCTCCACCCGATCACCGGCGAGCGCGTGCCGGTGTGGGTCGGCAACTACGTGCTGATGGCCTACGGCGAGGGCGCGGTGATGGCGGTGCCCGGCCACGACGAGCGCGACTTCGCGTTCGCGAAGAAGTACGGGCTGCCCATCCGGCAGGTCATCGAGGTCGAGGGCAAGGAATACTCCGTCGACGAATGGCAGCCGTGGTACGCGGACCACGGCCGCAACGTGGATTCCGGCGCGCGCTTCGCGGAGCTGGACGGCAGGGAGTACGACGACGCCATCGACACCGTCGTCGCGAAATTGAACGCGCTCGGCCTTCCCGCGGCGAAGCGCGTGCAGTACCGCCTGCGCGACTGGGGCATCTCGCGCCAGCGCTACTGGGGGACGCCGATCCCGATCGTCGTCTGCCCGAAGTGCGGCGACGTCGCGGTGCCCGACGAGGATCTCCCGGTGATCCTCCCCGAGAACCTCGTGCCCGACGGCAGCGGCAGCCCGCTCGCCAGGGACCGCGCGTTCTACGAGTGCAAGTGCCCGATGTGCGGCGGCGCGGCGAAGCGCGACACGGACACGATGGATACGTTCGTGGATTCCTCCTGGTACTTCATGCGCTACGCGTGCCCCGATGCCGGCACGATGGTCGATCCGCGCGCCCGCTACTGGATGCCGGTCGACCTGTATATCGGCGGCATCGAGCACGCGATCCTGCACCTCCTCTACGCGCGCTTCTGGACCAAGGCCATGCGCGACCTCGGCCTCGTCCACGTGGACGAGCCGTTCACGAACCTCCTCACGCAGGGCATGGTGCTCAACCACATCTTCTCGCGCCGCAACGCGAAGGGCGGCATCGAGTACTTCCCGCCCGACGAGGTGCAAGCGGTGCAGGACGCGGAGGGCCGCATCTGCGGCGCGACGCTGAAGGGCGACGGCAGCGCCGTCGACTACGAGGGCATCGGCACGATGTCCAAGTCGAAGCGCAACGGCGTCGACCCGCAGGAGATGATCGAGCGCTACGGCGCCGACACGGCGCGTCTGTACGTGATGGAAGCGAGCCCGCCCACCGACACGGTGCTCTGGTCCGACAAGGGCGTGGACGGCGCGCTGCGCTTCCTGAGGCGCCTCTGGAAGATGGTGCACGAGCACGTCGCGGCGGGCGTCGTCGCGCCGTGTCGCGGCGACGGCGACCTCTCGTCGCCGCTCCGGGAGCTGCGCTTCAAGCTCCACAGGACGATCGAGAAGGTGGGCGACGACTACGGCCGGCGCCTGCAGTTCAACACCGCGATCGCCGCGGTGCGCGAGCTCCTGAACCTCTATGCCGACCTCCAGGACCGCAGCCCGGCCGCGCGCGCCGTCGCGCAGGAAGTGCTCGAAGCCTCGATCGTCCTCCTCTCGCCGGTCGTGCCGCACATCGCCACCGCGCTCTGGCGCGAGCTTCGTCCCGGCACGCGTCTCCTCGACCAGCCATGGCCCGCCGTCGACCCGGCCGCGCTGGTGAAGGACACGATCCGGCTCGTGGTGCAGGTGAACGGCAAGCTTCGCGGCCACCTGGACGTGAGCGCCGACGCGAGCCGCGAGGAGATCGAGGCCGCGGCTTTGCGCCACGAGGCGGTGATCAAATTCGCCGGCGGGCGCAAGCCGAAAAAGGTCGTCGTCGTGCCCGGCCGGCTGGTGAACGTCGTTGTCTAGCCCGACCGTCGCGCGGCCTGACGTCGCACGCCGAAAGCCGAAGGCGGGAGCCCGCCCGTGGATTCGCGCCTTCGCCGGAATGACCTGGCTCGCAGCCGCAATCGCGCTCTCGATGCTCCTCTGCGCCTGCGGCTTCGAGCTGCGCGGCGAGCCGAGCGTCGGCTTGCGCACGCTCCACGTCGGCGCGACCGTTCCCTCGCAGGTGGTCGTCGACGTGCGCCGGGCGCTCGCGGCCGGTCCCACGCAGATCGTCGCGAGCGACAAGGGCGCCGAAGCGAACCTCACGATCGTCGCGGAGTCGCGCGAGAAGACGGTGCACACGGTGACCGGTAGCGGTCGCGTGTACGAGTTCCAGCTGCGCCTCACGGTGAGCTTCGAGCTCACCGTCCCGGGGCGCGAGGAGCCGGTGATCGCACCCACCGAGCTCACCACGACGCGGCTCATCACCTACAGCGAGTCGGCGCCGACCGCGAAGGAAACCGAGGAGCAGCTGCTCTACAAGGACATGCAGTCCGACCTCGCGGCGCGGATCCTGCGCCAGGTGGCGGTCGCGCGGCGCGAATCGGCCGCCGCCTTCGCGACGCGGCGATGAGGATCCGCGCGCGCCAGCTGGAGTCGCAGCTGCGCAAGGGGCTCGCGAGGCTCTACGCGATCCACGGCCCCGAGGCGCTCGTCGCGCTCGAGGCCGCGGACCGCATCCGCGAGGCCGCGCGGCGCGAGGGCTGCACCGAGCGCGAGATCTTCTTCGCCGAGCCGGGCGCCGACTGGAGCCGCCTCGCCGCCTCCGCGTCGAACCTCTCGCTCTTCGCGTCGAAGCGCCTGCTCGAGCTGCGCATCCCCAACGGCAAGCCCGGCGTCGAGGGCGCGCGCGCCATCGAGTCGTGGTGCGCCAGCCTGCCCGACGATACGCTCGCGCTCGTGGTGCTTCCCGAGCTCGACTGGCAGCAGCAGAAGTCGCGCTGGTTCGAGGCCCTCGACGCGGCCGGCGTCGTCGTCGAGGCGAGGCCCGTGACGCGCGACGAGCTTCCCGAATGGCTCGCCGAGCGCCTCGGGCGGCAGGGACAGAGCGCCTCGGTCGAGACGCTCGAGTGGCTCGCCGACCGCGTCGAGGGGAACCTCCTCGCCGCGAAGCAGGAAGTCGACAAGCTCGGCCTGCTCCTTGCGCAGGGAGAGGTGTCGCTCGCCGCGATCCGCGAGGCGGTCACGGACGTCTCGCGCTTCGAGCGCGGCACGCTGGTGGACGCGATCCACGATGCCGATGGGGCGCGCATCGCCCGGATCGTCGAATCCCTCGAGGCGGAAGGCGAGCCGCTTCCGCTCCTGCTCTGGACGCTCGCCGAGGAGCTGCGCCTCGCGATGGCGGTGGCCGCCGGGCAGCGCCCGCGACGCTTCCTCCCGCCGGAGCGCCTCGAGGCGATCGCTCGCACCGCGAAACGCCATTCCATCGAGTCGTTCGACCGCGAGCTCTTGCGAGCCCACCGGATCGACCGCATGATTAAAGGCGTCGAGCCGGGCGATCCGTGGGATGGCCTCCTCGAGCTGGCGCTCGCGCTGGCCGGAAAGCCCGTGCTCGCCGACTTCGCCGCCTGAATTCCGACATGCCCAACGACCTCAACGCCTCCGCCGACCTGCGCGCCATGATGATCGCCATGGGCGAGGCGGCGCGCCTCGCGAGCCGCTCGCTCGCCCGCGCCCCCACCGGGGTGAAGAATCGCGCGCTCGAGTCGGCGGCCGGCGCGCTGCTGCAGCGCACGCGCGGCATCCTCGCCGCGAACGCCGAGGACGTGAAGGCGGCGCGCGCCGAGGGGCGCGACGACGCCTTCATCGATCGCCTGAAGCTCACCGAGAAGGCGATCGAGGCGATGGCCGAGGGCTTGCGCCAGGTGTCGGGGCTTCCCGATCCGGTCGGCGCGATCACCGACCTCGCCTATCGCCCCTCGGGAATCCAGGTCGGGCGCATGCGCGTGCCGCTCGGCGTGATCGGCATCATCTACGAATCGCGCCCCAACGTGACGGCCGATGCCGGCGCCCTGTGCCTCAAGTCCGGCAACGCCTGCATCCTGCGCGGCGGGAGCGAGTCGCTGCAATCGAACCAGGCGATCGCCGCATGCCTCGCGCTCGGGCTCAAGGAGGCGGGACTGCCCGAAACGTCGATCCAGCTCGTCGCCACCAGCGATCGGGCGGCGGTGGGCGAGCTGGTCGCGCTGGAGCGCTACGTCGACGCGATCGTCCCGCGCGGCGGGAAGTCGCTCATCGAGCGCGTCGCCGCGCAGGCGAAGGTGCCGGTCATCAAGCACCTCGACGGCGTATGCCACGTGTACGTCGACGAGCGCGCCGACCTCGCCAAGGCGGTGGCGATCGCCGACAACGCGAAGACGCAGCGCTACGGCACCTGCAACACGATGGAGTGCCTGCTCGTCGCGCGCGCGGTCGCGCCCAAGGTGCTGCCGAAGATCGGGCGCATCTACGCGAAGAAGGGCGTCGAGATGCGCTGCGACGCGGAGTCGAAGGCGATCCTCGAGAAGGCGGGCATCGAGGGCCTCCGCGACGCTACGCCGGAGGACTTCGCGACCGAGTACCTCGCGCCCATCGTCTCCGTCGCGACGGTCGCCGGCCTCGACGCCGCGATCGAGCACATCGCGAAGTACGGCTCGCAGCACACCGACGCCATCGTCACCGAGGACTGGTCGCACGCGCAGCGCTTCCTCCGCGAGGTCGACTCGAGCTCGGTGATGGTGAACGCGTCGACGCGCTTCGCCGACGGCTTCGAGTACGGGCTCGGCGCCGAGATCGGCATCTCGACCAACAAGCTCCACGCGCGCGGTCCGGTGGGCCTCGAAGGGCTCACCTCGCAGAAGTGGATCGTGCTGGGCGACGGGCAGGTGCGCGGCTGACGTGGTCGAGGAACGAGCCGCGCGAACCGAACGGCCGGCGCTCGGGCTCTTCGGCGGCACCTTCGACCCGGTCCACTTCGGGCACCTGCGCCTCGCCACCGAGCTCGCCGAGGCGTTCCGCCTCGAGCGCGTGATCTTCCTCCCCGCGGGCCTTCCCTACCATCGCGGGCGCAGCGCCCACGCCTCGAGCGAGGAGCGCCTCACGATGTTGAAGCTCGCGATCGCCCGCGACCCGCGCTTCGACGTGGACGATCGCGAGCTCAGGCGCGAGGGCGAGACCTACACCTACGACACGCTCGCCCAGATCCGCGCCGAGCGCGGCCCCGACGCGGTGCTCGTGTTCCTCGTCGGCAGCGACGCGTTCGCGAAGGTCGACACCTGGCACCGCTGGAGCGAGCTCTTCGATCTCGCCCACTTCGCGGTCGCGATCCGCGGCGAGGACGACGCGTGGGCGAGCAAAGGGCCGGGCGCGTTTCCGCGCGAAGTGTGGCCGCGCATCACGCTCAACCTCCGCGAGCTCCTGTCGGCGCCCGCCGGCAAGGTGATGACGTTCCGGATGACGCCGCTCGCGATCTCCTCCACCGCGCTGCGCGAGCTCTCGGCCCACGGCGCCTCCATCCGCTACCTCACTCCGGACCCGGTGGTGGAATTCGTGCGCGCGCACCGCATCTATTCGGGCAGCCGGCAGCTCGAGGCGGCCCCCGGCGAAGGTGACTGAAATCGGCCCCGGCGAGCCGGGGACTCCCGGATGAAGAAACTCACGACCCTCGGCAGGAAGAAGCTCGTCATCTCCGCCCTCGAGGACATCAAGGCGCACGACATCCAGGCGATCGACGTGCGCAAGGTGACCTCGATCTTCGACTGGATCATCGTCGCGAGCGCCGACTCCGCGCGCCAGACCAAGGCCCTCGCGCGCCACGTGCTCGAGCGGCTCAAGGAATCGGGCTCGGCGATCGTCGGCACCGAGGGCGAGGAATCGGGTGAATGGATCCTCGTCGACGCGGGCGACGTCGTCGCGCACGTGATGCAGCCGGCGGTGCGCGACTACTACAACCTCGAGGAGCTGTGGAGCGAGGGACGCTTCGACAAGCTGGTGAACTCGACGTCTCCGGCGCCGGCCCC
>DATIZV010000146.1:0-4995 GCA_035516915.1 Usitatibacter sp. | reverse complement strand
CCCTCGCGATCATCGTCGGTTGGCAGGCTCGATGGGCGGCGACGCTGTCGACGTTGCAGATGGGCCTCTTCACGCTGCTGGTGTGGGCGCCGATCGTCGCGGCCGGTCCCGATCCCTTGCAATGGAGCGAGTTCGTCATCTCGTGGACGCTCACGGCGGGCGCCTGGGTCGTGGCGGATTCCTGTCGCGACGATGCGCGGCCTTCGGTATCTTGACGCGATGAAGACGGAGGAAAGAACCATCCTCGAGCGGCCGCAGCGCGGCTCTTTCCGGATCGTCCGGTCAGCGAGAAATGCCGTGTCGGGCAATCACGACACGAACGTCGGTGCCGGCGCCCGGATTCGATTGACTGCCCGGATGCGTGCGGCGAAAATTCCGCTGCGTTCCGTTCGAAGAGGAGCCAGCAGTGCATCGAATCCGCATCGTCGCCTTCGTTCTTTGCGGTGCCATCGGCCTTGGCGCTCCCGCCGCATACGCGGCGCGGACCGGAGCCTCGCCGGCTCCGGTCGCGGTGCTCACCGTCGTGACCAAAAGGGCCGAGCACGGCGCCCAGCGCGTCGAGCTCCACGTGAGCCGCGCCGCGCATCGGGCGGGGGCGAAGGCGGCCCGCGTCGCGCACCGGGCGCGCGCGACGATGGTCCACGCAGCGCGCACCGTCGGCATCGAAACGGGGCGCGCGGCCCGCGTCATGCGCGTGAAGGCGGAGCGCGAGGGCGCGGCGATGAAGGCGCGCATGCAGCGGGCGTTCCATCGTTCGCCTCGCGACGCCTCCGCGCACAAGGCCACGCATCCTCGCGTGAAGGCCGCGCGAAGCGCCTGACTCCACCGCCGGAAAAGAAAAACGGCGCCCCGCGGCGCCGTTTTCGCTTGAAGGACGCGATCGCCTCAGGCCGTCACGCGAACGTCCATCGCTTCCGCCATCCGCTCGACCGCCTTCCGGATGTTCTCCATCGACGTGGCGAACGAGAGGCGCAGGCAACCCTCGGCGCCGAACGCCGATCCCGGAACCGCCGCCACCGCCTTCTCCTGCGAGAGGAGGTAGTCGCACAGCGCGAGGTCCGTCGGCTCGGCGATGCGGCCCGCCTTGTGCAGGTTCGCGATCGCCCCGCGGCAATCCGGGAACGCGTAGAACGCGCCGCTCGGGGCGAGGCACTTCACGCCGGGAATCCGGTTGAGCGCATCGGCGATGAAATTCCCGCGCTCCTTGAACGCCTTGACCATCGGCTCGATGCACGACTGGTCGCCGGTGAGCGCCGCCTCGGCCGCGTATTGCGAGATCGAGGCCGGGTTCGACGTGCTGTGGGATTGCACGTTCTCCATCGCCTCGATGAGCTCCTGCGGACCGCCGCAGTAGCCGATGCGCCAGCCCGTCATCGCGTAAGCCTTGGAGACGCCGTTCATCACGACGGTCTGGTCGTAGAGGTCCGGGCAGACGTTCACGATGTTCACGAACTTCGAGCCGTCGAGCAGGATGTGCTCGTACATGTCGTCGCTCGCGATGACGATGTTCGGGTGCTGGCGCAGCACCGCGCCCAGCGCCTTCAGCTCCTCGGCCGTATAGACCGAGCCGGTCGGGTTCGAGGGGCTGTTCAGCCACAGCAGGCGGCTCCTGGGCGTGATGGCGTTCTTGAGCTGCACCGGCGTGATCTTGAAGCCCTGCTCGATGCCGGTCTGGATGAACACCGGCTTCGCGTCCGCCATCTGCGCCATGTCCGGATACGAGACCCAGTAGGGCGCGGGGATGATCGCCTCGTCCCCGGAGTTGAGGAGCGCGAGGCAGAGGTTGAACGAGGTCTGCTTGCCGCCGCACGAGACGAGGATCTGCTTCTCGGCGTAGTCGAGGCCGTTCTCGCGCTTGAACTTGGCGACGATCGCCTTCTTGAGCGACGGCGTCCCGCCCGCCGCCGTGTACTTGGTGAAGCCCTTCCGGATCGCGGCGATGCCCGCGTCCTTGATGAACTGCGGCGTATCGAAGTCCGGCTCGCCCGCGCCCATGGCGATCACGTCCTTGCCCTCGGCCTTGAGCTTCGCGGCCTTCGCGGTCACGGCGAGGGTGGGGGACGGCTTGATGGCCTTGAGTCGGTTCGCGACGAGCGACATGGAATTCCTCCGGCTGCGGGGTGGAAAAGCGCTGCTCGACCCCATTTTAAGGCATGTGGCGGTGGGAATGAGCCTTCCGAGCCGCTAAAATGACCGGTTCCCCCGAAAAAGCCGTCCCTCCATGGAAGTCGTCACGTTTCCCGGCAGCCCGTTTCGCTTGCACCAGCCTTTCCCGCCCGCCGGCGACCAGCCCACCGCGATCGAGAAGCTCGTCGAAGGCCTGGACGATGGCCTCGCGTACCAGACGCTCCTCGGGGTCACGGGCTCGGGGAAGACCTACACCATGGCGAACGTCATCGCGCGCACCGGCCGGCCCACGCTCGTGATCGCGCCCAACAAGACGCTCGCCGCGCAGCTCTACTCGGAATTCCGCGAGTTCTTCCCGGAGAACGCGGTCGAGTATTTCGTCTCGTACTACGACTACTACCAGCCCGAGGCCTACGTTCCGTCGCGCGACCTTTACATCGAGAAGGACTCCTCGATCAACGAGCACATCGAGCAGATGCGCCTCTCGGCGACCAAGAGCGTGCTCGAGAGGAAGGACACGGTGATCGTGGCGACCGTCTCCTGCATCTACGGCATCGGCGATCCCGAGGACTACCAGGACATGCGCCAGGTGCTTCGCGAGAAGGATCCGGTGCCGCAAAGGGACCTCCTCGGGCGCCTGGCGGGCATGCAGTACACGCGCAACGACATCGATTTCCGGCGCGGCACCTTCCGCGTGCGCGGCGACACCATCGACGTCTTCCCGGCCGAGAACAGCGAGCAGGCGCTGCGCATCTCGCTCTACGACGACGCGATCGAGTCGCTCACGCTCTTCGACCCGCTCACCGGCGAGCTCCTGCACCGCATCCCGCGCTTCACGCTCTACGCCAAGAGCCATTACGTGACGCCGCGCCAGACGGTGCTGCGCGCGATCGAGACGATCAAGGCGGAGCTGCGCGAGCGGCTCGACTGGTTCCAGTCGCAGGGGAAGCTCCTCGAGCTGCAGCGCCTGCAGCAGCGCACGCACTTCGACCTCGAGATGATGAACGAGCTCGGCTTCTGCAAGGGGATCGAGAACTACTCGCGCCACCTCTCGGGCCGCGCCCCCGGCGAGCCGCCGCCGACGCTCATCGACTACCTGCCGCCGGAGGCGCTGATCGTGATCGACGAGAGCCACGTCACGGTCCCGCAGATCGGCGGCATGTACAACGGCGACCGCTCGAGGAAGCAGACGCTCGTCGACTACGGCTTCCGCCTCCCCTCCGCGCTCGACAACCGTCCGCTCAAGTTCGAGGAGTTCGAGCGGCAGGTGAAGCAGGCGATCTTCGTCTCCGCCACCCCCGCCGACTACGAGCGGGCGAGGTCCGCGCAGGTCGTGGAGCAGGTCGTGCGGCCGACGGGCCTCGTCGATCCCGACGTGATCCTGCGCCCCGCGTCCTCGCAGGTCGACGACCTCCTCTCCGAGGTGAACAAGCGCGCGAAGGTGAACGAGCGCGTGCTGGTGACGACGCTCACCAAGCGCATGGCCGAGGACCTCACGGATTACCTCGCCGAGCACGGCGTGAAGGTGCGCTACCTGCACTCGGACATCGAGACCGTCGAGCGCGTCGAGATCATCCGCGACCTGAGGAAGGGCCTCTTCGACGTGCTGGTCGGCATCAACCTGCTGCGCGAAGGGCTCGACATCCCGGAGGTCTCGCTCGTCGCCGTGCTCGACGCCGACAAGGAAGGGTTTCTGCGCGCGGAGCGCTCGCTCATCCAGACCATCGGCCGCGCCGCGCGGCACATCAACGGCACGGCGATCCTCTACGCCGACCAGCTGACCGACTCGATGAAGACGGCGATCGACGAGACCGAGCGCCGGCGCGCGAAGCAGATCGCCTTCAACCTCGCGCACGGCATCGAGCCCAAGGGCATCTCCAAGCGCATCAAGGACCTCATCGACGGCGTCTACGATCCGGACGCGGCGCGCGAGCACAAGAAGCAGGAAGAGGCCGAGGCGAAGTACGAGACGCTCTCCGAGAAGCAGCTCGACCAGCGCATCCGCAAGATGGAGAAGGAGATGCTGGAGGCGGCGAAGAGCCTCGAATTCGAGCGCGCCGCGAGCCTCCGGGACGAGATCAAGACGCTGCGCGATCGCCTCATGGCGGTGGGCGGCGATCCCTGAGGCGACGGCGATGGCGGAGCCGATCTCGATCCTCGTCGTCTGCACCGGCAACATCTGCCGCTCGCCCACGGCCGAGGGCGTGCTGCGCGAGGCCGCCGGCAAGCGCGGGCTTTCCGACCGCGTGCGCATCGCCTCGGCGGGAACGCACGACTACCACGTGGGCGAGGCGCCGGACCCGCGCGCCGTTCGCCACGCATCGCAGCGCGGTTACGACCTTTCGCCGCTTCGCGCGTCCCAGGTGAGCGAGCGCGACTTCCACGAGCACGACTACATCCTCGCGATGGACCGCGGGCACCTGCGCATCCTGCGCGCGATCGCGCCGAGCGGCGCGAAGGCGCGCGTCGGCCTCTTCCTCGACGCGAGCGCGCGCTGGGAAGGCGAGGACGTGCCCGATCCGTACTACGGCGGCGTCGAGGGGTTCGAGCGGGTGCTCGACATGGTCGAGGAGGCCGCCGAGCGCTGGCTCGACCGCATCGAGGCGCAGCTCGAGCCCGGGCGCTTCCGCCTGCATAGCCCGCGCTAGGCCACGCGCCCGTGGATCCGCCGCGCGAGCGGCGCCGCGGCCGGCGTGCTCAGCGGGCGAGCGCGGCGGCCGCGGGTCTGTAGCGCCGCGCCATCGATTCGAGCGGCGCCGCCTGGATGCGCTGTGCCTGCCCGGCGCAGCCGAATGCCTCGAAGCGTTCCTTGCAGAGATCCCTCGCGGCGGAGCGCGCGGCCTTGAGGAACGCACGCGGGTCGAACTC
>DATIZV010000145.1:0-7896 GCA_035516915.1 Usitatibacter sp. | reverse complement strand
GCTTGAGCTCCCCGATCATCGACTTGAGGCGCGCGATCGCCGGCTGGTAGTGCTCGCGCCAGCTGGCGAGCATCGCCGCGGGATCCAGCGAGCCGGGCGAGAGCTGCGAGACCGACGCGGTGAGCGCGCGCTGCTGGCTCGCGAGGTCGTCGCGCAGCGCATTCCTCGCGAGCGCCTGCCACGACGTGTCCGTGGGAAGGAGCGCGATCTTGCGCGCGAACCAGCCGAGCTCGAGCTCGCCGACGAGGGCGAAGTAGAGCGCGGCGAGCGCCCGCACGCCCTTCGACTGCGACTGCGCGACCTCGGTCACGTCGAGCGCGGCGTAGAGCGCGTCGAGCGCGGCCACGCGGAGTGCGAGCGCCTGCGGAACGCCCTCGCTCGCGAGCCGCAGCGCCGCCTGCTCGAAGGCCGCGCGATCCTCGGCGCCGAGGATTCCCGGGAGCTCGCCCTCGATCGCCGCGAGCCCCGGTCGGAAGATGTCCAGCACGCGCGCGATGGGCAGGCGCTCGCGGCGCCGGCGCAGGAACCACAGCGTGGCGCGCAGCAGGAGCCTTCCGGCGTCGACGAGCATCTCGTACTGCAGCTTCGCGGCGACCTGGTTGTCGAGCGCATCGATCCCGGCCCACAGCGCCTCGAAGCCGAAGATGTCGCGCACCAGGATGAAGGCGCGCGTCACTTCCTCGGCGGTGGCGCCGGTCTCCTCCTGCATGCGGTGCACGAACGTGCTTCCGGTGCGGTTCACGAGCCCGTTCGCGACGACCGTCGCCACGATCTCGCGCCGCAGCGGATGGCGCGGCATGGTCGCGGCGAAGCGGCTGCGCAACTGCGGCGGGAAGTAGGCGAGCAGCGCCTGCGACACGTACTCGTCGTCGACCAGCGTGGAGGCGGCGAGCGCGTCGAAGAGCGCCATCTTCGAGTAGGCGAGCAGCACCGCGCGCTCCGGCGCGGTGAGGCCGGTCTTGGCGAGGCGCCGCTCGGCGATCTCGTCCTCGCCGGGCAGGAACTCCACCGCGCGGTCGAGGCGCCCGGCTTTCTCGAGCGCGCGGATGAGGGCCGCCTGCGCGTCGAGGAGCTTGTCCGCGCGCGTGCCGGACACCGAAAGGGATTGCGTCTGGAAGTAGTTGTCGGCGAGGACGAGGCGCGCCACGTCGTCCGTCATGGTGGCGAGGAGCGCGTCGCGATCCTTCACCGCGAGCGCGCCTTCGGACTGCGCGATGCCGAGGAGGATCTTGATGTTCACCTCGTGGTCGGAGCAATCGACCCCCGCGGAGTTGTCGATCGCGTCGGTGTTGATGCGTCCGCCGCTTCCGCCGGCGCCCTCGAGCGCGTACTCGACGCGTCCGAGCTGCGTGAAGCCGAGGTTGCCCCCCTCGCCCACGACCTTGCAGCGCAGCTCCGCCCCGTTCACGCGCACCGCGTCGTTCGCGCGGTCGCCCGCCTCGGCGTTCGACTGGCGCGCGGCCTTCACGTAGGTGCCGATGCCGCCGTTGTAGAGCAGGTCCGCGGGCGCCCTGAGGATCGCGCGAATGAGCTCGTGCGGCGCGAGCTCCGCGGGCACGATCGCGAGGGCGCGCGCCGCCTCGGGCGAGACCGCGATCGTCTTCGCGCTCCTCGGGAAGACGCCGCCGCCCTTCGAGATCTTCGCGCGGTCGTAGTCGTCCCACGACGAGCGCGCCAGCGCGAAGAGGCGCTCGCGCTCGCGGTAGCTCGCCTCGGGATCCGGATCGGGATCGAGGAACACGTGGCGATGGTCGAACGCGGCGACGAGCCGGATGTGCCGCGAGAGCAGCATGCCGTTGCCGAACACGTCGCCGGACATGTCGCCGATGCCCACCACGGTGAAATCCTGCGCCTGCGTGTCGACGCCGAGCTCGCGGAAATGGCGCTTCACGCTCTCCCACGCGCCGCGCGCGGTGATGCCCATCTTCTTGTGGTCGTAGCCGGCGCTGCCGCCCGAGGCGAACGCGTCGCCCAGCCAGAAGCCGTACTCGGCCGAGATCGAGTTCGCGATGTCCGAGAAGGTCGCGGTGCCCTTGTCCGCGGCGACCACGAGGTACGGATCGTCCGGGTCGTGGCGCACGACGTCGCGCGGCGGCACGACCGATCCGGCGACGAGGTTGTCGGTGAGGTCGAGCAGCCCGCGCAGGAAATCGCGGTAGCACTCGACGCCCTCGGCGAGGAACGCCTCGCGCTGCGAGGCGGGGGGCGCCGCCTTCAGCACGAAACCGCCCTTCGAGCCCACCGGCACGATCACCGCGTTCTTCACCATCTGCGCCTTCATGAGGCCCAGCACCTCGGTGCGGAAATCCTCCGGGCGATCCGACCAGCGGATGCCGCCGCGCGCGACCTTGCCGCCGCGCAGGTGGATCGCCTCGAAGCGCGGCGAGTACACCCACACCTCGAAGAGCGGGCGCGGCGCGGGGAGCTCCGGCACCGCCTCGGAGCGCAGCTTGAGCGACAGGAAGGGCTTGCGCCGGCCGCCGGCGAGCGCCCAGTGGTTGGTGCGGATCGTCGCCTGGACGAGCGCGAGGTAGCGGCGCAGGATCCGGTCCTCGTCGGCGTTCGCGACCGCGTCGAGGGCCGCGCGGATCTCGTCGGCGAGCTGCGCCTCCTGCGCCGCGCGCCCGGACTCGCGCGCCGGGTCGAAGCGCGCGTGGAAGAGCTGCACCAGCTTCGCGGCGATCGCCGGGTGCGCCGCGAGCGTCTGCTCGAGGTAGGCCTGGCTGAAGGTGAAGCCGGCCTGCTTGAGGTACTTCGCATACGCGCGGAGCACCACCACGTCGTCGGGAGCGAGCGCGGCGCCGGGCGTGAGGCGGTTGAAGCCGTCGTTCTCGAGCTCGCGCCGCGCGACGCGCACCAGGGTTTCCTCGGTGATCGCCTTGACGGGTACCACGTCGGGAATCGCCCGCGCCGCGCGCAGGCCGAAGTCGTGCAGGAACACGGCTTGCGCGCCGCCCTCGGGATGGACCTCGTACGACACCTCGTCGAGCACCTCGAGGCCGAGGTTCTCGAGCACCGGCAGGCTCGCGGAGAGCGGCACCGGCAGCGCGAGGCGATAGACGCGAAGGCGCAATGCGTGGTCGTCGGCTCCGTCGCGCCGGTAGAGCTCCACGGCGAACGCCCGCTCGGGCCCGAGCGAGCGCACGAAATCGATGTCGCGCACCGCGGTGGCGGAATCGACCTCGTCGCGGTACGCGGCGGGGAAGGCGCGCGCGAACTCGCGCAGCAGCGGGACGGCGCGCGCCTCGCCGTGCGCCTCGACCAGCGCCTGCTTGAGGCCCTCCTCCCAGCGCCGCGTGGCGCGCGCGATCTGCGCCTCGATCGCGCGGGTGTCGTAATCGGCAACCCGGCGCGGGTCGGTTCGCACCAGCACGTGCAGCCGTGCGAGCGTCGCCTCCGAGAGGTGCACGGTGAACTCCGCGCTCGTCCCGTTCAGGTGGCGCTTGAGGATCTCCTGCACCTTCACCCGCGCATCGGTGTTGAAGGACTCGCGCGGCAGGTACACGAGGCACGAGCAGAAGCGCCCGAAGACGTCGCGGCGGATGAACACGCGCGTCCTGCGGCGGTCGCCCAGGCGCAGCACGCCCATCGCGGTCTCGAGGAGCGTCTCCTCGTCCACCTGGAAGAGCTCGTCGCGCGGATAGTCCTGCAGGACCGTGAGCAGGTTCTTGTACATGTGGCTGTAGGGACGGAACCCGGCACGCTCGATCACGCGCGCCACCTTGCGGCGCAGCAGCGGGATCTCGCGGGGATCGCCGTGGTAGGCCGAGGACGTGTAGAGGCCGACGAAGCGCCGCTCGCCCACGACGCGCCCCGCCTCGTCGAAGCGCTTGACGCCGACGTAGTCGAGGTAGCCCGGCCGGTGCACCGTCGCCCGCGAGTTCGCCTTGGTGAGCACGAGCAGGCGCGGCTCGCGCGCGAGCGCGCGAAGCTCGCGCGGCAGCTCGGTGAAGCTCCTCGACTTGCCCTCGGCGGGCCGGCGCAGCACGCCCAGCCCCGAGCCCGGCACGATCGCGAGCTGGTCCTCGCCGCCGGCGTTCTCGAGGCGGTACTCGCGGTAGCCGAGGAAGGTGAAATGGTGGTCGGAGGCCCAGGCGAGGAATGCCGCCACCTCCGCGGTCTCCTCCCCGGCGAGGAACCGGGGCGGCGCCGAGAGCTCGGCGGCGATCGCGTCCATGCGCGCGCGCATGGCGTTCCAGTCTTCCCAGGCGGCGCGCACGTCGGCGAGCACGGAAAGCAGTCCCGTGCCGAGCGCCTCGAGCCGCCCGGGATCGATCTCCCGGTCGACTTCGACGTGGATGAGCGATTCCTGGCGCCCCTCGGCGCCGGGCGCCCCGAACGCGAGGAGCGCACCCTTGGCGTCGCGGCGCGCCGAGAAGAGCGGATGGTTGAGCAGGTGCAGCGTGCAGCCCTGGCGGTTCACCTCCATCGTGACGGAGTCGACGAGGAAGGGCATGTCGTCGTTCACCATCTCAATCACGGTGTGGGGGCTCGCCCAGCCGTGCTCCGCGCCGTTCGGGTTGTAGGCGCGAAGCTTGGGGCTGCCGCTCGCGAACACCCGCGCGAGATCGAGGTGCGCCATCGCCGCCCCGTAGAGGTCGACGGGGGCGCGCGCCGCGAGATCCTCGACGTCGACCTGCTCGTAGTAGCGCGTGATGAACGCTCGCGCCTCGGCGGCCGCGGCGCCGGCGAGGCGTTCGTCGGCGATGCGCAGGACCTGCTCGAGCAGCGCCTGTTTTTGTTCGTGCGCAGGGAAGTGCATGATCTCGGCCGACGAACGCAAAGCGTTATTGTCCTCCAAACCGCCGTCGGGGTATCCTAGCCGCCGTAAGCGGCCGCCGGCCCCACGAAAGTCAAACAACGCCGCATACCCCGTCCAATCAGGAGGCTTACATCATGTCCCGCCATTCCAAGGCCCTCGTCGCCGCGCTCGCCTGCGCACTGCTTTCGACCGCCGCGCTCGCCGAAGGCACGCTCGAGAAGGTGAAGTCCCAGGGTTACATCACGATCGCCAACCGCGATGCGTCGATCCCGTTCTCCTACTACGACGCCAACCAGAAGCCCGTCGGCTACGCGATGGACCTCTGCATGAAGGTCGTGGAAGCGGTGAAGAAGAAGCTCAACATGCCGAAGCTCGAGGTGAAATACCAGCTCGTCACGTCGGCGAACCGGATCCCGCTGATCTCCAACGGCACCGCCGACATCGAGTGCGGCTCGACGACCAACAACCTGGAACGCCAGCAACAGGTCGCGTTCAGCTACACGTACTTCGTCACCGGGAACCGCTGGATCTCGAAGAAGTCCGCGCACCTCGCCGACTCGCTGCAGGCGCTGAAGGGCAAGACCGTGGTCTCCACCGCCGGAACCTCCAACATCAAGGAGATCACCGAGGTGAACAACAAGGACAACCTCGGCATGAACATCATCTCGGCGAACGGCCACCCGGAGGCGTTCCAGATGGTGGAGACGGGCCGCGCTGCCGCGTTCGTGATGGACGACATCCTGCTCTACAGCCTGCAGGCGTCCTCGCGCAACCCGAAGGAATTCGAGATCAGCAAGGTCTCGCTCTCCGCGCAGCCCTACGGGATGATGATGCGCAAGGGCGACGACGAGTTCAAGAAGCTCGTGGACGACACGCTGGCTCAGGTCTACAAGTCCGGCGAGATCAACAAGATCTACACCAAGTGGTTCGAGCGGCCGATCCCGCCCAAGCACATCAATCTGAAGGTGCCGATGAGCGCCGAGCTCAAGAAGGTGATCGCGAACCCGACGGATTCGGGCGACGCGAAGGACTACGATTAGCCGCTGCGCTTGATACGGGGGACCGCGGTCCCCCGTTTTCGCTTCCGGCCGGGCACGCATGTACTACCACTGGAACTGGGGCATCCTCTTCGCGCAGGAGCCCGGCGGCAGCGGCACCTACCTGCATTACCTCCTGGTCGGCCTCGTCTGGACGCTCGCCACGGCGCTCGCCGCGTGGGTGATCGCGCTCGCGATCGGCGGCGTGGTGGGGACGCTTCGCACCACGAACCATCCGTGGGTGGTGCGCCTGGGCAACGGCTACGTGGAGATCTTCCGCAACGTCCCGCTGCTCGTGCAGATGTTCCTGTGGTACTTCGTGGTGCCGGAGCTGCTTCCCGAAGCCCTCGGCGACTGGATCAAGCAAATTCCGCCCCCGTGGGGATCGTACATTCCCGCGGTGCTGTGCCTGGGTCTCTATACGTCCGTGCGCATCGCCGAGCAGATGAAGGCGGCGATCCAGTCCCTGCCGCGCGGCCAGCGCTACGCCGGCATCGCCATGGGCCTCACGCAGTGGCAGACCTACCGCTACGTGATCCTGCCGCAGGCCGTGCGCATCATCCTGCCGCCGCTCACCTCCGAGTTCATGAACATCATCAAGAACTCGTCGGTCGCGCTCACCATCGGCCTCATGGAGCTCACCGGCCGCGCCAAGGCGATGCAGGAATTCAGCTTCCAGGTCTTCGAGTCGTTCGCCGCGGCCACCGTGATCTACATGCTCACGAACCTGGTCGTCGTCCTCGCCATGCGCTGGCTGGAGCGCAGGGTCCGCGTCCCCGGGCTCATCGCGGCGGCCGGCGCCACGCAAATGGCGGCCCACTGATGGGCGGCTTCGACTGGGGGGAGATCACCTCCAACCTGCCCTACCTCTTCGAGGTCGGCATGGTGTTCACGGTGAAGCTCACCGTGCTCGCGATGATCGGCGGCATCTTCTTCGGGACGCTCCTCGCGATGATGCGGCTCTCGCACCTCGGCTGGGTTTCGGCGATCGCGGGCGGGTACGTGAACCTGATGCGCTCGATCCCGCTGGTGCTCGTGATCTTCTGGTTCTACTTCCTCGTGCCGTTCTTCGGCGCGTGGATCCTGCGCGAGGCGCGGCCCATCCCGGTGGGCACGTTCTACTCCGCGCTCATCACCTTCACCATGTTCGAGGCCGCGTACTATTGCGAGATCATGCGCGCCGGCATCCAGTCGATCGCGCGCGGCCAGGTGTGGTCCGGCTATGCCCTGGGCCTCGACTACTGGCAGACCATGGGGCACATCGTGCTGCCGCAGGCGTTCCGCAACATGCTGCCCGTGCTCCTCACGCAGACGATCATCCTCTTCCAGGACACTTCGCTGGTGTACGTGATCTCCGCCACGGACTTCCTCGGCGCCGCGTCCAAGATCGCCAACCGGGACTACCGCCTCGTGGAGATGTACAGCTTCGTCGCGGTGGTCTATTTCCTCATCTCCTTCAGCCTGTCGCTGCTCGTGCGGCGCCTGCAGGCGAAAATCGCGGTGGTGCGCTGATGGCCCAATCGATGATCTCCCTACGCAACGTCTCCAAGTGGTACGGCGCCTTCCAGGTGCTCGCCGATTGCTCCACCGAGGTGTCGAAGGGCGAGGTCGTCGTCGTGTGCGGCCCCTCGGGCAGCGGCAAGTCGACGCTCATCAAGTGCGTGAACGGGCTGGAGCCCTTCCAGAAGGGCGACGTCGTCGTCGACGGCATCTCGGTCGGCGACCCGAAGACGAACCTGCCGAAGCTGCGCTCGCGGGTCGGTATGGTGTTCCAGCACTTCGAGCTCTTCCCGCACATGACGGTGATGCAGAACCTCACGCTCGCGCAGGTGAAGGTTCTCGGCCGCTCCCTCGAGGAGGCGCGCGCCAAGGGCACGAAGCTGCTCGAGCGGGTGGGGCTCGCCGCGCACCGCGACAAGTTCCCGGCGCAGCTTTCGGGCGGCCAGCAGCAGCGCGTGGCGATAGCCCGCGCCCTGGCGATGAAGCCCGAGGTGATGCTCTTCGACGAGCCCACCAGCGCGCTGGACCCGGAGGTAAAGGACGAGGTGCTGAAGGTGATGCGCGTGCTGGCCTACGAAGGCATGACGATGCTGGTGG
>DATIZV010000144.1:0-12107 GCA_035516915.1 Usitatibacter sp. | reverse complement strand
TGGAGCAGATCGTCAACGTCGCGAAGCTGCCGGGGCTCGTGGGTTGCGCGATGACGATGCCCGACGCGCACTGGGGCTACGGCTTCCCGATCGGCGGCGTGGCGGCCTTCGATCCCGAGGCGGGCGGCATCATCTCGGCGGGCGGCGTGGGCTTCGACATCTCGTGCGGGATCCGTTTCCTGCGCACTTCCATCGATCGCGCAACGCTCGCGCCTGCGCTGCGCAAGGTCTCCGACTCGCTCTTCCGCGACATTCCCGCGGGCGTGGGTGAGGGAGGGACTCTGCGCTTCGAGCCGGAGGAGCTCGACCGAGTGCTGGCGGGCGGCGCGCGCTGGGCGGTCGAGCAGGGCTTCGGCAACGCCGACGAGCTGGAATTCATCGAGGAGCGCGGCTGCATGGCGGGCGCGGTGCCGCGGAACGTGTCGCAGCTCGCCAAGGCGCGCCAGCGCGGTGAGATGGGCACGCTCGGTTCGGGCAACCACTACCTCGAGGTGCAATGGGTCGAGCGCATCCACGACGCCGAGGCGGCGCGTGCGTTCGGCCTCTCCGAAGGGCAGGTGGTGGTCTCGATCCACTGCGGCTCGCGCGGCCTCGGGCACCAGGTGGGAAGCGACTACCTGGTGAGCCTCGCGAAGGCCGCCGCGCGCCTGGGGATCGCGCTTCCGGAGCGCGAGCTTGCCTGCGCGCCGATCCGCTCGCCCGAGGGCGAGGAGTACATCGGCGCGATGAACGCGTCGATGAACTGCGCACTCGCCAACCGCCAGATCCTCGCGCACATCACGCGCAAGGTGCTGGCGCACTACTTCCCGGGCATCGCGGTGGAGACGCTTTACGACGTGTCGCACAACACGTGCAAGCCGGAGAGGCACCGCGTGAACGGCCGCGAGCGGCTGCTCTACGTGCATCGCAAGGGCGCGACGCGCGCCTTCGGGCCGGGGCATCCGGCGATCCCGGAGCGGTACCGGTCCGTCGGGCAGCCGGTGATCATCGGCGGCAGCATGGGCACCGGCTCGTACGTGCTCGCGGGGAGCGCGACCAGCGAGGCGCGCGCATTCAGCTCCGCGAGCCACGGCGCCGGGCGCGCGATGAGCCGCCACAAGGCGCTCGCGCAATGGCGCGGACGCGAGCTGGTCGACTCGCTCGCAGCGCAGGGCATCCTGGTGCGCACGCGCTCGATGCGCGGCGCGGCCGAGGAAGCGCCGGGCGCCTACAAGGACCTCGAGCTCGTGGCCGAGGCGACCGAGAAGGCGGGGCTCGCACGACGCGTCGCCGCCGTGCGTCCTCTCACCTGCATCAAGGGTTGACGAGGGTCTGCAGGCCGATCATTGCGGCTGCGGTTGCGGCGCCGCCGCCGGGCACCATGTCTTTTCGAGCTCCTTCGCGGCCTGCACCGCCGTCATGCGCTCCTCGCCGGAGAGCAGGACCTCCTCTCCCTGGTCGTTCTTGCGGACCACGCGCTGCCCGGGAGCCTCGAGCGTGCGCAACTCCTGCCGCGCCTGCTCGCAGTGGGCCTTGCGGCGCTCATCCTCGTTGGTGAAGACCGTCTGTCCCGGTTGCGGCTTCGCCTCGCCGCTCGCCGATGGCCCCGCGGGCTTGCCTTCCGGCTCTCCGGCCGGCGACTGCGGTACGGCGATGGTCTTGGCATCGCCCGCCGGCGGCGGGGTTTGCGAATAGTGGGTCACCCCCGAGGCGTCGACCCATTTGTACACCTGTGCCGCGGCGGTCGCCACCCAGAAGAGCGCGGCGAATCCGATTGCGTGCCGAAACATTGGTCATCTCCCTGCCCGTCTTTCCGGGCCGCAGGGCATACGATGACGCATCGCGTTGCGCTGGGTCAACCGGCACCCCGGGCTTGCGTCGCCACAATCGTTACGGTGAATCCACGGCGAGCGTGATGCGCGTGCTTTTCCTTGCAGGCGACGTGATGACCGGGCGCGGCATCGACCAGGTGCTCCCGCAGCCGGCGGATGCGCGCCTGTACGAGAGTTACGTGAAGTCGGCGCGCGACTACGTCGCGCTCGCCGAGCGTGCGAGCGGCCCGATCCCCGCGCCGGTGGGCTTCGAGTACGTGTGGGGCGATGCCCTGCAGGTGCTCGAGCGGATGCGCCCGGCCGTGCGCATCGTGAACCTCGAGACCGCCATCACCGCCGGCGGGGAGCCGCGGCCCGACAAGGGCATCCACTACCGCATGCATCCGGCGAACGCAGGAGTCCTCGCGGCTGCGCGCCTCGATTGCTGCGCGGTCGCGAACAACCATGTCCTCGACTGGGGAGTGGACGGGCTCGCGGACACGCTTGCGGCGCTGCGCGAAGCGCGAATCGCCGCGGCGGGCGCCGGAGAAGACGCGCAGCACGCGGCGGCTCCCGCGGCGGTCCGGCTTCCGGACGGCTCGCGCGTGCTGGTCTTCGCGTACGCGCACTCTTCGAGCGGCGTTCCGCGCGAATGGGCGGCGACCGCGAAGCGTCCGGGTGTGAATTTCCTCCCGGATCTCTCGCCTCGCACCGTCGACTCGATCGCCGCGGCGATCGCGCCGCAGCGTGGGCCGGTCGATCTCGTCGTCGCGTCGCTGCATTGGGGAGGCAACTGGGGCTACGCGGTGGACCCCGCCGAGCGGCGCTTCGCGCAGTCGCTCATCGACGACGCCGGGGTGGACGTCGTGCACGGGCACTCCTCGCACCATCCGCGCGGCATCGAGGTCCATGCGGGCAAGCCGATCCTGTACGGGTGCGGCGACCTCGTGAACGACTACGAGGGAATCGGCGGCTACGAGGAGTTCGAGCCGCGGGTGTGCGCGATGTACTTCCCCGCGTTCGAGGCGCAGAGCCGGCGCCTCGCGCGCTTCGACGCGGTGCCCCTGCGGATCCGTCGTTTCCGCCTGGAGCGCGCAACCGCGGCGGAATCGCGCCGCCTCGCCGCCACGCTCGACCGGGAGAGCCGCAGGCTCGGCTCGCGCGTGGCGCTCGCCGGCGACGGCATGCTGCATCTCGAATGGAAGGAGCGCGTGTCGTGAACGCAAGGCCCATTCCCATCTGGTCGATCGTCGTGCTGCTGCTCGGGTTCCTCGTGCTGCGCGCGATTCTGGAAACCGAGCCGGTCGAGACGATTCCCTACAGCGAGTTCAAGGCGCGCATCCACGAAGGCAAGGTCGCGGACCTCACGATCCTCGACGACCGCATCTACGGCACGATGCGCGACGCCGCGAAGCCCGGCGAGCGCTTCCTTTCCTACCGCGTGAGCGACCCGGGACTCGTGGCCGAGCTCGAGGCCGCGCACGTGCCGTTCTCCGCGCAGGTGGAGAACAAGTGGCTGGTGAGCATCCTCTCGTGGGTCGTGCCCGCCGTGATCTTCGTCGCGGTCTGGGCATGGGTCGCGCGGCGCATGGGCGGCGGGGCGGGAGCGGGCCTCATGGCGATCGGCAAGAGCAAGGCGCGCGTCTACGTGGAGAAGCAGACCGGCGTTACCTTCGCCGACGTGGCGGGCGTGGACGAGGCGAAGGACGAGCTGCTCGAGGTGCTCGACTTCCTCCGCAATCCCGAGCGCTATTCGCGGCTCGGCGGGAAGATCCCGAAGGGGGTGCTCATCGTCGGTGCGCCCGGCACGGGGAAGACGCTCCTCGCGAAGGCCGTGGCCGGCGAGGCGGCCGTTCCCTTCCTCTCGCTCTCGGGCTCGGAGTTCGTCGAGATGTTCGTCGGCGTGGGCGCGGCACGCGTGCGCGACCTCTTCGCGCAGGCGCAGCAGCTCGCGCCGTGCATCATCTTCATCGACGAGCTCGACGCGCTGGGGCGCACGCGCGGCCTGGCGGCGTTCGGGGCGCACGAGGAGCGCGAGCAGACGCTGAACCAGCTGCTCGTGGAGATGGACGGGTTCGATTCCACCCGCGGCGTGATCCTGCTCGCCGCCACCAACCGGCCCGAGATCCTCGACCCGGCCCTCCTTCGGCCCGGACGCTTCGACCGGCAGATCGCGCTCGATCGCCCCGACATTCGCGGGCGCCGGCAGATCCTCGACGTGCACGTGCGCAAGGTGAAGCTCGGCGCCGACGTCGATCTCGATTCGCTCGCGGCGAAGACGCCGGGATTCGCGGGGGCGGACCTCGCCAACCTCGTGAACGAGGCGACGTTGCATGCGGCGCGCAATGGGGCGGAAGCCGTGCGCGCGGCCGATTTCGAGGAAGCCCTGGATCGCATCGTCGCCGGCCTGGAGAAGAAGAACCGGGTGATGAACCCGCGCGAGAAGCGCATCGCCGCCTGCCACGAGGCGGGACATGCGGTGGTGGCCGAGCGGCGATCGGCGGCGGACAAGCCGGTGAAGGTCTCGATCATCCCGCGCGGCGTGGCGGCCCTCGGCTACACGCGCCAGGAGCCCACGGAAGACCGCTACCTGCTGCAGAAGGCGGAGCTCCTCGACCGCCTCGACGTGCTCCTCGGTGGACGCGTCGCCGAGGAGATCCTGTGCGGCGACGTCTCCACCGGGGCGCAGAACGACCTGCAACGCGCGACCGACCTCGCGCGCGAAATGGTGACGCGCTACGGCATGAGCGAGGCCGTCGGGCTGGCGACCTACGAGGCGGCCGCGAATCCCTTCCTGCCGGTGTTGTCCGAGGAGGTACCGCGGCGCGAATGCAGCGAGCGGGTGGCGCAGCTGATCGACCGCGAGATCACGCGCCTGCTCGAGGAGTCGCGGGAGCGCGTTGGCGTTACACTGCGCGCCGAGCGGCCAGTCCTCGAGCGCCTGGCCGACCTGCTCATGAAGCAGGAGGTCGTCGACCGCCCGATGCTCGAGTCGATTTTCGCCGGATCGGTTGCGGCGCTCGGGAAGGCGGTGCGCACGGCCTGAAGGCTCGAAAACCCTTCCACGAGGAGGTTCTGACGTGCGCATCGGAGTCCCGAAGGAGATCAAGAACAACGAGTTTCGCGTCGGCCTCACGCCGGCGAGCGTGCGCGAGGTGGCGGCGCACGGCCACGAGGTGCTGGTCGAGACGAACGCGGGCGCCGGCATCGGCGCCGCGGACGGCGACTACACGGCCGCCGGCGCGAGGATCGCGGCGAGCGCGGAGGACGTCTTCGCGCGCGCCGACATGATCGTGAAGGTGAAGGAGCCGCAGGCCGCGGAACGAAAGCGGCTTCGCCCGGGTCAGGTGCTCTTCACCTATCTCCATCTCGCGCCGGATCCGGAGCAGGCCAAGGACCTGATGGCGAGCGGCGCGGTCGCGATCGCCTACGAGACGGTGACCGCGCCGGGCGGGGGGCTTCCGCTGCTCGCGCCGATGTCGGAGGTCGCCGGAAGGCTCTCGGTGCAGGCGGGCGCCCTGTGCCTCGAGAAGCGCGAGGGCGGGATGGGCATCCTCCTCGGCGGCGTGCCCGGCGTGCCGCCGGCGAAGATCGCGATCCTCGGCGCGGGCGTCGTCGGGACCAACGCCGCCCTCATCGCGGTGGGCAGCGGCGCGCACGTGGTCGTGCTCGACCGCAGCGTCGAGGCGCTGCGGCGGATCGAGTCGCGTTTCGGCGCGCGCGTGGTGACCGTGCACTCGAATCGCGAGACGCTCGAGAAGCACGTGCTCTCGGCGGACCTCGTAATCGGCGCCGTGCTGGTGCCGGGGGCGGAAGCGCCGAAGCTGGTGACGCGGGAGATGGTGGGGCGCATGAAGCCGGGGTCCGTGCTCGTGGACGTCGCGATCGACCAGGGCGGCTGCTTCGAGACCTCGCACCCGACGACGCACGACGCGCCGACCTTCGTCGTCGACCGCGTGGTGCACTACTGCGTGGCGAACATGCCCGGCGCCGTTCCCCGCACCTCGACCTACGCGCTCAACAACGCGACGCTGCCCTTCGTCCTCGCGCTCGCCGGGGACGGCTGGCGCAAGGCGCTCGCGGTCGATGCGCACCTGCGCGCCGGCCTCAACATCTGCGACGGCAAGATCACCAATCGCGAGGTGGCGGAGGCGCTCGGCCTTCCCTTCCTGGATCCGTCGGCGGCGATCGGCTGATATTCCCGGGGTTCATGGCCGAATCGCGCCTCCGACCGCTCGTTCCCGCGGACGGGTCGTTCCTCCGGGACATCTTCCACTTGACGGCCATCAATCACGCGGCCGCGCCGCGGCGCATGATGAATTACTAACGTCCGTTCCGCCAAGCCGAGGAGGCCGCCATGAGAGTCGAACGCATCTATTCCCGCACCGTCGTCGGCACATCGCGCTCGAGCTCGCTCGGAAGCGCCGCGGCGCTCATGCGCAAGCACCACGTGGGGTCGCTCCTCGTGACGGATGATCCGCCGGAGGACGGGCGCGCGCTCGGCATCCTCACCGATCGCGACGTGGTCGTGCAGGCGGTCGCCGAGGGGCTCGACACGCGCGCCCTCACCGTGGGAGACGTGATGAGCCCCGGCATCAGTTATATTGCCGAGAAGGCGGACCTGCACGAGGCGCTCGAGATCATGCGGCAGTCGGGTGTGCGCCGTCTCGTCGTGACACGCGACGGCGGCAAGGTCGCGGGCGTGCTCTCGATGGACGACGTGATCGACGGGCTCGCCGCCGACATGGCGAGCCTCGCCGGCCTCGTGAAGACCGAGCGCGATCGCGAGGAGATGTTCGTCCAGTCGTGATGCCGCGCCGGAAAGGCGGCGTGGCCGTCGCGCGGAGCGCTCGACGGCGGCGCCGGTCTTGCGGAGAGCAACGGGATGGAGCTCGACGAGCTGACGTTCGAAATCGCGAAACCGCTCGCGGGCTCGCGGCTCCAGGTGGCGCTTCCCGATGGCCGCCAGGTGACGCTGAGCGTCGAGCGTGTCGAAGGCTTCGGGGGCCGCGCGAGTCCCGGTCGGCGTGCACCGTTCTCGATCTTCTTCCGCGGTCCTCCCGACCCGATCCTCGCTCAGGGCATCCACGCGCTGCGAAGCGAGGACGTCGCGTGGCCTGCGCTCTTCCTCGTGCCGATCGGGCGCGACGAGCGGGGTACCGAATACCAGGCGGCGTTCACGTGACGGTTGCGCGGGCGGCGCGCCATTCCATCCTTTCGTAGACCCCGTTCGATTCGATCGAGCGGAACCCCAGGCGCTGGTAGAGGCGGCGGGCCGGGTTGTACTGCTCGACGTGCAGGCTCACGGTCCGTCCCGAGCCGCGCGCTTCCGCGAGGATCGCTTCGAGGAGTCGCGTGCCTATGCCGCGTCCTCGATGCTCGGGCAAGAGCGCGATGTCGAGCACGTTGATGTCTCTCTCGCCGCGGTCCACGTAGAGCCGTCCCGCCGCCGCCCCGTCGATCTCGATCACCTGGAAGGCGCAGTCGGGATAGCGCTCCTCGTAGTGCTTCTTCTGCGCGCGGAACTGCAGGTCGAGGAACGCGGCCTTGTCGGCATCGCTCCACGGCAGGACCCGCATCTCTCCTTCGCGCGTGGAGTAGTACACGCGGCGCAGGAATTCGGTGTCCTGCGCCGCGGAAGGGCGCAGCGCCACGGCCTGCACCGACGGCCGAGCGCCCGCTCCGCTCACGGCTTCTGCGGAAAGACGCCCTGCAATGCGACGATGAAGTTGCACGCGAGGTAGGGGGAGATGTTGTTGTGCGGGAAGGGGTTCTGCTGGCCGGGGTAGGGCTGCAGGGCCTGCGTCGCCATGGCGGTGGTGCCGGTGTCCGCGGTGTAGATTCCGCTGCCGGAGGACGCCTTGCAGACGACGGTGTTGGCGGCGGGCTTGCCGAGGTCGGCCAGGTTGAAGTTGCCTTCCAGCGTGTGCGAGTGCGGTGCCATGTTGTCCGCGACCAGCGCGACGCCCGCGGTGCCCACGACCTGCCCCGGGCCGGGGTAGTTGTAGGTCGGTCCCTGGCCCCAGCCCATCGGCGCGTTGGCGATGAGGTTCGGGAGCAGGAAGATGGTCGAGCCGTTGCCGCCGTACATCATCTTGAAGATGGAGAAGAGCGCCTGGTTCTGCGCCACCGGAAGCGGCTGGCCGGCCGCGAACGCGTAGTTCTTCGGCGCGAAGCTGCCGCCGAACATCTTGATCTCGCCGAGGAAGGGTTCGGACATGGGGCCTCCGTTCAGGGACGCGACGGGAAGATCCCGTTCACGCAGATGATGTAGGTGAGGGTGAGCGAGGGCATGCGGTTCTCGTGCGCGAGCGCCTTGCCGGCCGACGGCGCGATCGAGCTCCCCGAGAGCGCCGTGCCCGCGCTGCGTTGTGCGTAGATCGAAACGGCGGTGGACGAGGCGAGCATCGCGCCCTTGGCGGTCGACTGCGTCGCGGCGTCCGTCACGGCGTAAGCGAGGTGCGTGTGCTGCGGATGGTTCACGTCGGCGAGGGGGACGCTGTCGAGGCCGCCCTGCTGCCCGAGGGCGTAGCTCTGCATGCCCGGGGCCTGGCCGGCGCCGACCGGAATTCGCCCGCAAAGGTTCGGCAGGTTGAACGTCTGCTGGCCGTCCCCGCCGTAGGTCGTGCCGATCAGCGCGTAGAGCTCCTGGTATTGCGAGATGGGCAGGCTCGCGCCGTTGCAGAGCATCCAGTTCTGCGGGGCGAAGTTGCCGCCGAAGATGCGGATTTCGCCGGTGAAAGGATCCATGGTCGCTCCTAGTTGCGGCTCGGATACACGCCGTTGAACGCGATGACGACGTTCAGCACCGTGAAAGGCTGGCGATTCTCGTGCGGCGTGCCGCCGATTGGCACGACCGACGTCGGCAGCAGATTCACGGTGTTCGCCGAGGGCGGCGCGTACACGCTCGCGGTCGATGCGAGCAGGTGCCCGTTGGGTGGCGCGACGGCGTTGGTGCTCGGCGAGGCCTGCAGCGCGTGCGTGTGCGGAGGAACTTCGTTCGGCTTGAGCATGTGCGTCTCCTCGCCGCCCTTGAATCCGAGCTGGTAGGTCTGGCCGCCGCCCGCTCCTACCGGCACCCGGCCGCGCAGGTCGGGAAGGTTGAACGTGTTGACGCCGTCGCCGCCGTAGGTATTTCCCAGCAGCGAAGCGAGCGCCTGGTATTGGCGGACTTGCAAGGTCTGGCCGGCGCACTGCATCCATCCCCTGGGCGCGAAGTCGAAGGCGACCACGCGCATTTCGCCGATGAACGGCTCGGACATCTCGATCTCCTTTCCTGTCGTTGTCGGGCTTGCGGTTCGATTCGCTTACGGTGGCGTCGTGCAGCTCGCGCTGTTGTAGTACCCGGCCGAGCCGCTCGTATCGGCGAAGACCGTGGCCGACGGGTTCTTGCTGGCGACGAAGTTCTGCACCGCCGTCGTGTCCGTCGCCGCGCCCGAGTAGCCGGGCAGGTCCACCACCGTGCTGAAGCGCTGGTCGAGGTAGATGTCCGATCCCGAGTTGCCGCTGCCCCACGTGGTGGTGGAGCCCTCGGAGACGGTGTTGCCGCTCATGTCGAGGCAGACGGTCATGGTGCTGCCGGAAGTCGTGTCCGCGTCGAGTCCGATCGCCTCGTTCTGGCCGCCCGCGGGGCTGCCGGCCGGATTGTTGAGCGCGTTGCCGGACACCTTCGCCTGCAGCGACCCGCCGCCGCCGCCGACCAGGCGGATGCCGAGCCCGTTGACCACCTGCTGGATGGTGTTGTTCTTGATGCTGAGCTCGAGCGAGCCGGTGCCCGCCGGCGCGTGGTCCACCTCGATGCCGTGGCAGAGCGTGCTGCTGCAAGCCGAGCCGAGCGAGCCCGAGCCGATCGTGTTGCCGGAGATCGTGCCCTGCACGAGCCCGCTCCATCCGTCGAGGGTCTCGTAGAGGATGGAGCGGAAGTTCATCTGGGTGAAGCTGGTATTGTTCTTCGTGTCGAACGTCACGTTCGACGATCCCGACACCTCCAGCACCACCCCCGCCTGGGCATTCGCGAACGTGCTCGACTGCACCGAGCCGGTGAGGAACATCGGCGCGGTCGAGGTCCCGGGGAAGACGTCGAGGGCGTCGTTGCCGGTCCCGAAATTCGAGAAGGTCGAGCTCGACACGTTGAACGTCGTGGTTCCGCCGGCAGCGCCCGAAAGCTGCACTCCAGAAAGCCCGGTCGTCGCCCCGTTCGTCGCGTTGCCGAAGGTCGACGACGCGATGGAAAGGCTGAGCGCGCTGACGCCGGCGTTCTGCTCCTCCACGTACACCTGGTGCGCGGCGTTGTTGGTCGCGGTGAGGCCGGTGAAGGTGCTCGTGCCATGCAGGTTCTGGATGAGGATGCCGGATTCGTCCGCCTCGTCGCCGTTGCCCGTGACGCTCGTGCTGGTGATCGCGAGGTCGTAGACGTTGTTGCCATTGATGCCGATCTGCTTGCTGCTCGAGATCGTCGAGCCGCTGATCGAGACGCCGTCGATGTTGCGCAGGTACAGGTTCGCGAAGCAGCTCAGGTTGTCGCCGGCGACGAGATCCCCGCCGCAGCCGGTGTTCGATCCCGCCACGACCTGCGAGATCGCGTTCCCGGTGATCGTCATGTTGGCGAGCGAGACGGCGTTGCCGCTGCAGCTTCCGAGCGAGGCGCATTCCGCGATGCCGGTGAACGAAAGGCCGCTCGCGCCGAAGCCGGAGACCGTGCCGCCGGCGGGGCTCAGCGTGTCGGTGCCGTTGACGTGGAAATAGCCGGTCAGGTTCTGCACCTGCACGCCGAAATTGCCGGAGCCCGAGGCGCCGGCGGCCGAGAGGCTCTTGAGGTCGATGGTGCCCGAGTTGCCGCTGCCGCCGAGGGTGAAGGCGCTCGCGCCGGCGGTCGTGCTGCGCAGGCGTCCCACGTTCACCGTGAAGCTCGTCGCGCTCGACGCGGAAAGCTTCGCCGCGCTGCCGTCCATGTCGAAGCCCGCGAGCTGATCGCCGGAGGTGAACGTGACGAGGGCGTTGAGGTTCGGGAACGCTCCGCCGACGGTGGGCAGCGTCTGCCCGTTCGGGGCGGGCAGCCCGCTGAACGCGGTCGACGAGCCCTGGCCCATCAGCCGCTGGCTGGCGAGCAGGGTGAGCGGGCCCGTATAGGCGCCGCTTCCGGTGTAGACGAAGATCGTGTCGCCTACCTGCGGGTTGGGCGAGGTGCCATTGTTGGCGGCGTTGAACGTGGCGAGGCTGGTGTAGGGATGGCTTTCGCGACCGTCACAGCTCGCGCTGCACGCGCCGGCCGCGTCGTTCACGTACCACACGCGCCCGCTCACGTCGATGGTCACGGTCGCCGTCGAGGTCGCCGTGCCGTCCTGGACCGTGTACGTGAAGGTGTCGGCACCGACGAAGCCGCGTGGCGGATCGTAGGTGAATTGTCCGATGTTCGCGCCACTCGTCACCATCGTCACGGTGCCGCCGTTCGCGCTCGCGGAGTCGTAGGCGGAGATGGTCGCGGTGGGCGGGATGACGTCGTTCGCGACGACGCTGTAGCCGACCAGCGAGGAATCGACCGACGTGTTGCCGATCACCGTTCCGAAGCTGTCGTCGTTGGCGGTGATTCCGACGAAGAAGTTGTTGAACGCCGTGGCGCCGCTGCAGCCGCTCACGGTGTCGGTCGCCGTGACGGTGAACGAGTAGGTGCCCGCGACGGTGGGCGTGCCGCCCAGCGAGGCGCCGGCGAAGGAGAGTCCCGGCGGGCTGCCTGCGCCGAGGCTGAATGCGTAGCTGCCGCTGCCGCCGGACGCGGAGAAAATGACCGGTCCGTAGGCGGCGTTGAGCGTGGCGTTCGAGAGCGTCGTCGGCGACACCGAGATCACCGGACAGACGACGTTCAGCGTGAACGACTGGCCGGCGTCCGGCGCGACGCCGTTCGAGGCGGTGAAGGTGAACGTCGTGCTGCTCGTCGTGATCGGCGTGCCCGCGAGCGTTCCGTTCGCGCCGCTCGTGTAGGTGAACGCGACTCCGGTCGGCAGCGGAGCGCCCGACTGCACGATGCTGCTCACGGTGGGCGTGCCGGTGGTGGTCACCGTGAAGGTGTTGGGCACGCCCGCCGCGAACGTCACGCCACTGGCGCTGGTGATCGCCGGCGCCTGGTTCACCGAGAGCGTGAAGGACTGCGTGGCGTTCGGAGTGACCCCGTTTGCCGCGGTGATGGTGATCGGGAAGGAGCCGGCGACGGTGGGCGTGCCGGAAAGCGTCGCCGTGCCGTTGCCGTTGTTCACGAAGCCGACGCCCGCGGGCAGCGATCCCGTTTCGGAGATCGTCATCGAGGCGTTGGTCGGGAATCCG
>DATIZV010000143.1:0-5845 GCA_035516915.1 Usitatibacter sp. | reverse complement strand
CCCTGCCGGCCCGGCGCGATCGCGGCGAGGCGGCGGTGAAAGTGCCGGCGCGCGAGCGTCGGCACTTTTTTGACGGCGCGCCGTAAAAACTTCGCGCGCTGCCGGCTTCGGCCCGCGAGGAGGCGCCCGAGCCGTGGCATGCCGCTTGCTGCAATGCTTCCTGCAAGCGTCTACCAACCAATCACAGGAGGCACAAATGCGCAAGCTCGCGCCGGTTTTCCTTTCGTCGGTCGTCCTGCTCGCGAGCGGGTCGGCCTTCGCGCTCGGCGACATGCACAAGCACAAGGGCGCACCCAGCACGAACGGCAGCAACGCATCGCAGACCTACGACAATTCTTCGAATACGGGCACGTCGGCGAACGATACCTCGGGCACCGGCACGAGCGCCGGCACGAACGGAAGCTCCACGACGGGCAGCGGCTCGAGCGGCATGAGCTCGTCGTCTTCGAGCAGCCCGAGCTCCTCTTCGAGCAGCACTCCGAGCTCTTCTTCGTCCGGCACCGGGTCCTCCGGGACGAGCGGCGCTTCGGGCACGTCCGGCTCGAGCGACCAGTCGAGCTCGGCTGCGAGCGAGGGCACGAAGCACAAGAGCGGGATGAGCGGCACCGCGTATCACGGGGCGCAAGGCGCCGGCCTGGTGAAGACGAACTACGACGAAGGCACGTCGGCCGCGAAGAAGAAGAACATCGGTGACCGTTGCGACAAGAGCGTGCACGCCACGCTTCCGGCCGATTGCAAGATGACCGGTGCGCGTCAGGGCAACGCGACGGGCAGCACGCAGGGCGCGTCGGGCAGCACGGGTAGCGCCCCCGGCGCCGCGCCGGCGGGCAGCGCGGGCGCCTCGGGCAGCCCGGGCTCCAGCGCGAGCGGTACCGCGGCCGGCAGCAGCGCCGGGTCGAGCGGCAGCGCCCCGGGCGGCGCCGCCGGGACCGGTGGCAGCAGCTCCTCCGGCAGCGCGAGCGGCAGCGGCGCGGCAGGCGGCGGCGGCAGCAGCGGCTGACCCGCCCTTTCCGACGCGCTCCGCCGGTCGCATCCGACGGCTGCATAGGCGGTCGGCTGGCAGAGCGCGTGCGGTCCGCGTCGTACGCTGGAAGATGACGACGCAATCGAGGAGAGATCCAATGTGGACACGACGCGTGCTGCTCGCGACGCTCGTCGCCGCGGCCGCCATGTCCCTTCCGCGGCATCTGCCATGGGGCTCGGCGTTCGCCGCGGCACCCAACGTGAACGTGAGCTCGCTGCGCTGAGCCTTTCGCCTTCGTGCTCCCCGCTCCGACGATGCCGGCGCAGCTCGCGCCGGCATCGTTGTCTGCAGCCTCGTCAGGTCGGCGCGCGCGAAGCGACCAGCGCCGCCCTCGGGCGATCCCTGGGCTGTCAGCCGCGACCGACCGCAGAATCCGGGGACGGCTGGCTTTTCCGAAACGCCGCGCAAGCTATCGTGTCCTCGTATCCCGCATTCGCCCGAGGGCACCCATGCGTCCCATCCAGCGCGTCATCCACGCAGGCTTCGCGACCGCGGCGATCGTGAGCGCGTCCGTGCCGGCGTTCGCGTGGACCGTCTGGCCCGACGTGGACTTCGAGTGGTACGCGAACGTCGGGCGCGCGCCCGCCGCGACCTCGACCGTGGAGCAAGGCGCCACTTCATCCGCCGGCGAAGTGCGCATGTCCGGCCCGTGGCAGGGCTATCCGATCGAAGACGAGGCCGCGAGCCCCGCGCAGGAGAGCCGCGTGATTCCGTCGGGCTCGAGCTTCTCGACCACGGACCGCGTGATCCGCGATCGCGAGGGCAATGCGATTCCGACCTCTCCCGACGCCTATCCGGTGAATCGCGGCGCGCAGTAGCTTCCCGGTTTCCTGACCTGCTCTTGGCCGGCGCGAGAAATCCCGCCGGCATCTTTTTGCCCGCTTCCCGCGCCCGATCGCGTCGAGCCGCGATGCGGTCCGACTTCCTTCCCGGTGGCGCCGAGCGGCGATGCGATCGCCCGCCCCAACGCCGTCCCCGCTGCCCGAAGTGGTATGCTTCCGCTCTGCATTTCTGCTGCACCTCGCACGAATCCCATGGCCCAGTACGTCTACACGATGATCCGCGTGGGGAAGACCGTTCCCCCGAAGCGCCAGATCCTCAAGAACATCTCGCTCTCGTTCTATCCCGGGGCGAAGATCGGGCTGCTGGGCCTGAACGGCGCGGGCAAGTCCACGGTGCTCAAGATCATGGCGGGCATCGACAAGGACTACGAGGGCGAGGCGACGTCCATGCCCGGCATCCGCATCGGCTACCTTCCGCAGGAGCCGCAGCTGGAGCCCGGCCACACGGTGCGCGAGGCGGTCGAGGAGGGGCTCGGCGAAGTCTTCTCCGCCAAGAAGCGCCTCGACGAGGTGTACGCCGCGTACGCGGAGCCCGACGCGGATTTCGACAAGCTCGCGGCCGAGCAGGAGAGGCTCGAGAAGGTCCTCGCCTCGGCCGACTCGTCCACGCTCGATACGCAGCTCGAGGTCGCGGCCGATGCGCTGCGCCTTCCACCGTGGGACGCGAAAGTCGACGTGCTCTCGGGCGGAGAGAAGCGCCGCGTCGCGCTGTGCCGCCTGCTGGTCTCGAAGCCCGACATGCTGCTCCTGGACGAGCCGACCAACCACCTCGATGCGGAGAGCGTGGAGTGGCTCGAGCAATACCTGCAGCGTTTCCCGGGAACGGTCGTCGCCGTGACGCACGACCGCTACTTCCTCGACAACGCGGCCGAGTGGATCCTCGAGCTCGATCGCGGATCGGGCATCCCGTACAAGGGCAACTACTCGGAGTGGCTCGAGCAGAAGCGCGAGCGCCTGCAGCGCGAGGAGTCGAGCGAGACCGCGCGCCAGAAGGCGATCAAGAAGGAGCTCGAGTGGGTGCGGCGCAACGCCAAGGGCCAGCAGACCAAGAACACGGCGCGCCTCAAGCGCTTCGAGGAGCTCAACGAGTACGAGTACCAGAAGCGCAACGAGACCGCGGAGATCTTCATCCCCGTCGCCGAGCGCCTCGGCAACGAGGTGATCGAGTTCGAGGGCGTGTCGAAGGGCTACGGCGATCGCCTGCTCATCGACAACCTCTCGTTCAAGGTCCCGCCCGGCGCGATCGTCGGCATCATCGGCCCGAACGGCGTCGGCAAGTCGACCCTGTTCCGCATGATCACGGGCAAGGAGAAGCCGGACTCCGGCACGGTGAAGATCGGCCACACCGTGCAGCTCTCGTTCGTGGACCAGACGCGCAAGCTCCCGGACAAGAAGAACGTGTGGGAAGCGGTGTCGAACGGCCAGGACATCCTCGCCATCGGCAAGTTCGAGATCCAGTCGCGCGCCTACCTCGGCCGCTTCAACTTCAGGGGACAGGACCAGCAGAAGCTGGTGGGCAACCTCTCCGGCGGGGAGCGCGGGCGGCTGCACCTCGCGAAGACGCTGCTCGATGGCGGCAACGTCCTGCTCCTCGACGAGCCGTCGAACGACCTCGACGTGGAAACGTTGCGCGCGCTCGAGGACGCGCTGCAGGAGTTCGCGGGCACCGTGATGGTGATCTCGCACGACCGCTGGTTCCTCGACCGCATCTGCACCCACATCCTGGCTGCCGAGGGCGACTCGCAGTGGTACTTCTACCAGGGCAACTATCGCGAGTACGAGGAAGACAAGCTGGAGCGCCTGGGCGAGGAGGCGGCGCAGCCGCACCGACTGCGCTTCAAGTCGCTGAGGTAGCGGAGCGTAGGGACGGCGAGAACCGCGCTGGGGCGGACAGCGGAGGTGCCGCTCGAAACGTCCCGGCAGAGATCACTCCGCTCCGAAGATCGGATCCTTCCCGCGGACGATGCGGCGCGCGCGCGCGAGCATCTCGTCCTCCGCGGCCGGGTCGGATTCATGCGCGAGCTCGAGGTCCGACTGGTGCGAGCCGTGGCGCAGCGCGTAGGCGCGCGTGAATTCGGCGCCGAGGAAGAACACCTGCGCGGAGTAGTACACCCAGGCGACGAGCGCGAGCACCGCTCCGGCCGCCCCGAACATGGAGGCGAGCGCCGTGCGGCCGAGGTAGAGGCCGATCAGGAACTTGCCGAGCCAGAAGAGCGCCGAGGTGAAGGCCGCGCCGACCCACACGTCTCCCCATGCGATCTTCGCGCTCGGCAGCATCTTGAAGATCATCGCGAAGAGCCCGGTGATGGCCAGGAACGAGCCGCCGAACTCGAGGGCGCGGATGGTCTCCAGCCGCCCGTCGAAGAGCTGCTCGCCGAGCGCGGAGATGAGCGCGCTCATCACGACCGAGGCGAGCAGGAGCAATCCCACGGCGATCACCATCGCCATCGAGAGGAGCCGCTTCCTCACCACGGCGAAGAATCCCTTGGGGCGCGTCGCGTGGGTGCGCCAGATCTTGTCGAGGTCGGTCTTCAGCTCGTTGAACACCGTCGCCGCGCCGACCAGCATCGCCGCGGTCGCGACGGCCGCGGGGAACAGGTGGCTGCGCTTTGCGGTCGCGTGGAGCAGGAAGCGGATCGCTGCGGCAATGCGTTGTCCCAGCACGTCGGAGAACTGCGCGATGAGCAGGTGCTGCGCCTCTTCGCGTCCCAGCACGGCGCCCGCGATGGTGATCGCCACCAGCAGCAACGGAGCCGTGGAGAAGAGCGCGTAGAACGCGAGCGCGGCGCCCATGCTGCCCGCGCCGTCGTCCAGCCAGCCCTGCACGGAGCGCTTGGCGAGCCGCCAGCCCGCTTCGAGGAGCGGCATGGCGCTCAGCTCGCGGGCGGCCGGACGAGCGACGGATCCCGCCCCTTCACGATGCGCCTCGCGCGGGCGACCATCGCCTCGTCCTCGCGCGCGAAGTCCGAATTCGCGGCGCCCATCGGCACCCCCCGCGATCCGGACCGGCACGCGTACTCGTGCGTGAATTCGGCGCCGTAGAAGAAGATCTGCGCCGAGTAGTAGACCCAGACGATCACCAGCACCAGGGTTCCCGCCGCGCCGTAGGACGAGGCGAGCGCGCTCGTGCCGAGGTACAGCCCGATGAGGTACTTGCCGAACCAGAAGAGCACCGCCGTGACGAACGATCCCGCCCACACGTCGCGCCAGCCGATGCGCGTGCTCGGAAGGATCTTGAACACCAGCGCGAAGAGGCCGGTGGTCACGACGACGGAGGCGAGGAACTCGATCGAGCGCATGAGCGCAGCGCTCACGTCGAGCAGGCCGCCGAGGAAGCTCAGCGCGGCGCTCACCACGAGCGAGACGAGGAGCAGGAAGCCGATCGCGACGACCATCCCGAACGACAGGAAGCGCGCCCGCACGGTGGCCGCGATCCCCGAGCCGTTGCCGGGGCGGCAATGCCAGATGCGGTCGAGGTCGCGGCGCAGCTCCGCGAAAACGGTCGTCGCGCCGACCGCGAGCGTCGCGAGTCCGGCGACGGTGGCGATGAGCCCATCCTTGTGGGTGGAGGTCGCGTCGAGGACCGATTTCACGCCCTGCGCCCCGGTCGGCCCGAGGAGGCCCGCGAGCTCCGAGAGGAGGAGCCGCTGCGCATGGTCGTGGCCGATCGCGAGCCCGGCGATCGCGATCGCGAGGACGAGCACCGGCGCGAGGGAGAACAGCGTGTAGAAGGCGAGCGCCGCGCCCATGCTAGAGGCGTTGTCGTCGACCCATCCGCGCAGCGCGTTGCGGAAGAGCGCCGCGAGGGACTCGAGGGGCCCCATCACGCGCGCCTCCCGGACCGAGGCGCGCCCGTCGCCTCGAAATGCCGCCATCGCATCGCTCGCTCCACTGTCGCCTGCCGTTTCGAGGAACGCGCGCGCCGCAAGGTTCCGTGGATCGTGGGGTGTCCGTCCGAGTCCTACGACGATCTCAGGAC
>DATIZV010000142.1:0-8894 GCA_035516915.1 Usitatibacter sp. | reverse complement strand
CCCCAGCGCGGCGAGCGATGCATGGCGCGAGAGCCCGATCGCGGCGAGCGCGGAGTAGCAGCCGGGCGCGAGCGCCTTCGCGAACGAGGCATAGCGCGAGAGGTGCCCGAGGAGCGCGCCGAGGCCCGCGCGGCCGAAGAGCTCCGCGGGCGCGGTGCCGCGCACGATGGTGAGGAGTCCGTTCCCGCAGCCGTACGCGAGCACGAAGGCGACCGCCATGGCGCCGAAGCCCTTCACGCCGATCATCGCGGCGACCGCCACGATCATCAGCGCGAACGCGGCGAAGCCCACCGCCACGGCGCGGGAGCGTCGCGCGAGGGCGAGCTCCACGAGGCGTCCGGCCACCTGCATCGGCCCCACGAGCACCGAAAGGCCCACCGCCTGCTTCGCCGTGAGCCCCGCGGCGGTGAGGAGCGGGATCATGTGCACCGCGAAGACGCCGAAGACGAAGGTCGCGATGGCAAACGCCGCGTTGATCCACGGCAGGCGCGGATCGCGCGACGCCGGCCGCGCCTCGTCGAGCGCGCGCGCCGCTCGCGATACGGCGGGACGCCGGGGAACGAGAAGGAGGTGGATCGGGAGGCACACCAGCGCGTTCGCCGCCGCATAGATCGCGAACGTCATGCGCCAGCCCCATGCGTCGAGGAAGACCTGCGAGAGCGGCCAGAACACGGTGCTTGCGAACCCGCCCCACAGCGTGAGCATCGTGACCGCGCGCCGGTAGCGATCGCCCGCGTGCTGGGAAAGCGTCGCGAACGCGGGGTCGTAGAGGCAGCCCGCCATGGCCGCCCCCGCAACGAGCCAGCCGGCGGCCATCGCGATCCCGTTGGGCGCGACCGCGAGGATCGCCATCGCCGCGGCCGCGAGGATCGATCCGGCCGAGAGCACGACACGTCCGCCGCGCGCGTCGACCATCCGGCCGGCGACGGGCGCGAGCGCGCCCGAGACGAGCAGCCCCGCCGTGAACGAGCCGAAGAGGAAGAGGGACGACACGCCGAGGTCGCGCTGCATCGAGGGACCCAGCACGCCGATGGCGTAGAAGAGCGTGCCCCAGGAGGCGATCTGCGCGATGCCGAGCGCGGCGACGAGCCCCGTCATGGCCCGAGCCTGGGTCGCCGGGAGCGCGGCCGCGTGGGATTCACGCCGCGAGAATCGTCCGAAAAGGCCGGCCGCGTCAACCGCGCGGCCGTCCGGTCATCCTCCGGTCACTCCCCCGGCCTATCCTCGTCGAGTGGCGACTGGAGGACGAACATGGAAGACCGGATGGATCCTGCGCTCACGGCGCGACGCGCGCCGCGCAGCGCCCGATGCGAGGAAGTCGACGAGGAGCTCGGCGAGGAATCGCACGTCCGCGGGCGGATGCGCGAGCTGCTCCTGCAACGCGAGCGCGCGACCGAGCGCTTCCGCGCGCTCAAGCGCAGGCTCCTCGGGCGGCGCTAGGCCTCGCCGATCGCGCGCAGCTCCGGCACCAGCGCATCGCGCGCGACGCTCGCGAAGGGCAGGCTCGTGAAGCGCTGGATGCGTCGCCGCAGGGTGGAGAGCGCCTCCAGGAACGCACGCAGCTCGGCCTCCTCGCTGCCTTCGACCGCGGCGGGATCCGGGAGGCCCCAGTGCGCGCGAACGAACTTGCCGGGAAACGCGGGGCACGCCTCGCGCGCGGCGGAGTCGCAGAGCGTGATCACGAAGTCGACGCGCGGCGCGTCCGGCCCGGTGAATTCGGTCCAATCCTTGCTCCGCAGTCCCGAGGTCGAATAGCCGGCGCGCGCCAGCACTTCGAGGGCGATGGGATGCACCCGCCCCTTCGGGTGGCTTCCGGCGCTGAAGCCGCGGAAGCGGCCGCCGCCGAGCGCGTTGAGCACCGCCTCGGCCATGATCGAGCGCGCCGAGTTGCCGGTGCAGAGGAAGAGGACGTGCTGCGGCGTTTTGCGGACCATGCGGACGCCATGTTGTCATTTTTTCATGACGATCCCGTGACGGCGCTCCGGCGATCCTGTGAAACAGTTCCTTGACTCTTCCGGCAACCGCGTTGTCATATGAAGCCGATTTTCCGTCGCGGCGGAGGCGGAGATGAAGCAGGGCTGGAACGCGGTTCTCGCGGCATTGGCATGCGCGGCGTCGGTCGAGGCGGCGGCGGAAGGGCCGTTGCTCGAGTTTCCGGACGACCTCGCCTTCCGGGCGCAGGCGGTGGATGCGTTCGCGCGCCGCGCCTACGACGAACGCATCGACGAGCTCCGGGCCGCGCACCACCTCGATCGCGATGCGGCGCTCCTCGAGCGGTTGCGCCTCCTGCTCGCGCGCCTGCTTCCGGCCGCGGAAGTGGAGCGTCCGGGATCGTCGGCGCTGCCGTGGGAGATCCACACCTGCCGGAAATGCGGCGAGAACGCCTCGTCGATGGCCGGCGGAAGGCTCCTCTTCGGCGAGGAGTTCCTGGCGAAGCTCGCGCCGACCGACGACCAGCTCGGCTTCCTCCTCGCCCACGAGATGGGCCACGTGCTCGCCCAGCACACGCGCGAGTTCGCGACCGCCGCGCGCTACTTCGTCGACAACGGCATGAACCGGCCGTACTGGGACATCCAGGACGAGGTCGACGGCAGCATCGCCGTGCAATACCGCATGGCTTTCCTCGCGGAGCAGCAGGAGCTCGACGCGGACCGCATCGGCTTCTTCCTCGGCGCGCGCGCCGGGCTCGATCCCCCGGCGATGCTCTCGCTGCTGGAGAAGCTCGGACCGGCACCGCAATCGGCGCTGCCCTCGACGCATCCGAGCACGGACACGCGCGTCGAGCAGGCGGAAGCGATGCTGCAGGCCGCGGAGGTCGTGCGCGGCTGGGCCGCGCGCCGTCCCTCGCTCGCCGCGGCGGACGCGCCGCAGGCGCCCTAGCGGATCAGCTCCGGCGCAGGACCTCGCGCGTGCGCCGCTGCGCGAGGATCTCGACGAAGGCGAGCACCTTCGCCTGCGACTCCAGCCGCTCGAGCTGCCGCTCGTAAACGATCCTCACTTCGTCCTCGTGGTGTTGCGTCTCGCGCGCGAGCCGGTGGATCACGTCGCGCGCCGGCTCGGGTCTTCTCGGCATCGCCGGATGCATGAGGTTTCCTCGCGAATGACGCTTCGATGATAGCGCGAAGCGGCCTCGTTCGCCGGCCGCTTCCCGCGAGTTGCATCGATGGTTGACTTCGATCAATCGTCACGAGAATGACACCGCCGCTCGCTAGCCTCAATGCCTCCGATGGACGAATCGCCATGCCATTGAAGGCCCGTGCCCGCCGCAAGCGCCGCCCGTCGCCGTCGAACGACGCCGTCCGCGCCCGCACGGCGCTCGCTTCATCCCCGGTCCCCGCCGCGCCGCTCATCCCCTCCGGCGGCACGAGCTGCGTCCCCGTGGTGATGCAGCGCAAGGGACGCCAGCTGCGCTGAGCGCGAGGCGCCGGACACGCTCCCGATGCGCTCAGGCGATCGGGATGCGCCGCCTGCAGCAGCTCATGATCGGCGCAGGCGGCGAATCGTCGCATCGGCTCCTTGCGGAATCGTGACGCCCGCGTCCGACGTTCCGTCATCGCCACGCAATAGATTTCCGCTGCCGCTCGCCGCGGCATCGCCTTCCGCGCCGCGGCGTCGTGCGCCTTGCCACCAACCCCGACAACGAGGAACCCATGAAGAAATCCGCGATGGCCATCGCCGTTTGCGCCGTGCTCGCCGCCGGCAGCGCGGCCGCGAACCAGGGCAGGACTCCCGCCGGGATCGCCCCGCTCGACCACGTCTTCCTGATCATGATGGAGAACCACGGCTACGGGCAGATCATCGGCAACCCGAACGCACCTTTCACCAACCAGTACGCGCAGTCGGCCAACCTCGCGACCAACTACTTCGCGGTGGGCCATCCGAGCCTCACCAACTATCTCGAGGTGGTCGGGGGATCGAACTTCGGCGTGCGCAGCGACAACAATCCCGACTGGCACGACCATGCCTGCAAGCCCAACCTGCAGAGCGGCGTCGCGAACACCGACAATCCCCCGAGCGGGAACGTGTGCCCGATCGCGGGCACCGGCATGGACGCCGAGACGCCCGCCGTGGACACGACCAACGAGGACCCCGGACAGCCGCTCCTCGACATCGACGGCGTGCAGTCGGTCCCGGCCGCGCCCACCCTCGGCATGACGATCGCCGACCAGCTCGCGATGCGCCGCATGGGATGGAAGAGCTACCAGGAGAGCCTCCCCGCCGAAGGCGCCGACGGCGTGAACGTGAGCGACGGCTTCTACACGAACAACACCGACTTCGGCGCCATCCTGCCGGCACAGAACCCGCCGCTCACGAGCGACGACATCGTCGCGCTCTACGCGGTGAAGCACAATCCGTTCGCCTACTTCGCGAGCGTCCAGGAAGGCACCATCCGCGGAAGCAGCCTCGCGAACACGGTCGGCTTCGACGGTGCGAACGGCCTCTATGCGGACCTCGCCACGGGCGACCTGCCGGCGTTCTCCTTCATCGCGCCCAACCAGTGCAACGACCAGCACGGCCGCGGCAACGGCGGCGCCTTCTGCAACTTCGACCCCGACGACGACGGCAGCCAGGCCGGCCTCAACCCGGCCCTCATCCAGCGCGGCGACAAGACGGTGCAGAAGCTGGTGGCCGCGATCAAGGCCTCGCCCGCGTGGCGCCAGGGGAACGACGCGATCGTGCTCGTGTGGGACGAGAACGACTACAGCGTGAGCCCGAACACCAACCAGGTGGTGGCGATCGTCGACACGAACTACGGCGCGCACGGCGTGAAGAGCAACGTGCGCTACGACAGCTTCTCGATCCTCAAGACGCTGGAAGCGGGGTTCGGCCTGCCGTGCCTGAACCACGCGTGCGACGACAACGTCGCGGTGATGAGCGACCTCTTCGCGCGCCACTGAGCGTGGGCATGCGGCGGGGCGCGTCGGCCGTGCGCGTCCCGCCGCGGCTCAATCCTCGTCGGGAACCGCGGCGAGACCGGCGAGCCACGCGTCGGCCTGCGCATCGCTCGGCGCCCGCCAGTCGGAGCGCGGCGAGAGCGACCCGCCCGATCCCACCTTCGGCGCGTTCGGCAGCGCGCTTCGCTTGTATTGCGTCGCTCCGAAGAAGCGGCGCAGGAACACCTCGAGCCAGCGGCGGATCTCGGCCATCGTGTACGCGCACCGTTCCTCCATCGGCGTATCGCCCCAATCGCCCACGCCCGCGTCGCTCCACGCGCGCTGCGCCATGAACGCGACCTTCGCGGGCGAGTGGCCGAAGCGCAGCGTGTGATAGAGGAAGAAATCGTGCAGCGCGTAGGGGCCGATGGCGGCCTCGGTCCCCGGCTCGCCGCGCGCGCCGCCCGACGGAACGAGCTCCGGGCTGGGCATCGCTTCCAGCGCGCGTTCGAGCGCGGCGGAGGCTTCGCGTCCCAGCGCGTCGCTCTCCACGAGATGGCGCACGAGCGCGCGCAGGAGCGTGCGCGGCACGCCCGCGTTCACGTCGTAGTGCGCCATCTGGTCGCCGACGCCGTAGGTGCACCATCCGAGCGCGAGCTCGGAGAGGTCGCTGGTGCCCACGACCGGCGCGCCGAGGAGCCCCGCCAGGCGGAACAGATGGCTCGTCCTCTCGCCCGCCTGCACGTTCTCGAAGGCGAGGTCGAAGACCTTTTCCCCGCGCGCGTAGGGATGGCCGATGTCCTTCAGCATCTGCAGCGAGCTCGGCCGGATGTCGATCTCGCGGAAGCTCGCGCCGAGCGCCGCGGCGATCTCGCGCGCGCGCGAGCGCGAATCGGGCTCGGTCGCGAAGCCCGGCAGGCTGCATGCGACGATCCCCGAGCGCGGCAGGCCGAGGAAGTCCATCGCGCACGCGCACACGGCGAGCGCCACGGTCGAGTCGAGGCCGCCGGAGACGCCGAGCACGACCTGCGTCGCCTCCATGAATTCGAGGCGCTTCGCGAGGCCCTGCACCTGGATCGCGAGCACCTCGCGCGAGCGTTGCGCGCGCTTCTCGCGGGCGGCGGGCACGAAGGGGAAGCGCGCGATCTCGCGCTCGAGCGGCAGCCGCGCATCGAGCGGCAGCCGCGCATCGAACTCCACGACGCGGAACTCGCGCGCGTCGGCGCGGTGCCGTTCCACCGCCTGGCCGAAGCTCGTCTGGCGCATGCGCTCCTGCGCGATGCGATCGAGGTCGAGGTCCGCGATCGCCAGGCGCGACTCGCGCGCGAAGCGCGCCGTCTCGGCGATCTTGCGGCCGTCCTCGTACACCATCGCATGGCCGTCCCATGCGAGGTCCGTCGTCGACTCGCCGAAGCCCGCGGCGCAGTAGGCGTATCCGGCGAGGCAGCGCGCCGACTGGTTCGAGGCGAGCTCCTCGCGGTACTCGTCCTTTCCCACCGTCGCGTTCGAGGCGGAGAGGTTCAGGAGCAGCGTGGCGCCCGCGAGCGCCGCGAAGGACGACGGCGGGATCGGCGCCCACAGGTCCTCGCACACCTCCACGTACAGGCACAGCCGTTCGCCGTCGTGCGCGCGGAAGAGGAGGCGGTTGCCGAACGGGATGCCGCGCTCGCCGCAGAGCGCGATGGTCGCGCGCGTCGCGGCGTCCGCCGAAGCGAAATGGCGACGCTCGTAGAATTCCCGGTAGTTGGGCAGGTAGGTCTTCGGGCAGACGCCGAGGATGCGCCCGCCCTGCGCGACGACCGCGCAGTTGTAGAGCAGACCCTCGACCTCGACGGGCATGCCCAGCACCGCCACCACCGGCGACTTCTCCGAAGCACGCAGGATCTCCGCGAGGGCGCGCTCGGATGCATCGAGGAGCGCGCGCTGGTGGAAGAGGTCCTCGCACGAATAGCCGCTCACGCCGAGCTCGGGAAAGAGCGCGACGCAAGCCCCGCGCTCGGAGGCCCGCGCGAGAAGCTCGCGCGTCCTCGCCGCGTTGAAGGCCGGGTCCGCGACGCGCACTTGCGGCACGCAAACGGCCACGCGCGCGAACCCGTGGCGGTAGAGGTTGAAGAAGGAGCTCGACCGGACTTTCTCCATGGTCCCATTCTCGGGGGGGCGCCGGCCGGGCGATTTGACCTCGGTCATCCGGCACGTCGGTCCCCGCGGCCCCGGGCGTCATTGCCGCGCAGGAGGGGAAATCGACGGCTTCCCCGCCGCGGCGAGCCCGACCTCAGGCGACGAGCCGATAGCCGACCGCGGTTTCCGTGAGCAGGTGCCTGGGCTGCGCGGGATCGTCCTCGAGCTTCTGGCGCAGGTGGCCCATGTAGACGCGCGCGTAATGGTGGTGCTCGACGCCGGCCGGACCCCACACCTCGCGCAGGATCTGGCGATGCGTGAGGACCTTGCCGACGTTGGCGATGAGGAGCGAGAGGAGCCGGAACTCGACCGGCGTGAGGTGCACGTCCTCGCCCGAGCGCTTCACGGTGCGCGCCTCCAAGTTCACCTCGACCTTGCCGAAGCGGAACACCGGCGAGGTCTCGCCCGGCGGCTGGCGATGGCGGCGCATCGTCGCGCGAACGCGCGCGAGGAGCTCGCGCACGCCGAAGGGCTTGGTGAGGTAGTCGTCCGCGCCCGCGTCGAGCGCGGCGATCTTGTCGTTCTCCGAGGCGCGCGCCGAGAGCACGATCACCGGCACCGTGGACCAGGAGCGCAGCTCGCGGATCAGCGTCACGCCGTCGCCGTCGGGAAGGCCCAGGTCGACGACGAGGAGGTCGGGCTTGCGCGTTCCCGCGTCGATGAGGCCCTGGCGCTGCGTGTCCGTCTCGTGCACCGTCCAGCCCTCGGCTTCGAGCGCGGTGCGCAGGAAGCGCCGGATCTGCGGCTCGTCCTCGATGAGCAATGCGACGGGAGCGCTCACGGCGCCTCCACCGCGGGCGGCTCGGTGAGGGGCAGCGTGAAGACGAAGCGCGCGCCCCGCTCGCGATCCGGCTCGGCACGGATGCGTCCCTTGTGCGCCTCGACGATCGCGCGGCAGATGGCGAGTCCCAGGCCCACGCCGGGAGTCGCGCTCTCCGCGCGGCCGCGCGCGAACTTCTCGAAGATCGCCTCCTCCTGCCCGCGCGGAATGCCGGGACCGTCGTCCTCGACGCTCACCTCGAGCGAGCCGTCGGCCGCGCGCGCCGCGATCGTGATGCGTGCTTCGGGGCCGGCGTACTTCACCGCGTTCTCGACGAGGTTCGCGAGCACGCGCTCGATGAGCACCGCGTCCATCTGCACGAGGGGCAGGTCCGCGGGAGCGTCCACCGTGACCTTGCGGCCCGCGAGCGTCGGGGCCGCGCCGCGAAGCGCGCTCCCGATCACCTCCTCGATCGGATGCCACGCGAGGTTCAGCTTCACCTCGCCGCTCTGGATGCGCGCCATGTCGAGGAGGTTATTCACCAGCGCGATGAGGCGCTTCGCCTCCTCGGCGATGGTGCGCGCGATGTCGACCTGCTCGGCGGACATCGGCGGCTGCGTGAGGACCATCGCCTCGGAGAGCCCGAGGAGCGCGGCGAGCGGCGTGCGCAGATCGTGCGAGAGCGCGGCGAGGAGCGAGTTCCTCAAGCGCTCGCTCTCGATCTTGATGAGCGCGTCGCGCGCCACCTCCACGTAGTGCACGCGCTCGAGCGCGATCGCGGTGAGCGTGGCGAAGGTCTCGTACTGCTGCATCTGCTCCGGGATCATGAGGTCGCGGCTGCGCTCGGGCTGGATCGCGAGCACGCCGCGCGTCTTCATCGGTCCCTTGAGCGGCAGGAAGAGGTAGTCGTTCGCGGGCAGCGGATCCGTGCCCGCGCCGGCGGGCTGGGCGCGATCGAAGGACCATTGCGCGGCGGCCGTGTCCATGGGGTTGCCCAGGGATCGTCCGGTGGGCGAGGCGAGGCGGCCGGCCTCGTCCGGAAGCAACACGAAGACGCGCGCACGGAAGGCGCGCGACATGAA
>DATIZV010000141.1:0-16427 GCA_035516915.1 Usitatibacter sp. | reverse complement strand
TCCCTCGAGCAGGATCGGCTGCAGCACGAGGCCGCCGAAGAGCCCCAGCCCCATCGCGAGCATCACCAGGCAGGCCATCGCGAAGTTGCGGTCGTTGAAGATGCGAACGTCGAAGAGAGCCCTCGGCCCGCGCACGAAGCTGTAGGCGACGAACGCGGCGATGCCCGCGACCCCCATCGCGGTCGCGACGCGAATGTCGGTCGCGGCGAACCAGTCGGCGGTCGTGCCCCGGTCGAGCGTGTACTGGACGCCCGCGATCCCGCAGCCGAGGAGCACGAGGCCCCACCAGTCCATCGTGCGGCTCCTGAGCTCCCCGCTCTTCACGTACTGCGTGGCGAGGAAGAACGAGAGCGCGCCGACCGGCACGTTGATGTAGAACGTCCAGCGCCAGCTCGCGACGTCGGTGAGCCAGCCGCCGAGCGTGGGTCCGAGCACCGGTCCCACCATGACGCCCAGGCCCCAGATCGCCATCGCCTTGCCGCGCTCCCCGGGCGGATACGAGTCGGTCATGATCGCCTGCGAGAGGGGAACGAGCGCCGCGCCGAACACGCCCTGCAGCAGGCGGAAGCCGACGATCTCGGCGAGGTTCTGCGCGATGCCGCACAGCGCCGAGGCCGCGACGAACCCGGTGATCGAGATCAGCAGGAACTTCTTGCGGCCCAGCGTATCGGCGAAGTAGCCGGTGAGGGGCATCACGATCGCCGAGGAGACGAGGTAGCTCGTGAGCACCCAGCTGATCTGGTCGGTGGTGGCTCCCAGCTCGCCCGCCATGTGCGGCAGCGCCACGTTCACGATCGTCGTGTCGAGCACCTGGATCAGCGTCGCGGACATCACCGCGAGCGTGATCATCAGGCGCTCGGCCCCCGTCGGGACCTGGTGATGCGGGTGCGCCGCCGCGGCCGGCGCGCCGCTCATCTCAATCCTCCGCCGCGACGGCCACCAGCACGCTGCAGCGCACGCGCTCGAGCAACGACTCCTCGTCCGACTCGCTCCACCACCGCGCGAGGCGGCTGCGCTGCCGGTGGCCGACCACGATCAGGTCCGCGCCGATGCGCTCGGCGGTCTCGGAGATGCGGTCGGCGGGGTTGCCGTACTCGAGCGAGCCGCGCGCCTCCACGCCGTGCTCCTTCAGCCGCGCGACGCCCTCGTCGAGGATCGCCTCGGCGCGCTCCTCCTCGCAGCGCGCGAGCTCGGGAGTGACGCCCTCGGGAATCGAGGACGAGAGCCAGCTCTGGCAGATCGCGAGGAGATGCACCTCGCTCTTCATGCAGTAGACCACGTCGGCGCCCTGGCGCAGCGCCCTGCGGCCCTCCACGGTGCCGTCGTACGCGAGCAGGACCTTGCGGAACATGGCTACGACGGCTTCACGACCTTCACCGTCGCGCTCGTGCCGATGCGCAACGGATGCTGCGGGTCCGGATCGCGGATGACCACGCGCACGGGCACGCGCTGCGTCACCTTCACCCAGTTGCCGGTCGCGTTCTCCGGCGGCAGCAGCGAGAACGCGGCGCCGCTGCCTCCCGCGAGGCTCTGCACGACGCCGTGGAAGACGTGCTTGGGGTACATGTCCGAGACGACGGTCGCCTGCTCGCCCGGCCGGACGTCGAAGAGCTGCGTCTCCTTGAAGTTCGCGTCGACCCACCATTCGCCGTTGGCGATGACGACGAAGAGCGGCTGGCCGGGCTGCACGGTGTTTCCCGGCTGCAGCGTGAAGTTCGCGATCGTGCCGGTCGCCGGCGACACGACGCGCGTGCGCTGGAGGTTGAGCTGCGCCTCCGCCACCGCCGCGGCGGCCGCCTGCACCGCCGCGTTCCGGTCGCCGGTCCTGCCGAGCGCGCTCTTCGCCTTCTCGACGTCGGCCTGCGCGGCCTTCGTCGCGGCCTGCGCGGTGGTGAGCCCGGTGCGCGATTGCTCCGCGGCCTGCGGCGAGATGAAGCCGCTCTTCACCAGCGCCTCGTCGCGCTCCCAGGTGCTGCGCGCGTTCGCCTCCTCGGCGCGGCGCTGCGCGAGCACCGCCTCGGCGGAGGCCACGCCCGCTCCGGCCTGCGACATGTTCTGGCGCGCGAGCTCGAGATTGGCGCGCGCCTGGTCGAGCGCGATCTCGTAGGGCCTGGCGTCGATCTGGAAGAGCGGGTCGCCCTGCTTCACCGACTGCTGGTCGCGCACGAAAACCTGCACGACCGGCCCGGACACCTGCGCTGCGATCTCGGCCTGGTTCGCGCCGACGTAGGCGTCATCGGTCGAGACGTAGCGCCGCGCTTCCAGCCACCAACGGGCGCCGAACACGGCGGCCGCGGCGACGACGATCGCCGCGATGATCCATTTGAGCCGCTTGCCGCGCGGCCGGCGCTCGCGCCGCGCCGGCGGCTGCGCCGGCTGCGCGGGGACGCTTTGGTCGGGAGGGGCGGCGGCGGCCATGACGCGGGGTGTGACAGTCGCCGCATCGTTTCATTCGCGCGGCCGGGAGCATTCCCACCGCGGCGCGCGACATCGTCCTACGCGCAGGGGTAAGCGCTTCACTTCGAGAGCCTCTGGAAAACATCCACCGGCACGGGAAACACGATCGTCGAAGCCTTGTCGCCGGCGATCTGCGTGAGGGTCTGCAGGTAGCGAAGCTGCATCGCCTCGGCGCGGCGCGAGAGCGTCTCGGCCGCCTCCAGCAGCTTCTCCGAGGCCTGCAGCTCGCCCTCGGCGTGGATCACCTACGCGCGGCGCTCGCGTTCGGCTTCCGCCTGCCGCGCGATCGCCCGCACCATCGATTCGTTGAGGTCCACGCGCTTGATCTCGACGATCGAGACCTTGATGCCCCACGCATCGGTCTGCGTGTCGAGCGCCTGCTGGATGTCGACGTTGAGCTTGTCGCGCTCGGCGAGGAGCGTGTCGAGCTCGTGGCGGCCGAGCACCGCGCGCAGCGTCGTCTGGCCGAGCTGCGAGGTGGCGGCGAGGAAGTCCACCACCTGGATGACCGCCCGCGCCGGGTCGACCACGCGGAAGTACACCACCGCGTTTACCTTCACGGAGACGTTGTCGCGCGTGATCACGTCCTGCGGCGGGACGTCGAGCACGACCGTGCGCAGGTCCACGCGCACCATCTGCTGGATCGCCGGGATGAGGAAGAAGAGCCCGGGTCCCTTCACGCCCGCATAGCGCCCGAGCTGGAACACCACTGCGCGCTGGTACTCGCGCAGCACGCGCAGCGACCAGAGCAGCAGCAGGACGACGAGGATGAAGGCGCCCGCGCCGAAGTCGATGATCATGTCTGCTCTCCTTCCCGTTCGTCGCTCCCGCGTGTGCGGGAGCCCGGTGGATTCGCGCCCGCGTGGGAATGACGGCCCGCCGGTTCCCGGATCACGTCCAGCGTGAGCCCGCGCATGCCGGTCACCTTCACGTGTTCGCCCTTCTTCAACGGCTCGCGGCTGCTTATGCGCCAGGTCTCGCCGTGCAGGTGCGCCCAGCCCTCGCCGGCGAAATCCTCGAGCACCGTCCCGGTGCTGCCCAGGAGCTCCTCGCGCCCCGTCACCACCGGGCGCCGGCGCGAGCGCACCAGCATCCCCATCACGAGCGCGAGGAAGACCGCGGTCGCGAAGGCGAAGCCGCCGACGAGCGCGTAGGGCACGCGATAGCCGGGCACCTCGATGAGGATCACCGAACCGATCACGAACGCGATGAGGCCACCGATCCCGAGCGATCCGTACGTGGGAAGGAACGCCTCGGCGACCATGAACCCGATGCCGAGGACGATGAGGAGCAGCCCCGCGTAATTCACCGGCAGCATCTGCAGTGCGTAGAGCGCGATCACGATGCAGATGGCGCCCGTCACTCCGGGCAGCACGAGGCCCGGGTTCGAGAACTCGAAGAGGATCGCGTAGATGCCGATCACGATGAGGCCGTAGGCGATCGCCGGATCGGTGATCACCGCGAGGAAATTGGTGCGCCAGTCGGGCGCCCAGTAGTCGACGCGCGCGGAAGCCGTGGCGAGCACGCGCTCCGTCCCGCCCGCGCTCACGCGCCGGCCGTCGATCCGCTTCATCAGGTCGGGAACGTCGCGCGCGAGGACATCCACCACGTTCTGGTCGAGCGCCTCGGTCGCCGAGAGGCTCACGGCTTCGCTCACCGCGCGCTCGGCCCAGCCGGCGTTGCGCCCGCGCAGGATCGCGAGGCCGCGGATGTACGCCTCGGCGTCGTGCACCGCCTTCTGCACGTGCGCGTCCGCGGGCGTTTCCTTGCCGTCCTTCGCGCCGGAGGGCATCGGCGACGGCCCGCCGAGCGACACCGGGGTCGCCGCGCCCAGGTTCGTTCCCGGCGCCATCGCCGCGACCTGGCACGCATAGAGAATGTACGTCCCGGCGCTCGCCGCCCGCGCGCCCGGCGGGGCGACGAAGCCGGCGACGGGAACCGGCGAAGCGAGGATGTCCTTGATGATGGAGCGCATCGAGAGGTCGAGCCCGCCCGGCGTGTCCATCCGCAGGACCGCGAGCTGCGCGCCCTCGCGCAGGGCGTGCGCGAGCCCCCGATGCACGTAGTCGGCGGTGGCCGGGCCGATCGCCCCGTCGATCGTGAGCACGACCACGGGCGACGGCTCGGCCGCCTGGCCGGCGGGCACGAGGAGCAGGGCGAGGAAGGCGAACAGTGGCGCGCACCGCATCGCACCAATATAGGTCAAACGCAGCGTTTCCGTCGTAATTTGCATCGCCACGGAAGCCGGAGTATTAGAAAAGGTCGGAACCCCGTGGAAAACGGGAGGGGAGACCGTTTTGAAGGACCCGCTGGTCCACGACGCCCTGCGGCAGATCCAGGACATCCTCGCGGAGGAGACCGGCGTGCCGCTACCCGCGGCCACGCGCTCGCGCCTCGAGACGGTGCTGCAGGGGGCGCTGGGACGCCCGAACGGCGCACGCAAGCCCGACGATCTCGCCCGCGAAGTGACGATCCTCCTCGCCGACTTGCGCGGCTTCTCGGGCATCTCCGCGAGCTATCCCGGAGCGACCGTGCTCGCGCTCCTCAACCGCTGCTTCGGCGCGATGAGCGAGATCGTCTTCCGCCACCAGGGCTGCATCGACAAGTTCATGGGCGATGCGATCATGGTGCTCTTCGAGTCCGACAAGGACTGCGACGACAGCGCCCTGCGCGCGGTTTCCTGCGCCGTCGACATGCAGCTCGCGATGGAAGGCGTGAACGCCGTGAGCCGCGGACAGGACCTTCCCGAGCTCTACTTCGGGATCGGCATCAACACCGGGCGCGTGATCTCCGCGATGCTGGGCTCCGACCTCTATTCCGAATACACCGTGATCGGCGAGGAAGTGAACCTCGCCTCGCGCATCGAATCGTTCAGCCTGCGCGGGCAGGTGCTCCTCAGCGAGAGCACCTGGGAGCGCTGCAAGGGCTTCGTGCAGGCGGGCGATCCCATGGACGCCTTCGTGAAGGGCAAGAGCCGGATGGTGGTGCTGCGCGAGGTGCTCGGCATCCCCTCGCTCGGCAAGTCCGTCCCGCGCCACGAGCTGCGCCGCAGCGCCCGCGTGCAGGTGAAGATCCCGTTCCGCTACCGCATGGTCGTGAACCAGGTGGTGATCCCGGAGGCGCGCGAGGGGCGCATCCTCGACATCGGCTACTACGGCGTGCTCGCCGAGGTGCCGCTCGCGCATTCGGCCTTCTCCGAGATGATGCTCGACTTCGAATTGCCGCTCGTGGGCGAGCGCATGGCCGATCTGTACGGCCGCGTCGTGAAGGTGATCCCCAAGGCCGGGAAGTCCCGCATCGGCGTGGAGTTCACCTCGATGCGCCCGGAACAGAAGGCCGCCATCCAGCTCTTCGTGCAGCTCCTCATCCAGGGGACGGAAGCGGACGACTGAGGCCGGCCCGCGGCAAGCGGCCGGACGCGCACGGCGGTCCCGCCTGCCGCGAGAACGGCGTATCTTTATGGGGCATGCGCAACGTCGCCTTTGCCGCGCTCGGCCTCGCGGCGATGCTGGTCCCGCTCGCCGACTGCAGCGCGCAGGACTCGCGCCACGGTTTCACGCGCGAGCAGGCGCGCAACCGCGATCGGTCCGACGACTCGCGGCCCGAGGCCGCCTCCGACCCGTTCTCCTCGCTCGAGCGCGAGCTCATCTCGCTGCAGGACGACCTCAAGCTGCACGGCGACCAGCTGGAGGCCTGGAGCCCGTTCGAACGCGACGTGCGCGCCGCGGCCGAGGCGGAGCAGGAGCGCCATCGCCGCATCCTCGCTCTGCGCGAGAAGTCCGATCCTCCTGCGACCGCCGCCTCGCTCCTCGGCGCGCTCGCGGAAGATGACCGCAAGGAGGCCGAGGCCTCCGCCCGCGTCGAGTCCGACCTGCGCGTCCTGGCAGCGAGGCTCGACACGGCGCAGCGCGCGATGCTCGATCGTCGCGTGATCCAGTCCCAGACCGAGCCGCTCGGAAGCCGATGACGGAATGAAACCGGGCATCGGCGTGTTCGCGGTGTCGACGAGCCCATTTCGACGCCAGGATGAACAAGGCCTACCTGGAGCTATCCTCCGCACGGAGCGCCGCCGAGATCGTGCGCGTGGCACGCCGTTGCGTGGAGGCCGCGCGTGCGGCGCTGCCGCCGGAGTGCCGTGAGGCGCGGGTGCGCGCGGCCCGCGACATCGAGACCTGGGCCGACCGCCTGAACGACGCGTCGCAGCGCTCCAGGCCGTTGAGCGACGAGGAGACGGAGCTCGATCGCCTCGCGAGCCACCTCCTCATCGCGTCGCTGCGCCTGCGTCTGCTCTCAGATCCGGCCCATCAACAGCAGCACCACGACGATCACCAGCACGAGCCCGAGCCCTCCGCTCGGCCCGTAGCCCCAGCCGCGGCTGTAGGGCCAGGTGGGTACTGCGCCGAGGAGCAGGAGCACCAGGACGATCAGCAGGATGAGTCCGAGCGACATGACGACCTCCGATTGGATTGCGTGCGGACTTGGACAACCGCACCGGTCGGGGCCGGCGTGTCAGGAAGGCGGTTTCCGTTGTAGGACGGGCGCCGCGGCGGGATCAGAATCCGTACAGCGCCGAGGGATTGGAGACGAGGACGCGCCGGCGCGTCGCCTCGTCGCCGATCCACTCCTGGAGAAGGTCGAGCAGCGCGGCATCGTCCGGCTTGGTGTGCGGCTCCGTCGGGTGGGGCCAATCGCTTCCCCACACCACTCGCTCCGGTGCCGCCTTCACGAGGGCCCCCGCGAGGAGCTTCATGTCGGCGTAGCGCGGCGAGCCGGTGCGCGAATCGAGGTAGGGGGCGCAGAGCTTCACCCACGTCCTTCCCTTGTCGAGCAGCCGCCGCACGGCCGGCATCGCGGGATGATGCACGCCCTCGGGCTGCGGCAGGCGCGCGAAGTGGTCGAGCACGACCGCGCAGGGAAGCGCGGCGAGCATCGGCTCCAGCGCGGCGACCTGCTCGGCGCGCGCGTGCAGCTGCACGTGCCATCCGAGCTCGTGGATGCGCAGCGCGAGCGGCTCGATCATGTCGGCGCCGGCGATCTCGGTGTGCGGGTCGTGGATCGAGAAGCGCAGCCCGCGGATGCCGGCTTCGTGGAGCGCGGCGAGCTCGGCGTCCGTGATCGAGGGAAGCGCGACCGCGACACCGCGCGCCGCGTCCGGGCCGAGCTGCGCGACCGCGTCCACCGTCACGCGATTGTCCGTGCCGTAGGCCGCGGGCTGCACGATCACCGCGCGTGTGGTTCCGATCCGCTCCTGCAGCCGCCGGTATTCGCGCACGGTCGCGTCCGTCACCCGGGGCAGGCTTCGCCAGGCCATGGGGAAGCGCGGGTCGTAGACGTGGACGTGGCAATCGCACGCGTTCGCGGGCGCCTTGAAGCGCGGCCGGGAAGTGCCGCCGGAATTGGGAACGGGTAGCGCTACGCGCGCCGCCGTCATCGGCGTGCGGACCGGGCACCCCGGCGCTTATCGGCGTCTATCGGCGGATCCACGGCATTTCGTCCGCATGGCTCCGTTGCTGCTCAGGAGAGGCGCGCGACGACGGCCTTGGTGAATTCCTTCGTTGTGGCCTTGCCGCCGAGGTCGCCCGTGCGCACCTTGTCCTCGCGCAGCGCCGCGTCGATCGCGGCCCGCACGCGCCGGCCCTTCTCCTGCTCGCCGGCGTGGTCGAGCATCATCGCGGCGGTGAGCATCAACGCGAGGGGATTCGCGAGGCCGCGGCCGGCGATGTCCGGCGCCGAGCCGTGCACCGCCTCGAAGATCGCGGCGTCGGCTCCGATGTTGGCCGCGGGCGCCATGCCCAGCCCGCCGACCAGGCCCGCGATCTCGTCGGAGAGGATGTCGCCGAAGAGGTTCGTGGTGACGATCACGTCGAACTGCCAGGGATTCATGACGAGCTGCATCGCGCAGGCGTCCACGATCCGGTCGTCGAAGGCGATGCGCCCCTCGTAGCGCTTCCCCACCTCGCGCGACGCCTCGAGGAACAGGCCGGTGAGCGCCTTCAGCACGTTCGCCTTGTGCACGATGGTGACCTTCCTGCGGCCGTTGCGCAGCGCGTAGTCGAACGCGAACTCGGCGATGCGCCGCGAGCCGGCGCGCGTGTTCACGCCCGACCCGATCGCGACCGCGCGCGGATCGCCGCCCACGGGGACGTAGTGCTCGAAGCCGACGTACAGGCCCTCGAGGTTCTCGCGCACCAGCACGAGGTCGATGTCCTCGAAGCGCCCGCCGGGCACCAGCGTGCGCGCGGGCCGCAGGTTCGCGTAAAGCTGGAACTCCTCGCGCAGCCGCACGTTCGAGGAACGGAAGCCGCCGCCGATCGGCGTGGTGAGCGGGCCCTTCAGGGCGAGGCGGGTCCTGCGGATGCTCGCGAGCGTCTCGGGCGGGAGCGGATCGCCGCATTCCGCGACGCCGCCCATGCCGGCCTTGCACGTCTCCCAGCGGAACGGCGCGCCCACCGCATCCAGCACTTCGAGCGTCGCGTCGGTCACTTCGGGGCCGATGCCGTCGCCGGGAATGAGCGTTGCGGGAATCGTCTTCGAGGCCGGGTCCATGGTCGCGAATTATACGTGCCTCGGCACCGACGCCCCGCTTCGCGATGTCCTACCGGAACCGCGATTCGGAGCGATGAATCATGGCCTGTCCCCGGTTTTCGATATCCTTCCGGAATGGCTGAAGACAAGAAGGACCGCGGGCTCGAGAAGGGCCTCACGAGCTACGGCGACCGGCAGTTCTCGCTCTTCCTGAGGAAGGCGTTCATCAAGGGGGCGGGGTACAGCGACGACGCCCTCGCGCGCCCCGTCGTGGGGATCGCCAACACCGCGAGCGCCTACAACCCGTGCCACGGCAACGCGCCCCAGCTGATCGAGGCGGTGAAGCGCGGCGTCATGCTCGCGGGCGGGCTGCCGATCGACTTCCCCACCATCTCGATCCACGAGAGCTTCGCGCATCCGACCTCGATGTACCTGAGGAACCTCATGTCGATCGACACCGAGGAGATGATCCGCGCGCAGCCGATGGACGCGGTGGTGCTGATCGGCGGCTGCGACAAGACGGTGCCCGCGCAGCTCATGGGCGCGGCCTCGGCGAACGTTCCCTGCGTGGAGCTCGTCAGCGGCTCGATGCTCACCGGCTCGCACGATTTCGAGCGGGTCGGCGCGTGCACCGATTGCCGGCGCTACTGGGGACGCTATCGCGCCGAGGAGATCGACGCGGACGAGATCGCGCGCGTGAACGACCAGCTGGTCGCCTCCGTCGGCACCTGCTCGGTGATGGGCACCGCGAGCACGATGGCGTGCGTGGCGGAGGCCCTCGGCATCACGGTGCCGGGCTGCGCCTCGCCCCCGGCCGTCACCGCCGATCGCATCCGCGTGGCCGAGCGCACGGGAACCGTCGCGGTCGAGATCGCGAAGAAGAAGCTCACGCCCGATCGCGTCCTCACCCGCGAGGCGTTCGAGAATGCGACCCGCGTGCTGCTCGCGATCGGCGGCTCGACCAACGCCGTGATCCACCTCACGGCGATCGCAGGCAGATGCGGAATCGACCTCTCCCTCGATCGCCTCGACGCGCTCGGCCGCGAGACGCCGGTGCTCGTGGACCTCAAGCCCTCGGGCAGGCACTACATGGAGGACCTGCATCGCGCCGGCGGCATGGCGACCATCCTTCGCGAGCTGAAGCCCCTGCTGCATCTCGGCGCGCTCACGGTGACCGGGCAGACGCTCGGCGAGCGGATCGAGGCCGACGGGCGGGGCTTCGCGCAGGACGTCGTGCGCCCGTTCTCGAGCCCGCTCTATCGCGAGGGCGGCATCGCGGTGCTGCGCGGCAACCTCGCACCCGGCGGCGCGATCATCAAGCAATCGGCGGCGGACCCGAAGCTCATGCGCCACGAGGGACGCGCGGTGGTGTTCGAGAACGCCGAGGACCTCGCGCGGCGCATCGATTCGGACGAGCTCGACGTGAAGGCCGACGACATCCTCGTGCTCAAGAACATCGGCCCCAAGGGCGCCCCCGGAATGCCCGAAGCCGGCTATCTCCCGATCCCGAAGAAGCTCGCGCGCTCCGGCGTGAAGGACATGGTGCGCATCTCCGACGGGCGCATGAGCGGCACCGCTGCGGGGACGATCGTGCTGCACGTGACCCCCGAATCGGCGATCGGCGGCCCGCTCGCATGGGTGAGGAGCGGCGACCGCATCCGGCTCGACGTGCCGAAGCGCGAGCTCGCGCTCCTCGTTTCCGACGAAGAGCTCGCACGCCGCCGCGCCGCGCATCCGGTGAGCGAGCCGAGAGCCGCGCGCGGCTATCTCAAGCTCTTCCTGGAGTCCGTCACGCAGGCGGATCGGGGCGTGGATTTCGAGTTTCTGAGACCCCGAAGGTGAAACAGGAGAACGAAGTGAAGAACTACGGCATCGCCGCGATCGGCGGCGACGGCATCGGGCCGGAAGTGATCGAGGCCGGCATCGAGGTGCTCGAGGCGCTCGGAAAGGCGGACGGCGGATTCGGTTTCCGCTTCGAGCGCTTTCCCTGGAGCTCGGAGCTCTACCTCCGCGAAGGTCATTACATTCCCGAAGGCGGCCTCGACAGGCTGAAGGCCTTCGACGCGATCTTCTTCGGCGCGGTCGGAAGCCGGAAGGTGCCGGACCACGTCTCGCTCTGGGGGCTGCGCCTTCCCATCTGCCAGGGCTTCGACCAGTACGCGAACGTGCGGCCGACGCGCGTCCTTCCCGGCGTGAAGAGCGTGCTGGCGAACGCGAAGGACATCGACTGGGTGGTGATCCGCGAGAACTCCGAGGGCGAATACTCGGGCGTGGGCGGCCGCGTGCACCGGGGACTGCCGATCGAGGCGGCGAGCGACGTCTCCGTCTTCACGCGCGTCGGCGTCGAGCGCATCCACCGCTTCGCCTTCGAGCTCGCCCGCAAGCGTCCGCGCAAGCACCTCACGCTGGTGACGAAATCGAACGCGCAGCGCCACGGCATGGTGATGTGGGACGAGATCTTCTTCGAGGTCGCGAAGGACTATCCCGACGTGAAGTGGGATCGCGAGCTGGTGGACGCGATGACCACGCGCATGGTGCTCAAGCCCGCGACGATCGACGTGATGGTCGCGACGAACCTGCACGCCGACATCCTTTCCGACCTCGCGGCGGCCCTTTCCGGGAGCCTCGGCATCGCGCCCACCGCGAACCTGAACCCCGAGCGCAGGTTTCCCTCGATGTTCGAGCCGATCCACGGCAGCGCCTTCGACATCACCGGCAAGGGCATCGCGAATCCGGTCGCCACCTTCTGGACCGCGGCGATGATGCTCGAGCATCTCGGCGAAGCGAAGGCTTCGGTGCGGCTGATGAGGGCGGTGGAGAAGGTGACGGCGAGCGGCGTGCTGACGCCGGATCTCGGGGGAACGGCGAAGACGGCGGACGTGACGCGCGCCGTCGTCGCGGCGCTCTAAACGCGCCGCTTCCTATCCCGGCTGCGTCGCCCAGAACTCGGTGCTCACCACCTCGTTCGCCGCGCGCCGCCTCGCTTCCAGCGCGCGCAGCTCGACGCGCCGGATCTTGCCCGAGATCGTCTTCGGGAGCTCGGCGAACTCCACGCAGCGGATGCGCTTGTAGGGCGCGACGCGCTCCTCGACGAAGCGCAGGATCGCGGCGGCGGTCTCGGCGCTCGGCGCGTGCCCGGGCTTCAGGACGACGAACGCCTTGGGCACGGCGAGCCGGCGCGGATCGGGACTCGGCACGACGGCGGCCTCGGCGACTGCGCCGTGCTCGATCAGCACGCTCTCCAGCTCGAAGGGGCTGATGCGGTAATCGGAGCTCTTGAAGACGTCGTCGGTGCGGCCGACGAAAGTGAAGTAGCCGTCGGCGTCGCGCATGGCGACGTCGGAAGTCCCGTAGTACCTGCCGCCCAGCGCTTCGGCGGTGCGCCTTTCATCGCCGAGGTAGCCGTCCATGAGCCCGACCGGCCGCGGCTCCAGCTCGACGCAGACCTCGCCCTCGGCGCTTTCCTTGCGCTCCGCGTCGAGCAGCTTCACGCGGTAGCCCGGCATCGGCCGGCCCATGGAACCGGGCTTCACGACCTGGCCGGGCGAGTTCGCCACGATGCACGCGGTTTCCGTCTGGCCGTAGCCGTCGCGGATCGTGACGCCCCACGCGGCGCGCACCTTCTCGATCACTTCGGGATTGAGCGGCTCGCCCGCGCTCACCAGCTCGCGGAAGCCCACCTTGAAGGACTCGAGGTCCTGCAGCACGAAAGCGCGCCATGCGGTCGGCGGTGCGCACAGGCTCGTGACGCCGCAGCGTGCCGCGGTCTCGAGCGATCGCCTCGCGTCGAAGCGCGACTGCTCGTAGATGAAGATCGTCGCTCCCGCGTTCCACGGCGCGAAGAAGCAGCTCCACGCGTGCTTCGCCCATCCGGGCGAGCTGATGTTCCAGTGCACGTCGCCGGGCTTCAGCCCGATCCAGTACATGGTCGAGAGGTGCCCGACCGGATAGCTCTGCTGGGAGTGCAGGACCATCTTCGGCTTGGCGGTCGTCCCCGAGGTGAAATAGAGGAGGAACGGATCGCGCGCCTTGGTCGGGCCGTCGGGCGTGAACGAATCGCCGGAGGCCTCGGCCTTCGCATAGGAAACCCACCCCGGCGCCTCGCCGATCACGATGCGCGTGCACTGTGTCGCCAGATCCTGGAATTTCGCCGCCCCGCCGGCGTCGGTGATGACGCAGCGCATCGCGCCGCGCTCGATCCGGTCGGCGAGCTCCGCCTTCGTGAGCAGCACCGTCGCGGGGCTCGCCACGGCGCCGAGCTTGAGCACCGCGAGCGTGATCTCCCAGAGCGGCACGACGTTCGACAGCATGACGAGGATCCGGTCGCCGCGCTTCACGCCCTGGGCGCGCAGGAAGTTCGCCACGCGATTGGAGCGCAGGCGCATCTCCTCGAAGGAGAGCTTCTCCTCGGCGCCGTTCTCGTTCACGATCCAGAGCGCCGGCCGCGCGTTGCCGCGCGCCTGCGCGTCGAAGAAATCGAGCGCCCAGTTGAAGGTGTCGAGCTTCGGCCACCGGAAGCCGGCGTACGCGGCCGCGTAATCGTCGCGCTTCGCGAGCAGGAAGTCGCGCGCTTCGAGGAACGAGCTCATGCCGTCGCCTCCTGCCTGAGGCCCAGCTCCTCCATCATGCGCTGGCGCATCACGAATTTCTGCGCCTTGCCGGTCACCGTCATCGGGAACTCCGCGACGAAGCGCACGTAGCGCGGCACCTTCTGGTGCGCGATCTGGCCGCGGCAGAAATCGCGGATCTCGTCCTCGGTCGCCGAGGCGCCGGGACGCAGCTGGATCCAGGCGCACACCTCCTCGCCGTACTTCGGATCGGGCACGCCGAACACCTGCACGCCCTGCACCTTCGGATGCCGGTACAGGAAGTCCTCGACCTCGCGCGGCGAGACGTTCTCTCCGCCGCGGATCACCAGGTCCTTCAGGCGCCCGGTGATGTTGCAGTAGCCCTCCGCGTCGATCGTGGCGAGGTCGCCGGTGTGCATCCAGCCCGCGTCGTCGAGCACCTCGCGCGTCTTCTCCGGGTCGTCCCAGTAGCCCTTCATCACGGAATAGCCGCGCGTGCAGAGCTCGCCCTGCGTGCCGCGCGGCACCGCGCGTCCCTGCGCATCGACGATCTTCACCTGGATGTGCGGCAGCACGCGGCCGACGGTGGAGACGCGCCGCTCGATCGGATCGTCGACCGAGCTCTGGAAGCTCACGGGGCTGGTCTCCGTCATCCCGTAGGCGATCGTCACCTCGCTCATGTGCATGTCCTGGATCACGCGCTTCATGACCTCGATCGGGCACGGGGCGCCCGCCATGATCCCGGTGCGCAGGCTCGCGAGGTCGAAGCCCGCGAACTCGGGATGCTGCAGCTCCGCGATGAACATCGTCGGCACGCCGTAGAGCACGGTGCAGCGCTCGCGTGCGACCGCCTCCAGCGTGAGGCGCGGATCGAAGCCGTCGTTCGGGTAGACCATCGCGGCGCCGTGCGTGAGGCAGCCGAGGTTGCCCATCACCATGCCGAAGCAGTGGTAGAGCGGCACCGGGATGCACATGCGGTCGCGCTCGGTGAGCCGCATCGCACGCGCCACGAAGTAGCCGTTGTTGAGGATGTTGAAGTGGCTGAGCGTCGCGCCCTTGGGAAGCCCCGTCGTGCCGCTCGTGAACTGGATGTTGATCGCGTCGTCGGGCTGCAGGCCTTCGGGGAGCGCCGCCTTGCCGCCGTAGAGATCGTCGAGGTTGAGGAAGCCCGGCGTGCGCTCGCTGCCCGTGCGGATCTTCCACTCGAGGCTCGGCAGCCGCCCCTCGAGGCTCGCGAGCATTCCCAGGTAGTCGCTGGTCTTGAAGCTCGCCGCGGTGACGAGCGCCCTGCAGCCGACCTTGTTCAGCGCGAACTCGAGCTCGGTGACGCGGTAGGCGGGATTGATGTTGACGAGGACGAGACCCGCCTTCGCCGTGGCGAACTGCGTGGCGGTCCACTCCGAGCAGTTGGGCGCCCAGATGCCGACGCGATCGCCGGGCTGGAGGCCGAGCGAGAGGAGTCCCGCGGCGAGCGACTCGGCGCGCTGCTTGAGCTGCGCATACGTCCAGCGGACGTTCTGGTGGCGCACCACCAGCGCTTCGCGCTCGCCCCAGGTCGCGGCCGCCTCGTCGAGCGCCTCACCGATCGTCTGGAACCTGAGCGGCGTGGTTCCCACGCCGTGGACGAAGCTGCGAGTCATGGGCTCTCCGCCGGACGCTGTCGCGTGCGGACATTGTAGTCCACCGATCCCTGCCGGGCCGCCACCATCCGCTTCCTCGAATTGTCGGGTGGGAATCTATTCCTCGGAGCGCCCCGCGGCGTCGCGATCGCGCTCGTATCGCCTCGCGAGCGGAAACGGCGGCAACCACGACTCGCGACGCACGATCCAGCTTTCGTAGGTCGGCGCCAGTTGATCGGGCGCATCCAGGGATCCCAGGTTCACTTCGATTTCGTCCGCGGTGCGCGAGAAGACCGACGAGCCGCAGCGCGGGCAGAAGAACCGCCCGCCGTAGGCGCGTGTTGCGCCGTCGATCGTCACCGCATCCTGGGGGAACACCGCGGAAGCGTGGAAGAGGGCGCCGTGGTGCTTGCGGCAGTCGAGGCAATGGCAAAGGCCGACCCGGTACGGGCGTCCGGACGCCGCAATTCGCACGTCGCCGCACAGGCAACCGCCGGTGAATCGATCCATGCGCTCCTCCCCTGCAAGGCCGCTACGCTTTCCCGGGCGCGTCCGGCCGACTCGCGCAGCTTTCGCGCTCCTGCAGCAGCCGCCACTGGATCTTCCCGGTGGCGGTCTTCGGCAGCACGTCCAGGAACTCGACGATCGTGGGCACCTTGTAGGCGGCCATCTTCCCGCGCGCCCAGGCGATGATGTCGTCGCCGGAGACCTGCCCGCGCCGGGACTCCTTCAACGCGACCACCGCCTTCACCGTCTCGCCGCGGCGTGCATCCCTCGTCCCGATCACGCACGCCTCCTGCACGTCGGGATGCGCGTACAGCAGGCTTTCGACCTCGGCGGGCCAGACCTTCATCCCGGAAGCGTTGATCATGCGCTTCAGGCGATCGACCAGGAAGAAGTAGCCTTCCTCGTCGACGCGGCCGAGGTCGCCGGTGCGAAACCAGCGGCGGCCGTCGCGCTCGAAGAACGCCTCCGCCGTCGCCCTGGGCTTCCCCCAGTAGCCGCCGAAGACCTGCGGGCCGCGGGTGACGATCTCGCCGACCTCTCCCGCGGGCAATTCCTCCAGCGTCACCGGATCGACCACCATCGACTCGGTATCGAAGATGGGAATGCCGAGGCATTGCTTCTTCGGCCGGTCGGGCGGATTGATGTGCGAGGGCGCCATCGTCTCGGTGAGGCCGTAGCCCTCGACGAAGGTGATGCCGAGCAGCTCGTGGAGCCTCGCCGCCACCGCCTCGGGCATCGCGGCGCCGCCGCC
>DATIZV010000140.1:0-9201 GCA_035516915.1 Usitatibacter sp. | reverse complement strand
CACGCGACGCGCGCCGCCGGCTTCCAAGACGGGCGTTCCGCGCGGATCGATCGCGCAGTTCGCCGGCGATTCCGAGACCCACTTCACGGCCGAGGAGCTGGCACGCCTCGTCGCGGAGGTCTGGGAGCACGGCCGCGTGATGCCGGAGGCCGACGCGGCGACCTGGCGCCAGGACGATTGCGGCGCGTGGATCCTTCGCGACCACTTCGGGGACGAAGAGAGCGAATTCGGCTGGAAGATCGAGCGCGTCTGCCTCGAAGGCCAGGGCAAGGGCGCGCGGCTGCGCCCCTTCCATTGCCGCAACAGCTACGACCTCGCGAACGGTCGTGCCCACTGCGGGATCACCGCGGATCGCACGCACGTTCCCGCGGAACGCCAGGCCGCGCCGCCGCGCAACAAGCGGCCGTAGCGACCGATCCTTCGGTTGCGCCCTATTCCTCCTCGACGCGATAGTCGAGGGGCCAGTGCGCCGCGAGGAACTTGAGCACCCCGTGCTCGCAGCCGGGCGAGTAGTAGGTCCAGCTCGCATGCTCCTTCGAGAAGCGATTGAGGCGCTCGAACCGCACGTTCGCTTCCCCCGTCGCGAGCTCACCCTCGGCGTATCGAGCGAGCTGGAGCTCGGCGCCGACCTCGCCGGGATAGAAGAGCCATTCGGAGCGGAAGGTCTGCTGCAGGCGCGCGAGCTCGTGGCACCTCGCCTCGTCGCGCGTCCATTCCGAATGCAGCTCCGATTCCGGCACGGCGATGTAGCGTGCCTCCTTGCGCGTGTAGAAGTCCTCGAGCACGAAGTAGGCGCTCTCGATCGCGCCTTCGGCGTTGCCGGTGAACCAGCCATACGCATCGCGATCGCGGGCGAGATAGGCGACCGCGCAGCGCAGTCCCGCGCGCGGGGCGTAGCAGAGGAAGATTCGCGGCGTGCGCATGGAATGTATCCGTCAGCCCGCACCCGCGCGCGATTCCCTCCGGGAGAGCCGATCCATCCGCGCCTCGATCAGATCGCCGCCCGCCCGGGCTCGTGGATCATCTGCCCGAGCATCTCCGGGACCACCAGCGCGATGCCGCGTTCGGTCACCGCGAAGCGCCTGCGGTCCTCGGCGGGATCGACTCCGACCGTGAACCCTTCCGGCAGACGGCATCCGGAATCGACGACCGCGCGCCGCACGATCGAATGGCGGCCGATGTCCACCTCGGGCAGCACGACCGAGTCCTCGATCGTGCAGTAGCTGTGCACGTGCACGCTGGTGAAGAGCAGGGAGCGGCGGACCGCGGAGCCGCTCACGATGCAGCCGCCCGAGATCAGCGAGTCGAGCGCGGTGCCGCGGCGCGCGTCGGCGTCGAAGACGAATTTCGCCGGAGGCATCTGCTCCTGCCAGGTCCAGATCGGCCACTCGCGATCGTAGAGGTCGAGGTCGGGCACGACGTGCGTGAGGTCGAGGTTGGCCTCCCAGTACGCGTCGACCGTCCCCACGTCGCGCCAGTAGGGCTCGCCCCCGGCGCTCACGTTCACGCAGCTCTTCGGAAAACGGTGCGCGTATACCGGCGCGCCTTCGGCGACCAGGCGCGGGATGAGGTTCCTGCCGAAGTCGTGCGCCGAAGCCGCGTCCGCGGCGTCGCGCCGCAACTCCTCGTCGAGGAAGGCGGCGTCGAATGCGTACACGCCCATGCTCGCGAGCGTTCGATCGGGGCGCCCGGGGATCGGCGCGGGCGACTGCGGCTTCTCCTCGAAGCCCACGACGCGGTCGTGCTCGTCCACGCGCGCCACGCCGAGCGCCCCGACCGCCTGCGCGAGCGGCACCTCCATGCAGGCAAGGGTGAGGCGCGCGCCCTTCGCGACATGGTCTTCGAGGAGCCTCGCGTAATCCATCTTGTAGACATGGTCCCCCGCCAGGATGAGCGCGTAGCGAAAGCCGAACCGCCGCAGAAGGTCGACGTTCTGGTAGACCGCGTCGGCCGTGCCCTCGTACCAGCTGGCGGTCGTCCGTTGCTGCGCGGGAAGGAGCTCGACGAAGTCGCCGAAGCGCCCGTCGAGAAAGCTCCAGCCCCGCTGCAGGTGGCGGATGAGGCTTTGCGCCCGGTACTGCGTGCACACCCCGATGTGCCGGATGCCGGAATTCACGCAGTTGGAAAGGGTGAAATCGATGATGCGGAACTTCCCGGCGAAGGGCACCGCGGGCTTGGCACGCCATTGCGTGAGCTGCTGCAGCCGGCTGCCACGGCCGCCCGCGAGCACGATCGCGAGCGTGCCGCGCGCGAGGGCCGAACGCGATTCCGGCTCATGCTCGCCGGATCGCGAGGAAACGCGGGAACCGTCCAAGGGTGGGCTTGCGGTCATGGCCGGGTCTGCGAGGTGACGATTCGACGCTACGCCCGAGTAGCGTACCGGATTTGACCGCAATCAACCCCGCGGCCGTGCCCGGCGCTCACATGGGGCCTGCCGGTCCGCGCTTGCGTGCGTGCATCGCGACAGCCGTGGCTTTCGCCGACGCTTGCAGCCGCGCCAGCTCCCGTAGCCGCCGCGCAACCCGCCCGTTGATCGTCGCCTGCGGCCCACCCGCGGCGAGCTCCGGCGTTCCCGCCGGCATTCCCGTGAGAATCTCGATCGCCTCGTCGACATGGGCGACGGGATGGATCCGGAAGAGGCCGCGTTCGGCGGCCCGCACCACCGGCTCCCGCAGCATCAGGTTGTCGAGATTCGCGAAGGGGACGACCACGCCCTGCTCTGCGGCGAGGCCGCGCGCCTCGCACACCTCGAAGAATCCCTCGATCTTCTCGTTCACGCCCCCGACCGCCTGCACCTCGCCCAGCTGGTTCACGGAGCCCGTCACCGCGATCGACTGGCGCAAGGGCACGCCGGCGAGCGAGGAAAGCAGCGCGCACAGCTCCGCGAGCGAGGCGCTGTCGCCCTCGACCTCGCCGTACGTCTGCTCGAACACCAGGCTCGCCGTGAGCGCGTGCGGCCGGTTCGCGGAGAAGCGCGAGGCGAGGAACTGCGACAGGATCATCACGCCCTTCGAATGGATCGCACCGCCGAGGTGCGCCTCGCGCTGGATGTCGATCACCTGTCCCTCGCCCACGCGTGTGGTCGCCGTGATGCGCATCGGTTCGCCGAACGGGAAGTCGCCGACCGGGACGAGCGCGATGCCGTTCACCTGCCCGACCTTGCTGCCGGAGGTGTCGATGAGGATCGTGCCACGTTCGACCGCCTCGCGCGTGCGCCGGCGGATACGGTCGGCGCGCGTGCGCTGCGCCTCGAGCGCGGCCTCGACGTCGGCAGCGCCGACCACCTCCCGCTTCGCCTTGCGCGCGAGGAAATCGGCTTCGTGCAGCAGGCGGTTCAGGGCCGCGAGATCGGCCGAGAGCTTGCGCGAATCGGCGGCGCGCCGCGCGGCCTCGTCCACCGCGCGCGCGACGGCGGCACGGTCGAGCGGCAGCAGCGCCTCCTCGCGCGCCATGCGCCCCACCATGGTCGCGTACGACGCCGTCGACGCGGCGTCGCGCTCGACCGTATCCTCGAAGTCGGCGACCACCTTGAAGAGGCGCGGGAAATCGGGGTCGTACGCCTCGAGCAGGTAGTAGAGCCGCCGGTCGCCGATGAGCACCACCTTCACGGCGAGCGGGATCGGCTCGGGCTCGAGGCCCACCGTCGCCGCGAACCCCCACAGATCGCTCGCGGGTTCGATGCGGACGTCGCGACGCATGAGCGCGCGCTTCAACGCGTCCCAGGCGAAGGGCTGCTGCAGCAGCTTGATGGCGTCGATCACGAGGTAGCCGCCGTTTGCGCGATGCAGCGCCCCGGCCTTCAGCAACGTGAAATCCGTGACGAGCGTGCCCAGGTGCTGAATGTGCTCGACGCGCCCGACGAGGTTCGCGTAGGTCGGATGGTCGCAATAGACGATCTCGGGTCCCGCCGCGTCGCGGCGATCCACGAGCAGGTTCACCGCATAGCGGCGCAGGCCCACGTTGAACGGATGCGGACCGAGCGCCGTAAGGACAGGCGTCGTTTCGGAGCCGGACTGAAAGCTGTCCGCGCTCTCGAGCACGTCCTCGCGGCCGGCCTCGAGCCAGGCCACGACCTTCGGGAACTGCCGGTAGCGGCCCACGAGCGCGTCGACGGGCGGACCGACGACGAGCTGTACCATTTCACGGTTGAGCGCCTGGATTCGCTCCGCGCGCTCCTTGCGCCCGCGCATCGCGTCGCGAATCGCCTTCTCGAGGCGCTCCTGCAGCGCGGCGATGACGCCGGCGAAGCGATCGCGCTCCGTTTCGGGCAGCTTGTCGAAGTCCTCCGAGGCGAGGATATTCCCGTCCTTGGTGGGCGCGAAGCCGTAGCCCGCAGGCGTGCGCAAGAATGCGACGTGCTCGCGCTCGGCCTGCTGCGAGATCTCGCCGAACGCCTGGTCGCGGCGCTCGCCGAGCTCCTTGTCGATCTTCTCCACCCGGTGCGAGTACTCCTCGCTCTCGAACAGCGCGGGGATCGCCGCGCGCAGCTCGGCCACGAGCGCCTCCACGTCGTCGCGAAGCGCCGCGCCGCGGCACGCGGGCAGCTCGATCGCGAGCGGCTGCTGCGGCGCCTTGAAGTTGTTCACGTAGATCCAGTCGGAGGCGGACGCGAGTCCGCGCGTACGCCGCGCGATGTTGTCGTGCACGAGCGTGTGACGGCCGCTTCCCTCGGGCCCCATGACGAACACGTTGTAGTCGTCGCCCGCGATGCCGAAGGCGAAGTCGAGGGCGCTTGCGGCGCGCTCCTGCCCGATCACGCCCGAAGGACCTTCGAGCTCGGAGGTGGTCGCGAAGGGAATGTCCGCCGGGTCGCAGCGACGGATGAGCGGAAAGGCAGGCCGGGTGGAATCGTTCATGCCCCCTTCTTACCTTCCGCCGGCCGGCCGCGCTTGACTCGAATCAAGCGGCCGCCAACCGGGTGGGGGCTTCCGCACGGGTACTATTGAGCCCCTTGCTCCCGGTCACCGAATGGATCGTCCGCCGCGCGGCGACGCCGCCGAAGTCTTCACGACGTTCCTGCGCCTGGGCCTCACGTCGTTCGGCGGGCCCATCGCGCACATCGGCTATTTTCGGCGCGAGATCGTGGAGCGACGGCGGTGGGTAAGCGAAGCGCAGTTCGCGGAGCTGCTCGGTCTCGCCCAGTTCCTGCCGGGCCCGGCCAGCAGCCAGATGGGGTTCGCGCTCGGGATGCTGCGCGCGGGATGGGGCGGCGCATTCGCCGCGTTCGCCGCGTTCACTGCACCCTCCGCGCTGCTGCTCTTCGCGTTCGCGGTGCTCTTGCCCGGCATCCCTGCCGCGGCCGCGAGCGTGCTCGTGCACGGGCTCAAGCTCGTCGCAGTGGCGGTGGTTGCGCACGGCTTGACGGGCATGGCGCGCCGGCTCTGTCCCGATGCGACGCGGGCGAGCATCGCCGCGGCCGGCGCATTCGCGATCCTCGCGTGGGCGGCCGCGTGGATGCAGCTCGTCGTGGTCGCCGGGGGCGCGCTCGCCGGGCTTGCGCTCTGCCGCGATGCGCGATCGCCGCCGGCGCAGGCGCCACCGCTTCCTCACGGCCGTCGCACGGGATTCGCGCTGCTCGCGGCCTACGCCCTGCTCCTCGCCGCGCTGCCATTGGCCGCGCGCACGCTCGGCGGCATTGCAGCGCTCGCATGGGCGTTCTACCGCTCGGGAGCGCTCGTCTTCGGCGGTGGGCACGTGGTGCTCCCGCTCCTGCAGCACGCGGTGGTCGATTCCGGATGGCTCACGCGCGACGAGTTCCTCGCCGGATACGGCGCGGCGCAGGCCGTGCCCGGGCCGATGTTCACGCTCGCGGCCTATCTCGGTGCGCGGATCGGCGGCGCACCTGGACCGGTGGGAGCGTCGCTCGTCGCGCTGGGCGCCATCTTCCTCCCGGGATTCCTGCTGATTTCCGCGGTGCTGCCCCTGTGGCGTTCGCTTTCCCCGCATGCGGCCGCCGCGCGCGCCGTGGCGGGAATCAATGCGGCCGTGGTCGGGCTTCTCGCGGCCGCGTTCTACGATCCGGTGTGGACGAGCGCGATCGCATCGCCGGTCGACGCGGGCATTTCGATCGTCGGCTTCGCGATGCTCGCCGCGTGGCGCGCGCCCGCCCTCGCCGTTGTCGCGTGGTGCGTGGCGGCGGCCTTCGCGCAGGCGGCGATCGCGTGAATCAGCCGCCGGGCGCATCGCCGATTCGCTTCCCCGTTGGCAGTGCGTGAAGGCCTTGCGCAGGCCCCCGACCACTTCCGCGGCGGTCTCGAAAAGGGCCTGCGCGGTTCGGTGTGATGGCGGGGGTCTCGATCGGCGGCTTTCATCGGGATCTCTGGGGGGAGCGGCTGACCGGCGTCAAGCGGCGGGCACCGGCGCGGCCTAGGATGGTCCTATCCAGACGGAGGGACCATCCATGCCCCGCAAGATTCCCCAGGTCGGCGCGCCCGACCCCGAGCGCAACACCTCCCCGATCTTCGACGAGGAGGACTACGACGATCCATCCTTCGACCTCGAGCTGGAGAGCGGCGCCTGCTATTTCAACGACGTCGCGTATCGCGTGGGAGACTACGTGCTGAGCGGAAACGAGCTGCTGCACTGCGAGGAGCGCGGCGTGTGGATCCGTCGCGGCGAGCTGCATGAGCCCGAAACCATCGGTACATAACGCCGACATCGCACGCGCCTTCGACGAGATCGCCGACCTCCTCGAGCTCGAGGGCGCCAATCCGTTCCGCATCCGCGCCTACCGCAATGCGGCGCGCGTGGTGGGCGACGTGCAGATCGACCTCGCGGCCAGGCTCGCCGCCGGCGAGGAGCTGCCGAAGATCGCGGGCATCGGCGAGGACCTCGCGGCGAAGATCGCGCAGGTCTGCGCCACGGGGAAGTGCGATGCGCTCGAGGAGCTGCGCAGCCATTTCCCGCCGGGCATCACGGAGCTCCTGCGGCTTCCAGGGCTGGGCCCGAAGCGCGCCGCGCTGCTGCACGAAAAGCTGCACGTGGATAGCCTCGAGGACTTGAAGCGCGCGGCGGGCGAGGGAAAGCTTCGCGAGGTGCCGGGCTTCGGCGAGAAGACCGAGCAGAAGCTCCTCGAGGCGGTGGAGGCGCGCCTCACCAAGGAGCGGCGCTTCAAGCTCGCGTTCGCCGCGCAGTACGCCGAGCCGCTCGCGAAATCCCTCGGCGCGACGATCGCCGGGAGCTACCGGCGCAGGAAGGAAACCGTGGGCGACCTCGACCTCGTCGTCGCGGCGAGCGACGCGGCGCCCGTCATCGAGCGGTTCGCGGGCTACCCGGAGGTGAAGGAGATCCTCGCGCGCGGGACCACCAAGGCAACGGTGGTCCTCGGCTGCGGCATCCAGGTGGACCTGCGCGTCGTGGAGCCCGCCTCCTTCGGCGCGGCGCTGCATTACTTCACGGGCTCGAAGGCGCACAACATCGCGGTGCGGCGCATGGGCATGGCGCTCGGCCTCAAGATCAACGAATACGGCGTCTTCCGCGGCGACAAGCGCATCGCCGGAAAGACCGAGGAGTCCGTCTATCGCGCGGTCGGGCTTCCGTACATCGAGCCCGAGCTGCGCGAGATGCAGGGCGAGCTGCAGGCGGCGCGCGAGGGAACCCTGCCCTCGCTCGTCACGCTCGGCGACCTGAGAGGGGACCTCCATGCGCACACGAAGGCGAGCGACGGCCGCGCCACGATCCGCGAGATGGCGCTTGCGGCAAGGGCGCTCGGCCTGGAATACCTCGCGATCACCGACCATTCCGCGCGGCTCGCGGTGACGCACGGCCTCGACGCCGCGCGCCTCGCGAGGCAGGGCCGCGAGATCGACGAGCTGAACTCGTCGCGCCCGGGGATTGTCCTGCTGCGCGGCATCGAGGTCGACATCCTCGAGGACGGGAGCCTCGACCTCGCCGATGCCGCGCTCGCGAAGCTCGACGTGGTGGTGGGCGCCGTGCACGGCAAGCTCGACCTGCCGCGTGCGCGCCAGACCGAGCGCATGCTTGCCGCCATGGACAACCCCCACCTCGCCATCCTCGCGCACCCCACCGGTCGCCTCATCGGCGAGCGCGAGCCGTACGAGGTCGACATGGCCGCCGTGATGCGCAAGGCGCACGAGCGCGGCATCGCCCTCGAGCTCAACGCGCAATCCGACCGCCTCGACCTGAACGACGCGCATTGCCGCATGGCGCGCGACTTCGGCGTGATGGTCGCGATCGACAGCGACGCGCACTCGGTGGACGGGCTCGCCGACCTGCGCTACGGTATCGGCCAGGCGCGCCGCGGATGGCTCGGCAAGGACCAGGTGCTCAATGCCCGTCCGCTCGCCGCCCTGAAGCGCATGCTCGGAAAACGAAGCGCAACCCGGAAGATGGAGGCCTGATTGAAATCCTTTCCGACGCAGCATCCCGACTTCAAGCTCACCTTCCACCGTCCGCGGCGCGTGGCGCTCCGCGGCGCCCTCTTCGGGCACATCGGCCTCCTCGAATCCTGGTTCGACGGCGACGTCGACGTCGAGGGCGACATCGGGAAGGCCTTCGCGATCGGCATGGCCTCGGGGTTCGACAAGCCCACCCTCCTCACGCGCTTGCGCAACCGCTGGCACGAGTTCCGCTTCTCGAACGCGAGCCGCGAGCAGGCGAAGGAGAATGCGCGCTTCCATTACGCGCTCGGCACGGACTTCTACCGTCTGTGGCTCGACGAGGCGCTCATGATGTACACGTGCGGGTACTGGGCGCCCGGCACGACGAGCGTCGAGCAGGCGCAGCGCAACAAGGTCGAGCACGTGTGCCGCAAGATCCGCCTGCAGCCCGGCGAGGACGTGGTCGACATCGGCACCGGCTTCGGCGGCTTCATGTTCCACGCGGAGCAGTTCCACGGCGCGAAGGTCACCGGGACGAACACGACCACCGAGCAGGTCGAGATGGTGCGCGAGGAGATCCGCCGCCGGAAACTCGAAGGCAAGTGCGACGTGGTCGAATGCGACTTCCGCGAGGCGCCGCGGCAGTTCGACAAGGTGGTCTCCATCGGCGTGCTCGAGCACGCGGGGCGCGACCAGCTCGAGGAAGTGGTGCGCGCGCACGCCGCGCACCTCAAGCCCGGCGGGCTGGGGTTGCTGCACTTCATCGGCCACGTCGGCCGCTTCGAGACCGAGCTCTTCATCCGCAAGCATGTCTTCCCGGGCGGCTGGATCCCCTCGCTCGCCGAGACCCTGGCGCAAATGG
>DATIZV010000139.1:0-51946 GCA_035516915.1 Usitatibacter sp. | reverse complement strand
GCGCGCGCCTCCTCGTCGACGGCGCGATCGACGATCTCAGGCATGGGAAGCGAGCGGGCGCCTGCGCCGCAGCCAGCGCCGGCGCGCACGTGCGTCGAGGCTCGCGACCAGCGTGTCCCGCGAGCGAGGAAGCACCAGGCGCACGCGCTCGAAACGCTCGATCGCCGGACCGAGCTCGTGGAACCAATCCTCGTCGAGGCGCGCGGCGGCCTTCGTCCATGCCTCGAGGTCCCCGCGCGCGAGCGGCGCGGCGAGGTCGGGCAGCACGACCAGCGCGTGATCCGGCTCGGAGACCAGGTCCACCTCGCGGAGCGAGGCGGGCGGTGCCTGCAGCTCGGCGCCCGAGAGGCGCGCGAGCCCGCGTGCGAACGCATCCGACGCGTGCACCAGCGAGTAGGGCCGGTCCAGCCGCTCCGGCGTCGCGCCCTCGCCCCAGAACCACACGCTGTTCGCGCTCGGCCGGCCCTCGCGCTCGCGCCGCGCGTTCACTGCGTGGGCGGATAGCACCATCTGCGCTTCGGTGATCGCGGCACGCCAGTGAATCGCCGAGCCGCCCGCGGGAAGCCGGCCGAAGGCGTCGCGGCCGCGCACCTCTTCGAGCGCGACCGTCGTCGGTCGCTCGCCCTCCGGCACCTCGACGTACCAGCGATGCGGGTCGGCCACCCGGAAGCGAAGCCCGTCTTCGTCGAAGTGCCGCTGCAGAGAGGCGGCGAGCGCATCCGCCTCGTCGCGATCGAGCCCGAGCACCGCGGGATCGTGCACCACCACGGAGTCGCCTTCGATGCGCAGGTGCACGGGGTCGGCGCGCAGCCATTCGCCGCGATGCGGCCCGGACTCTCCCGCGAGCGCGATCGCGGCGAGCGGAGCCGGCCACGCGAGGCCGAAGCGCCCGGCGAGCCAGCGTTCGGCGCCGACCGCGGGGGAACGCTCGAGGTCCGCACGCGCGAGCCATTTCTCGATCGCGGCCAGGCGCACCGCGCGGATCGCAGGCGGCGCGTCGGGCGGCGGCAGGAGGTCGGGAACGAGGAGGTCGAGCGGCATGTCGGATCATCGCGGCCGGCATTACTGAGATAATGCGCGGGCCCGCTCCTTCGATTATCCCACTTCCCTTGCAGAGATCCTTCGAGCTTTTCGTCGGCCTGCGCTATACCCGCGCCAAGCGCCGCAGCCAGTTCGTCTCCTTCATCTCGATGGTGTCGATGGCCGGCATCGCGCTCGGCATCGCCGCGCTGATCACGGTGATGTCGGTGATGAACGGCTTCGAGAAGGAGATCCGCGCGCGCATCCTCGGCGCCGCGGCCGACGTGCAGGTCCTCGGCGGGGAGCAGGGATTCGAGGGCTGGCGCGAGGTCTCGCAGGTCGTGAAGGGCAACCGGGAAGTCACCGCCGCGGCGCCCTTCGTGTCGGGGCAGGGCCTGCTTTCGACCGGCGACTCGGTGCGCGGCGTCTACGTGCGCGGCATCGTGCCCGCGCTCGAGGACACGGTCGCCGATTTCTCGCAGCACATGGTCGCCGGCGAGCTCGGGAGCCTCAAGCCCGGCGGATTCGGCATCGTGATCGGGGTGGGCATCGCGCGCGGCCTGCAGCTGGGCCTCGGGGATCGCGTGACGCTCATCGCGCCGCAGGGGCAGGTGACGCCCGCGGGGCTGCTGCCGCGGCTCAAGCAGTTCACCGTGGTCGCCATCTTCCGGCTCGACCACAACGAGTTCGACAACGCGCTCGCGCTCGTCGACATGCACGATGCGCAGGCGCTCTACCGTATGGGCGAGCGCGTGAGCGGCATCCGGCTCAAGGTCGACGACGTCGACCGCGCGCCAATCGTCGCGCGCGAGATCGGCGCGACGCTGCACGGCGACTTCTACGTCACCGACTGGACGCAGCAGAACGCCAACTACTTCCGCGCGATCGAGATCGAGAAGCGCATGATGTTCGTGATCCTCACGCTCATCATCGCGGTGGCGGCCTTCAACCTGGTCTCCACGCTCGTGATGGTGGTGACCGACAAGCATCCCGACATCGCGATCCTGCGCACGCTCGGCGCCGCCCCCGCGAGCATCATGCGGATCTTCGTCGTGCAGGGCGCGATCATCGGCGTGATCGGCACGGCGATCGGCGTCGTCGCCGGGTTGCTGCTCGCCTCGAACATCGAGGTGGTGGTGCCGTTCCTCGAGCGCACGTTCCACTTCCACATCCTCTCGAGCCAGGTGTACTACATCAGCGAGCTGCCGTCGCACGTGCGCTGGCAGGACGTGGTCTCCGTCGCCGTGGTCTCGCTCGTGCTGTCCTTCGTCGCGACGATCTATCCGAGCTGGAGGGCCTCGCGCGTGAATCCGGCCGAGGCGCTGCGCTATGAATGAGCCGGTGCTCGCCTGCCGCTCGCTCGCCAAGACCTACGGCCTGGGCGAGGTCGCCGTCCCGGTGCTGAAGGGCGTGGACCTCGACGTGCGCCGCGGCGAGTCGATCGCGATCGTGGGCGCCTCGGGATCGGGGAAGAGCACGCTGCTGCACCTGCTCGGCGGGCTCGACCGCGCCTCGGAGGGAAGCGTCACGCTCCTCGGCGAGGACTTCCTCGCGATGGCCCCGGCGGAGCAGGGAAGGCTTCGCAACCGCGCGCTCGGATTCGTCTACCAGTTCCACCACCTGCTCCCCGAATTCTCGGCGCTGGAGAACGTGGCGATGCCGCTCGTGATCCGCCGCGCGCCGTGGGAGGAATGCCGTGCGCGCGCCGTGGCGATGCTCGAGGAGGTGGGGCTCGGCCATCGCATGGCGCACCGCCCGGGGGAGCTTTCCGGCGGCGAGCGCCAGCGTGTGGCCGTGGCGCGCGCGCTCGTGACGGAGCCGGCGTGCGTGCTCGCCGACGAGCCGACCGGAAACCTCGATCGCGAGAACGCCTCGCGCGTCTTCGAGCTGATCCTCGAGCTCAATCGGCGCCACGCGGCCGCGTTCGTGATGGTGACCCACGATCCCGACCTCGCCGGGCGCATGGACCGGACCCTGAGGCTGGCCGACGGCCACCTCAAGTAGCACCTCGAATCGGGACAGGCCGTTTTTCTATTGGTGGAACGGTGGCGCGGGTTGCGACTGCGCGAGCTGCATAGCCGGCGTCGTGTTCGCGGGTGAAAGCGGGGTCTGCGCCCTTTTCATCGCGGCGAGCAGGTTCGCGCGCGCCGCGCGCAGGTTGCGCTCGTAGAAGGCGATCCGCGCCGCATCGCCGGGCGCGTGGCGTGGATTGCCGAGGCGCAAGCCTTCGTTGCGCGTCCACGCGGAGCCGCGCGCGAGGGCGAGGGCGTGCTCGGCGAGATCCACCTGCTGGTCCGCGGCGGCGAGCGCATCGTCCGTGTCGACGCCTTCGTGCTCCGCCGTCTCGAGCGGATTCTCGAAGGCGAGGAGCGGCATGCCGTCGGGCGCGCCCGCGAAGGGCTGGCCGCCAGAGGGATCCACGAAGCGCTCCTCCACGACGACGCCGTCCTCGGGCGGCGTGTCCGAGAACCGGATCACGCCGTTCGGGCCGATCGACTTGTAGAGCACCGTGGCGTGCGATGGGAGCGCACAGGCCGCGAACGCCGCCGTCGCGAGGCGCAACAGGAAGCCCGTCGTGCGGAGGGATCGGCATGCACGCATCCCGGCATCGTGCCTTCCGCCCGAGAAGCGAATACGCGGCCGCGGGCACGCCGCGCTAGTCGCCTCGAACCAGCCGATCGCCGAAACGCGACGAAACGTCGAATTCCGCGGCGACGCGCCGTCGGAGTCATCCGTCGCGAAGCCAGGGCGCCAGCGCCCGCTCCGCGTCCTCGGGCGAGCGGACGTGCACCGCCGCGAGGCCGGCGCGCCGTGCGCCCTCGACGTTCGACTCGGTGTCGTCGAAGAAGAGGATGCGCTCCATCGGGACGCCGATCTCGCGGGCCACGCGCTCGAAGGCCGCCCGCTCCGGCTTGCGCACGCCGAGCTCGCACGAGGTGAACGCGCGCCGGAACGGCCGCAGCGCCTCGGCGTAGTCGTGCGCCCACGCCGCATGGTGCGCGGCATTGGTGTTGGTGAGGAGGTAGAGCGGCATCGCCGGATCGACGCGCCGGACGAGGTCGACGGTCGGCTGCACGGGGCCGGCGAGCAGGCGCTCCCAGCCCAGGCGGAAGTCGTCGTTGGAGAGCTCGATGCCGAGCGAGCCGCGCAACGCCTTGAAATACTCGCGCGCGCTGATCTCGCCGCGCTCGTGCCGCTCGTAGGGCTCGTCGAAGGAGAAGCGGCCGCGCAACGCCGTGGCGTCGGCGCCGCAGCACGAGGCCCAGTGCGCGAACACCGCGTCCCAATCGAGGCGCAGCAGCACGCCCCCGAGGTCGAACAGCAGGGCCTCGATGCGGCGATTCCCGCGGCGGCCTTCCACGGACGGGGAGCTCGAGCTCATTCGCCCTTCACGCGCGTGCGCAAGGTGATCGAGGCAGCTCGAGCCCGCGGATCCCGTCGCGCAGGGCGCGCTCCTCTCAGAAGCTCACCGGATCGAGGGAGCGCCACAGGTACCAGGTGGCGACCGAGCTCCATGGCGACCACGCGGCTCCCAGCTCGCGCATCTCGCCCTTCGTGAGCGGCTCGCCGTCGTTGTAGGCGCGCTCCATCGCGCGGCGCAGCCCGAGGTCGTCCACCGGCAGCACGTCGGGCCGCATCATGTGGAAGATGAGGAACATCTCGACACTCCAGCGCCCGATGCCTTTCACGCGCACCAGGTCCTCGATGATCGCCTCGTCCTTCATGCGCGGCCAGCGGCGCGGGCGGATCGCGCCGGCATGGAAATGCGCCGCGAGGTCCTTCACGTAGAGCGACTTCTGCCCCGAGAGGCCGCACGCGCGCAGCGTCTCCACCGGCATCGCCACGACGCTGGATGGCTCGACCTCGCCCGCCGCCAGCGCGAAGCGTGCCCAGATCGATTGCGCCGCCGCGACCGAGATCTGCTGCCCCACGATCGAGCGGGCGAGCGTCTGGAACGCATCGCCGCGCGTGCGCAGGTCCGCGTCGGGGAACTTGCGGATGAGCTTGCGCAGGACCTTGTCGCGCCGTGCGAGCTCGGCCTTCGCCTGAGCCCAGTAGTCGGGAACCATCGGGCGATTGTAGCGAACCGAACGCCGCGGCCCCTGTCCATCGAGGAGTGGCCGAACGGCGAGGAGGAACCATGCCCAATCCGCAATCGAAGTCCCCGCGCGACCGGATGCCCGACCCCGCGAGAGTCGACGCCAGCCAGGTGCCGCCGCCGCACGCCGGACGCAGCGACGAGGATGCGCACGAGGAACGCCTCATCGACGAAGCGGTGGACGAGTCGTTTCCGGCCAGCGATCCGCCGGCGCCTGCACACCCGAACAGCTCGCTCGCGGTGAAGAGCGCGGCCGAGAAGGGCCGCGACACCCCGCCCTCGGAGCCGGATCCTCGGAAGAAGAACGTGAAGCGGGGCGGCGACACGCGGTAGCCTTGCGCCGCTCCCGTCGCGTTAGGACGGGATGCGGCTCTTCGCGCTGGCGTTCGTCGCCGGCGCTTTCCTTCTCCAGCAGCAGCGCTCGCTTCCCGACGCGCCCTTCGCGCTCCTCGGGCTGGCGGGAGCGGCTGCGTGGCTGCTCTGCGCAAGGCGGCCGCTCCTCGGCGCGGGGCTTGCGTTCGCGAGCGGCTTGCTGCTCGGCTTCGGCTACGCCGCGTGGCGCGCGGAGCTGCGGCTCGCGGAAGCCTTGCCCGCCGCGATGGAGGGTCGCGACGTCGTCGTGACCGGGATCGTCTCGGGGCTTCCGCAGGAGCGCGCCGAGGGAACGCGGTTCCTCTTCGACGTCGAGGATTGGGGGGCTGGCGCGCGCAACCGCGGCGAGCTTCCTTCCACGCTCTCGCTCGCCTGGTATGCGCACGACGCGACGACGCCGCGCGTGGCGGCGTGCGAGCGCTGGCGCCTCGCCGTGCGGCTCAAGCGTCCGCACGGGCTCGCGAATCCGCACGGGTTCGATTTCGAATCGTGGGCGCTGGAGCGCGGCATCCGCGCGACGGGCTACGTGCGCGACGAGGGAACGGCCGCGCGCCTCTCCGATCGCGTGGACGGCTGGCCCTGCCTGCTGCATCGGTGGCGCGGCGTCGTGAGGGCAAGGATGCTGGAGCGCCTCGCCCAAGCTCCGCGCCGCGGCGTGCTGGTCGCGCTCGCGATCGGCGACCAGGACTCGATCCCGGAATCGGATTGGGAGACGTTCTGGCGCACGGGAGTCGGGCACCTCATGAGCATCTCGGGGCTGCACATCACGATGCTCGCCGCGCTCGGCTTCGCCGCCACGGCCTTCCTGTGGGTGCGCGTGCCGCGGCTCGCGCTGCGCCTGCCGGCGCGCAAGGCGGCCGCCGTCGCGGGGCTCGTCGTCGCGGCCGCCTACACGCTCATGACCGGATATGCGGTGCCGGCGCAGCGCACGCTCGCCATGCTGGCGACCGTCGCGGCATGCGTGATCGCCGGCCGGCGCGCCTCGCCCTCGCGCACGCTCGCCGCGGCCGCGATCGTCGTCGTGGCGCTCGATCCGTGGGCGGTGCTCGCGCCCGGCTTCTGGCTCTCGTTCGGCGCGGTGGCCTCGATCTTCTACGCGATGGACCTGCGCACGGGCCGGCGCGGCAAGCTCGCCGCGGCGTTCCTGGAGCAGCTCGCCGTGACGCTGGTGATGCTGCCGATGCTCGTCGCGCTCTTCCAGCAGGTGTCGCTCGTCTCCCCGCTCGCCAATGCGTTCGCGATCCCGGTCGTGAGCCTCGGCGTGGTGCCGCTCACGATCGCCGGCGCCTTCCTGCCGTTGCCATGGCTGCTCGACGTCGCGCACGCCCTCCTGCAGCTCGTGATGGCCGCGCTCGGGTGGCTCGCGGCGCTGCCCTCGGCGGTGCTCGAGAGCCACGCGCCGCAGCCGTGGACGGTGGCGTGCGCGGTGACCGGATGCCTGTGGATGCTCGCACCGCGCGGCTTCCCGATGCGCTCCTGCGCGCTCGCCTGGATCGCGCCGCTCTTCCTGGTCGCGCCGCCCGGGCCCGCGCCCGGCGAAGCCTGGATCGACGTGCTCGACGTCGGGAACGGCCTCGCGGTCGTCGTGCGCACCGCCGGCCACGCGCTCGCCTACGACACGGGTCCCAGCTGGAACGGCGATGCGGACACCGGTAGCCGCATCGTCGTGCCGTTCCTGCGCGGCGAAGGCATCGCGCGACTCGACGCGCTCGTGATCTCGCACGCGGACGACGATCACTCCGGCGGCGCCGCATCGGTCGCCGCGTCGCGCGATCCGCGCTGGATGCTCTCGTCGTTGCCCGCGGGCCACCCGCTGCACGACCTCGTCGCGCCGTCGTTTCCGTGCGAAGCGGGGGAAGGATGGCGCTGGGACGGCGTGGATTTCCGGGTGCTGCATCCGCCGGCGTCGATCTACGCCGGCGGCGCGAGGCGCAAGGAGAACGACCGCGGCTGCGTGATCCGCGTCGCGACCGCCGCGCATTCGATGCTGCTCGCAGCGGACGTCGAGGCGCGCAGCGAGTCGGAGATGCTCGCCCGCGACCCGGCCGCCCTCGCTTCCGACGTCCTGCTCGTCCCGCACCACGGATCGAGGACCTCGTCGACCGAGGGGTTCGTCGATGCGGTGTCGCCGGCCGTCGCGATCTTCTCGGTGGGCTACCGCAACCGCTTCCACCATCCGCACCCGATGGTGGTCGCGCGCTACGCCGCTCGCGGCGTCGAGCGGCATCGCACCGACGAGGAAGGAGCGTTGCGGATGGTGCTGCCCGCGCGAGGCGGCGCGCAGCCGGTGATCACCGGCCAGGAGGCGGCGTGCCGCTACTGGAGCGCGCGCTCGAGCTGCTCGAAGTGAGCGGCGCGGATCAGGCGTTCACGAGGATGCCGGCGACCACCGCGCCGTCCACGAGGATCCAGCCGATGCACACCAGCCAGATGGTGGGATCCCTCCGCCGGATGCCGTAGACGAGCCACGCGACCGAGGAGAAAAGATACGCGATCCACGAGGCGAGCGAGACGCCGGCTGCGCCGTTGCGCCAGACGCTCACCACCTGCGGGATGGTCATGAGCATCACGCCGAACGCGAGCCAGCGCAGGAAGATGGCGAAGCCGCTCGACGGCTTCGCGCCTTGCGAGCTCACGATGCTGGTATCGCACTGTCGCATGGGCGATGGTCCCGATCGCGCGGGCCCGTCCCTCGCTCAGCGCCCGAGCTGAACGCGGAAGAAATGCTCCATCTCCGCCCACGAGCGCTTCGCCGCCTTCTCGTTGTAGGCGACGCCCGGGATGTGGTAGTCGTCCGCCTTCGGGTTCGTGAACGCGTGCACCGCGTCCGCATAGGTGACCATGTACCAGTCGACGTGGCCCGCATCGAGCGCGTCCTTCACCTGCTGGATCGTCTCGGGCTTCACGAACGGGTCCTTCTCGCCCTGCATGATGAGGATCGGCGTCCGGATCCGGGTGCGCTGCTGCTCGTCGGGCGGAAAGAGCCCGCCGTGGAACGTCGCCACCGCGCGCAGCTTCTCGCCGCTGTACGCGAGCGCGAGAACCGTGCTGCCGCCGAAGCAGAAGCCCATCGCGCCGAGGTCGTCCTTCTCCACCCCTGGCTGGGCGACGAGGACGTCGAGGCCCGCCTTCGCGCGCGAGGCGAGCTGCCCCGATTTCTGCACCTCGCCGGACCATTGGCCCGCGACCTTCGGGTCGTTCGTGGTCTTGCCCTCGCCGTACATGTCGGGAGCGAAGGCGACGTAGCCGAGCGCGGCGACCTGGCGGGTGCGCTCCTTGATGTAGTCGTTCAATCCCCACCATTCGTGCACCACCAGGACGCCCGGGCGCGCGCCCCGGGCTGCGTCGTCGTAGGCGAGGTAGCCCTTCATGGTCATGCCTTCGTACTTGTACTCGACGTTCTTGCCGACGATCTTCGCCTGGGCGGTGGTCGCGATGAGGGCGCCCGCCGCGAGGGCGGCGAGCCACTTGCCGGTTGCGGGAAGGTTCATGGCGTCTCCCGGGAGGTTGGAGGACGGGGGAAACGCGATTCTGCACCCTGCGCGGCAACGGCGATCGCGCCGGCCGCCTTTCGGCGCGCGCGAAGCGCCTCGCCGGCAACGTTCGGCGCCGCTGAAAAGAAAGCCGGCCTCCGAGGAGGACCGGAGGCCGGAAAGGACCGCGTCGGTCGGCCTAGGGCCGCGCCGCCATAGGACGACCGTCGACGCGGGATGCGAAACGGCGCATGAGCCGCAGGAAGCGCTGCAAGGAAGACGCCGCGGCGGCCGGCCCGGACGCGGCCGGCTCGTCCTCGAAGACCAACGCCACGAACTTCACGCGCCCGATGCGCGTCGCGCGTTCGGGGTCGGCCGGGAGGACGGCGGAAAGGGTTTCCATGGCACCGATGATGGGGCCGGCCCGCGGGCCGCGGCAGCGGGATATTCGCCGGCCCGGATGCGGATTTTTCGGCACGCGGGGATTAGAATCCGTAGGGACAGCCTCCGCTCCCTCCGCCCGTGCTCAGCTCCACCGCCGCCCTGGACCTCGCCCCTTTCGAGGCGGAGCTGCGCTCGACCTTCGGAGCGGCGCTCGCCGAGCTGCCGGTGCGGGCGCTGCAGTTCGCGCGCGGGGCGGCGCAGGCGGCCGGGCGCGACGAGTCGTTCGAGCGCGCGCTCGCCGTGGCGCGGCTCCTCCTGGTGCAGGGCGCGGACCCGGAGACCATCGCCGCGGCGCTGGTGAGCCAGGCGATTCCCGAAAGGGACCTCGACCTCGAGGCGATCGAGAGCGCCTTCGGCGCCGCGCTCACGACCCTCCTCAAGGGGCTCGAACGCGCCGGGCGCATCGAGGCGCTCAGCGCGACCGGCACCGACCTCGAGCAGCTGCGCAAGATGCTCCTCGCGATCGCCGAGGACGTGCGCGTGGTGCTCATCAAGCTCGCCGAGCGCGTCGTGTACCTGCGCTCGCTCACGAAGGCCGACGAGGCCGTGCGGCGCGCCGCGGCCACGCAGACGCTGCAGCTCTTCGCGCCGCTCGCCAACCGCCTCGGGGTCTCCGACTTCAAGTGGGAGCTCGAGGACTTCGCCTTCCGCTATACCGAGCCCGAGCTCTACAAGCGCATCGCGCAGCTCCTCGACGAGAAGCGCAGCGAGCGCGAGGCCTACATCCAGCGCGTGATCGAGCTCCTCCAGAAGGAGCTCCACGCCATGGGCATCGCCGCGGCGATCCAGGGGCGGCCCAAGCACATCTACTCCATCTGGCGCAAGATGGGCGGCAAGAACGTCACCTTCGAGGGCCTCTACGACATCCGCGCGGTGCGCGTGATCGTGGGGAACGTGCGCGAGTGCTACACCGTGCTCGGCGTCGTGCACGACCTCTGGACGCCGATCGAAGGCGAGTTCGACGACTACATCGCCAATCCCAAGGCGAACCAGTACCAGTCGCTGCACACCGCGGTGATCGGTCCCGAAGGCAGGACCCTCGAGGTGCAGATCCGCACCGAGGAGATGCACCGGCACTCCGAGCACGGGGTCGCGGCCCATTGGCGCTACAAGGAAGGCGGACGCGCGGACAAGGCGTTCGACGCGAAGATCGCGTGGCTGCGCCAGGTGCTCGCATGGAAGAAGGAGGTGCTGGGCGGCGAGGTCGCGGAGCCGTCGAAGCGCGGGCTTTTCGAGGACACGATCTACGTGCTCACGCCGCAGGGGCGCGTCGTGGATCTTCCCGCCGGCTCCACGCCGATCGACTTCGCCTACCACGTCCATACGGATCTCGGCCACCGTTGCCGGGGGGCGAAGGTGGACGGCCAGATGGTGCCGCTCAACTACAAGCTCCAGAACGCGCAGCGCGTGGAGATCATGGCGGCGAAGGAGGCGCGGCCCTCGCGCGACTGGCTCGCCAGGGACGCGGGCTATCTCGCGAGCCCGCGCGCGATGGCGAAGGTGCGCTCGTGGTTCCGCCACGAGGACTTCGAGAAGGACGTCGCGAGCGGCCGCACCGCGCTCGACAAGGAGCTGCACCGCATCGGCGCGGTGAGCGAGTCGCACGAGAAGATCGCGGCGGCCTGCGGGTATCCGAAGCTCGAGGAGTTCTTCGCGGCGCTCGGACGCGGCGAGGTGACCTCGCGCCAGATCGAGATCGCGGTGCGCGGCGAGGCGCCCGCGCAGCCCGCGGTCGCACCGGTGCCCGTCGCGCCGCAGAAGGCCTCCTCGGGCGTGCTGGTGCTGGGCGTCAACAACATCGCCACGATGATCGCCAAGTGCTGCAAGCCGGTGCCGCCCGATCCGATCGTCGGCTTCGTGACGCGCACCCGCGGCGTGATGGTGCACCGCCAGGACTGCCCGAACGTGACCGGGCTCGATCCCGCGCAGCGCGAGCGCCTGATGCCCGCCGACTGGGGCAAGACCGGCGAGGAGGCGCCGTTCTTCGCCGACCTCGAGGTGGTGGCGGTGGACCGGCAGGGGCTGCTGCGCGACATCACCGAAGCCATCGCGCGGGAGCGCATCAACGTGACCGCGGTGAACACGCTCTCGCGCGGCGCGCACGCCTTCATGCGCTTCACGATCCAGGTCTCGAGCGGGGAGGCGATCGGGCGCGTGCTGCGGCAGGTGAAGGAAGTGCCGGGCGTCGATACCGCGAGGCGCCTGTGAACGTCTCGACGCTCCAGGGCCTCGAGGCGAAGCTCAACGAGCCGCTCCCGGTGGGCGAGCGCGTGCGGCTCCTCAACGAGGTCTCGGAAGCGCTCTACGAACGCGATGCGGCGCGCGGCGCCGGGCTCGCGCGCGAGGCGATCGGGCTCGCGCGCGCGAGCCGCGACCGCGGGGCGGAGGCCCAGGCGCAGTACTGCCTCGGTCGCAACCTCTATTCGCAGGCCGACTATCCCGCGGTGCTCGATGCGCAGGACGCTTCCATCGCGCTCTTCCGCGCGCTCGGGGACCTCGAGGGCGAGGCGCGCTGCCTGAACCTCCTCGGCATCACGTGGCGGCAGCTCTCCGATTACGGCCGCGCGCTCGAGATGTACGAGGCGGCGCTGCGCGGCTTCCGGCAGGCGGGCGACCGCAAGTGGCAGGCGCGGGTGGTCTCGAACATCGGCAACGTCGAGATCCAGCTCGGCAACCACGGCGCGGCGCTCGAGCTCTTCGGGCAGGCGCTGCAGCTGCGCCGCGAGATCGGCGACAACGAGGGCTCCGGCTTCGACCTCAACAACGCGGCTTTCGCGCACGTGCAGCGCGCGCTGCAGCTGCGGGCCTCGGGCGACACGACGAGCTGCCAGGTCGAGTGCGACACCGCCGTGCGGCTCCTCGACCGCGCGCTCGCCGTGGCGCGTCAGTACGGCTACACGCGGCTCGAGGCGACCGTGGTGGAGTCGATGGGCGAGGCGTACCTCGCGATGGCGAAGCCCGAAGTCGCGCTCGGCATGGCGGACCGTTTCCTCGCGCTCTCGCGCCAGTCGGGCGACCGCTGGATCGAGGCGTACGGCCTGTCGTGCGTGGGAGAGATCCGCCAGCAGCTCGGCGAGCACGCGCCGGCGATCGAGCTGCTCGCCGCGGCGCTCGCGTCCTTCGAGGCGCTCGGCGCCCGCGACGAGAGCGCCCGCGTGCTGAAGATCCTCTCGCGTGCGCACGAGGACGCCGGCGAGCTCGGCGAAGCGCTGGCTTGCCTGCGGCGCGCGACGCGGCTCGACGAGGAGCTGCGCAGCGAGGCGACCGAACGCCGCGCGCGCGCCCTCGCGGAGCGGCGGCGCGTGGAGCACGCCGCGGAGGAAGCCGAGCGCTACAAGCGCCTCGCGATGGAGGACGCGCTCACCGGCCTCGCCAATCGCCGGCAGCTCGACGAGCGCCTCGGCTCGATGCTGCGCGATGCGCGCGCGCGGAGCACCTCGATTACCCTGGCCCTCGCGGACGTCGACCACTTCAAGGGGATCAACGACCGCTTCTCGCACGCCGTGGGCGACGAGGTCCTGCGCTGCGTGGGCGAGGTGCTGCGCGCGCAATGCCGCGCTGGGGACGTCGCGGGCCGCTACGGCGGCGAGGAGTTCGTGCTGGTGTTCCGCGGCCTCGAGATGGCGGCGGCGTCCGAAGCGTGCCAGCGCGTGCGGCGCGCGGTGGAGTCGTGGGACTGGAAATCCATCCACCCGCAGCTTCGCGTGACGCTCTCGATGGGGCTCGCTTCCAACCGGTCCTTCGACGAGCCGCAGGGGCTGCTCGATGCCGCCGACCACTGGCTGCACGAGGCGAAGCGCCACGGCCGCAACCAGGTCCAGCCGCTGGTCGTCGCGCCGGCATAGAAAACCGGGGTCAGACCACTATTTCCAAGCGGCGAGTCCGCTCGCGCGGCGAGCGGAAATGGGGGTCTGACCCCGGTTTTCGTCACACCCGTTTGACGTACTCGGCGTCCCCCGCCGAGAAGAACACCAGCCGAACCTCCTCGATGCCGTGGTGCTCCTCGAGCGACTCCATGATCGCGGCGAGCGACACGCGCGCGGCCTCGTCCTTCGGATAGCCGTAGATGCCGGTGGAGATCGCGGGGAATGCGACGCTCGCGAGCTCGTGCCGTGCGGCGAGCGCGAGCGAGTTGCGATAGCACGCCGCGAGCAAGCGCGGCTCCTCGCCGCCGTGCTCGCCGTAGATCGGTCCCACGGTGTGGATCACGTGGCGCGCCGAAAGGAGGCCGCCGGGGGTGATGACCGCCTCGCCGGTGGGAAGTCCCTTCGGATGCGTCGTCGCCCGGATGCGGCGGCACGCTTCCAGGATCGCCGGCCCGCCCGCCCGGTGGATCGCGCCGTCCACGCCGCCGCCGCCGAGCAGCGACGAGTTGGCGGCGTTCACGATCGCGTCGACCGTCTCGCGCGTGATGTCGCCGACCTTCACGAGGATGCGGTCGTGGATGCGCGTCATGGGAAAATGACGGAATGGATCCGAAATCGAGAGTCATTCTAAAGCCCGGCCGCGAGAAATCGCTGCGCCATCGCCATCCGTGGATCTTCTCCGGCGCGATCGAGCGCGTGGAGGGCGATCCCGGCTTCGGCGAAACGGTGACGGTCGTCGCGCACGACGGGAGCTTCCTCGCCCGCGCGGCGTACAACGGCGAGTCGCAGATCCGCGCTCGCGTGTGGACCTTCGACGAGCGCGAGCGCGTCGACGAGGCGTTCCTGCGCACGCGGCTCGCCGCCTCCATCGCGAGGCGCTCGATCGTGCGTCCGGGAAGCGACGGCATGCGCCTCGCGCACGGCGAATCCGACGGGATTCCGGGGCTCGTCGTCGACCGCTATGCCGACACGGCGGTCGTGCAGATCCTCTCCGCCGGCGCCGAGCGATGGCGCGACTCGTGGGGAGCCGCGATCGCGGAGCTCGCGCAGGTGGAGAGGGTCTTCGAGCGCTCGGACGCGGAAGTGCGAACGCTCGAGGGATTGCAGCCGCGCGTCGGTCCGCTGCTGGGCGACGTGCCTGTGGCCGTCCGCATCGTCGAGGATGGCATCGCCTACGAGGTGGACGTCGCGAAGGGTCAGAAGACCGGCTTCTACCTCGACCAGCGCGACAACCGCGCGCTCGCCGCCGCGCTCGCGAGCGATGCCGACGTATTGAACGGCTTCTGCTACACCGGCGGCTTCAGCCTCGCCGCCTTGAAGGGCGGCGCGCGGCACGTGGTCTCGGTGGATACGTCCGGGGAAGCGCTCGAATCGGCGCGGCGCAATCTCGCGGCCAACCCGCTCGACGCGGCGCGCGCGGAATGGATCGGCGCGGACGTGTTCGCCTACCTGAGGAAGCTGCGCGACCAGGGCCGGCACTTCGGATTGATCATCCTCGATCCGCCGAAGTTCGCGCCGACCGAGAAGCACGTGCCGAAGGCCGCGCGCGCCTACAAGGACATCAACCTCTGGGCGATGAAGCTCCTCGCGCCGCGCGGCCACCTCCTCACGTTCTCGTGCTCGGGCGCCGTGTCGCCGGATCTGTTCCAGAAGATCGTGGCGGGCGCGGCCGCGGACGCGAAGGCCGACGTGCAGATCCGCCGCCACCTCGGTCCCGGCCTCGACCATCCCGTCTCGATCCACTTCCCCGAGGGCGAGTACCTGAAGGGGCTGTGGCTGCAGGCGGCGTAGGCGAAGCGGGGCAAGCTCAGAAGAGCAGCTTCGAAAGCGCCGCGGCCGCCTTGCGCAGCGCCGGCAAGTGGTGCTTCGCCGCGTCGAGCGGGAGGCGTACCGCGGGCGCGTGCACCGCGATCGCCGCGCGCGCACGGCCGCGCTCGTCGAGCACGGGAACGGCCACTGCCACCATGCCCGCCGCGAACTCCTCGTCGTCGATGCCGATGCCGGCGCGCCTCGTGCGCACGAGCTCCGCGACGAGCTTCGCGGGATCGGTGATGGTGCGCTCGGTGTAGCGGCGCAGCGGCGCCGCGCGCACCAGCGCCTTCATCTGCCGCTCGGGCAGCAGGCTCAGCAGGAGCTTGCCGGTCGCGGTGCAGTGGCTCGGCACGTGCGAGCCGGGCGCGAGGTGCATGCGCAGCGGCCAGTCGGTCTCGACGCGGTCGATGTACACGATCTCGGAGCCGACGAGCATCGTGAGGTTGCACGTCTCGCCGATCTCGTCGACCAGCGAGCGCAGCACGCGGTGGCGCGCGCCGTAGCTCGGGGATTGGACGAGGACCGCGGCTGCGAGGTCGGCGAAGCGCCGGCCCTTGGCGTAGCCGCGGCCGTTCGGCTCGGGGAGCAGCACGCGCTCCTGCTGCAGCCGCGCGAAGATGCGGTAGGCGCTCGCGCGCGGAACGCCGCATTGGGTCGAGAACTCCGCGGCGGTGACGGGCCGGGTCGACTGCGCCGCGTACTCGAGCGCACGCACCACGCGCGCGACGAGGTCGCGCGGCTGGCGGCCCGCGGCCTTCGGGTCGTCTTCGCGGGGCTTCCTGCTCCGGGTCCCGCCTTCCTCGCGGGGCCTCGCCGCCTTCGCGTGCTTCACCGCCATCGTCGCTCCTCCGCGGCGCACCGGGCTCCGGGCGCACGCCGGCAATAGTCTCACTTGTGGACATTCGGCGGTATTGGATTTCGCTTGACACCGCGCCGCGCTCTCCCCTAGCGTGGCGGTCGGGACGGCGTCCCGTCGCGAAGAGCCCCGTTCGAGGGCCGGGCGCCCACTCTCCCCGGAGGAGGAAGGCCATGGCCGAGGCGGGCGCACGCACGCCGCCGGATGCGTTGCTCGCAGCGATCCGCCTGCTCGAATTCCCCTCGGTCGCCGTGGCGAAGCTCGCCGCGTGGGTGATCGTCCCGATGACGGGCGCGCTGGTGTACGAAGTGGTCTCGCGCTACATCTTCGACCGGCCGACCGTGTGGGCGTACGACATCACGTACATGATGGCCGGGACGCTCTTCATGCTCGGCGCGGCGTATGCGCTGCGCAACGGCAGCCATGTGCGCGCCGATTTCCTGCTCACGGCGTTGAGTCCCAAGTGGCAGGCGATCATCGACCTCGTGCTCTACCTCGGCGTCTACTTCCCCGCGATCGGCATCTTCTTCTGGGTGAGCCTCGGGTTCGCCGTGCAGTCGGTGCGCCAGCAGGAGACCTATCCCGAAAGCCCGTGGATGCCGGCGATCTACCCGCTCAAGATCGTGATGCCCGTCACGCTCGCGCTGCTGTTGCTGCAGGGGCTCGCCGAGGTGCTGAAGGCGCAGTGGACCGCGCGCACCGACCGGCCTTTCCCGCCGTCGAGATAACGCGATGTCGAATCCGGTCCTCGGCGTGGTCTCCCTGGTGGTCGCCGTGCTGGGCGTGCTCACCGGCTTCCCGATGGCGTTCATGTTCATCTTCGTCGCGCTGGTGTTCGGCTACGCGGCGATCGGCGACCAGGTCTTCTATCTCCTCACCTACCAGTTCTTCGGGCTCATGACGAGCGTGGAGCTCGCCGCGATCCCGCTCTTCCTCTTCATGGGCTACGTGCTCGAGCAGTCCGGCCTCATGGACCGGATGTTCGAGGCGCTGCGCATGACGCTCGGGCGGCTCAAGGGCTCGCTCTACCTCATCGTGATGCTGGTCGCGACCATCTTCGCCGCGGCGACCGGCATCGTCGGAGCTTCCGTGACGGTTCTCGGCGTCATGGCCGCGCCGATCATGATCCGCAGCGGGTACGACACGCGGATGTCCGCCGGCATCATCGCCGCCGGCGGCACGCTCGGCATCCTCATCCCGCCGAGCGTGATGCTGATCGTGATGGGGCCGCTCATGGGCGTGCCGGTCTCGGACCTCTTCGCCGGGGCGATCGTCCCCGGCCTGATCCTTTCCGCGGTCTACCTCGTGTACGCGCTGGTGCGCAGTCACTTGAACCCGGCGCTCGGGCCGCCGCTGCTGTACGAGGGGACGCCGCCCGGTGGATGGCAGAAGGCGAAGGAGATCGTCCTCGGCGTCGTGCCGATCGCCACCGTCATCATGGCGACCCTCGGGCTCATCATCGCGGGCGTCACCACGCCGACCGATGCCGCCGCGACCGGCGCGTTCGCCTCGGTGGTCCTCTCGCTCGCGTACGGCCGCATGGGCTGGTCCCGGTTCAAGACCGCGGTCTTCCGCACGCTCGAAACCAGCGCTTTCATCATGTTCCTGATCGGCGCGGCCAACTTCTTCGGCGCCGTGTTCGCGCGCCTCGGCAGCGGCACGCTCATCACCGACGCTCTCACGTCGCTGCCGCTGCCGCCCACCGCGATGCTGCTCGTGATGCTCTTCGTGATCTTCGTGCTCGGCGGGCCCCTGGAGTGGATCCCGATCGTGCTCGTGGTGGTTCCGATCTTCATCCCGGTGGTGAAGCAGCTCGGCTTCGACATGCTGTGGTTCGGCATCCTGGTCGCGGTGACGCTCCAGTCTTCCTGGCTCACGCCTCCGATGGCGCTCTCGGCGTACTTCCTCAAGGGCGTGGTGCCGCAGTGGAGCATGAAGAACATCTACATCGGCATGGTGCAGTTCGTGGTGCTGCAGCTTGCCGTGGTGCTGGTGCTGGTGAAGTTCCCGATCCTGGTGACGTGGCTTCCCTCGGTCACCGGATTGCAGTGAGGAGGAGTCGCGGCCGGCGCTCCGCCGCGGCGTAACACGGGACCCCGCGAGGGGCGTGCAGGGCAAAGCAAAGGAGGAGTGGCGATGAATGCGATCCGGAAATGGGCGGGCGTGCTCGCGGCGTGCGGCGTCGCGCTCGCGTGCGCTACGGCGCAGGCGGCCGACGGGAAGGTCTACAAGTTCGCGATCCAGACCGTGGTGCCGACCTCGAGCCTGTACTACGGCCTGATGCAGAAGTGGGGCAAGGAGATCGACGTGATGTCGGGCGGGCGCCTCAAGGCGGACATCCTTCCCGCGGGCGCGGTCGTGCCCACCTTCCAGGAGCTCGACGGCGTCAACAACAACGTCGTCCAGGGCGCGTTCTCCTGGGCCAACTACTGGACCGGCAAGAACCCGGCGTTCGTGCTCTTCGCCAACGTTCCGCCCGATACCGGGCTCGACCAGGAAAGCATGCTCGCGTGGTTCTACCGCGGCGACGGCGAGATGCTCTACAACGAGCTGCTGCACGACATCATGCACATGAAGGTGAAGGCGTTCCTGATGCAGCCGATGGGACCGGACCCGCTCGGATGGTTCAAGAAGCCCATCAACAACATGGAAGACTTCGCCAAGTTCAAGTACCGCGCGCCGCCCGGCATCCCGGGGCAGACCTACAAGGACATGGGAGTCGCGGCGGTGGCGATGCCCGGCGGCGACATCGTGCCCGCGGCGCAGCGCGGCGTGATCGACGCGGCCGAATGGATCGGCCCCGGCGACGACCGCGCGCTGGGCCTGCAGAAGATCTGGAAGTACTACTACCTGCAGGGCCTGCACCAGCAGACCGACGTGGGGCAGCTGATCCTCAACGAGGACTTCTGGAAATCGTTGCCCCCCGACCTGCAGGAGATCATGCGCGTCGCGGTGATGGCGACGGTGGCCGACTCGAACATCTCCAACATCTACGACAACTCGCAGGCGCTGAAGGAGCTGGAGGAGAAGGACCACGTCGTCGTGCGCAACACTCCGGCCGACTACTACCCGAAGTTCATCGCGGCGAGCAACAAGGTGACGGCCGAGTACGCGGCGAAGGACCCGTTCTTCCGGAAGGTGCTCGATTCGCAGATCGCGTTCGCGAAGAACGTGTACCCATACCACGAGCGGATCATGGAGCTCTACTACAACATGGTGAAGACCGCGCACGAGCAGCACAAGTAGCGGTCGAAAGGCCGGGCCGGCGCGAGCGATCGCGGCCGGCCCGTTCGGCATGTCCACCGTGCCCGAATACGACGTCGTCATCGTGGGCGCCGGCTCCGCCGGTTGCGTGCTCGCCAACCGCCTGAGCGAGGATCCCGCGCGGCGCGTGCTGCTGCTGGAGGCGGGCGGATCGGACCGCTCGATCTGGGTGCGCATTCCCCTCGGTGTCGCGAAGCTCCTCACCGACGAGCGCTTCGTGTGGAAGGCGGACACCGAGCCGCAGCCGCAGATGAAGGGCAACCGGTTGTATTGGCCGAGCGGGCGCGTGCTCGGCGGGTCGAGCTCGGTGAACGGGATGATCTTCGTGCGCGGCCACCCGAAGAAGTACGACGAGTGGCGCGACATGGGCTGCCCGGGATGGGGCTACGACGACGTGCTGCCGTATTTCCGCAAGCTCGAGGACTGCGCGTTCGGCGATGCGGCATATCGCAGCCGCGGCGGCCCGATCGGCGTCACCGAGCTGAAGCCCGATGCCGTTACGCAGGCGTTCCTCGATGCGTGCGTCGAGGCCGGGTATCCGCGAACGGCCGACTACAACGGCCCGCTACCCGAAGGCACCGCGCCGTTGCAGCTCTCGATGCGCAACGGGATTCGCTCCAGCGCGGGCCTCGAGTATCTCGCGCCGGCACGCAGGCGTTCGAACCTGCACGTGGCGACGAACGCGGTGGCCGAGCGCGTGCTCTTCGAAGGGCGACGTGCGCGCGGAGTTCGCTATCGCGTGGGTGATGCCGTGCACGAGGTGCGCGCGACACGCGAGGTGCTGCTCTGCGCCGGGGCGCTGCGCTCGCCGCAGCTCCTCGAGCTCTCGGGCATCGGCGATGGCGAACGGCTCGCCGCGCTCGGCATTCCCGTCGTGCAACCCCTGCGCGGCGTCGGCGGAAACCTGCAGGACCATTTGATGCCGCGGATGACGTTCGAGTGCCGGCCGCACGTCACCGTGAACGACCTGCTGTCGGATCGCTGGTTCTTCGTGAAGTCGCTCGCGCGCTATCTCGTACGGCGCGACGGCCTCTTCGCGACGACGACGCTCACCGGGCTCTCGTACGTCCGAACGCGCGACGGCCTGGCGTGCCCGGACGTGCGCATCCAGAGCGCGCTGGTCTCCGCGGCGAGCCGCTACGCCACGAGCCGCGCCACCGGCATCGATCCGCACTCGGGCTTCCAGATTGGCGGCTATTTCCTCTACCCCGAATCGCGCGGGCGGCTGCACGTGCAATCGCCCGATCCGCGGGTGCAGCCGAAAATCGAGGCGAACTACCTGGATTCCCCGGTGGATCGCGACGTGATGGTGCGGCTCCTGAAGACCGTCCGGCGCGTGGCCTCGCAGCCGGCGCTGCAACGGGTGATCGTGCGCGAGACGCGTCCCGGCGCGGAAGCCGCGAGCGACGAAGAACTTCTCGACTATGCACGCGCCACCGCGCAGACGTGCTGGCATCCGTCGGGCACCTGTCGCATGGGAACGGGCGGCGATGCGGTCGTGGATCCGCAGCTCCGTGTCCACGACGTGGAAGGACTGCGCGTCGTGGACGCGTCGATCATGCCGATGCTCGTCTCGAGCAACACCAACATCCCGACGATCATGATCGCGGAAAAGGCGGCGGACCTCATCGCCCGCGGCTGAAGGGCTCCCTTTCCCTTGGGAGAGGGCCGGGCAGAGGGTCGGTCGGCGCTCGATGCTGTGATAAAATTTCGCGTTCCTTCGGCAGGCGCGTAGCTCAGCTGGTTAGAGCACCACCTTGACATGGTGGGGGTCGTTGGTTCGAGTCCAATCGCGCCTACCAATCCTCCCCGGCATCACTTCCTTCCCGCTTGTCCTCTCGCCTTCGAAGGCACGCGCACGGCCTCGACGAACGCCGCGAGCGCGGGTGAGACCTGGCGTCGGCCGGGGTAATACAGGTAGAAGCCCGGAAACGGCGGGCACCAGTCGCCGAGCAGGCGCACGAGGTCGCCCTTCCTGATGTGTTCGGTGGCGCGGTCCTCCAGCACGTAGCCGAGGCCGACACCCGCGAGCACGGCGTCGAGCACCATTCCTCCACTGTCGAAGACGAGCGGCCCGTCGACCGCGATATCCATCTTCTCCGTGCCGCGCTCGAATTCCCACTTGTAGATGGTCCCCGCCGAGGCAAGGCGCAGGTTGATGCATCGATGTGCGCGAAGGTCGCGCGGTGTCTTCGGCATGCCGTGCTTCTTCAGGTACGCGGGGGCGCCGATCACCGCCATCCGCAGCGGGCCGGTCACCGGAACCGCGACGACGTCCTTGCCGAGCGATTCGCCCAACCGGATGCCGGCGTCCATGCGGCGCGCGACGATGTCGGTGAAGGCCTGTTCGACGAGGATCTCCACCACGATGTCGGGATGGGCCGCGACGAACCTCGGCAACATCGGCGCGATCACGCGGCGCGCGGCCTCTCCGGGCGCGCTGATGCGGATGTGCCCCGCCGGCCGGCCTGCGCTCGCGCCGAGCTCCTCGACCGCCCGCGAGATCTCGCCGATCGCGGGATCGAGCCGCACGAGGAGGCGTTCGCCCGCCTGCGTGGTCGATACGCTGCGCGTGCTTCGCGCGAGGAGCTGCACGCCGAGCCGCTCCTCGAGCCGGCGCATCGTGTGGCTGAGCGCCGAAGGCGAGACGCCGAGGCGCGCGGCGGCGCGCGTGAAGCTGCGTTCCTCGGCCACGATGGAGAAAGCGGCGAGACTCGCCCAGTCTTCCCGGTCCATTGTTGAGCTCCTCTCAACAGCCCATTTCGATTGTGCTCCTTTTTTCAGCGGTCCCCCGGGCGCATCATTTCCCTCGCGACGTGTCGAACGCGATCTGCGAGGAGGCGGCGATGGACAGGAGGAAGCTGGGAACGAGCGGTTTGGAAGTCTCGGCCATCGGGCTGGGCTGCATGGGCCTGAGCTACGGCTATGGACCGGCCACGGGCAAGCAGGACGGGATCACGCTGATCCGGGCGGCCGTCGAGCGTGGCGTCACCTTCTTCGATACTGCCGAGGCGTACGGGCCGGGCACGAACGAGGAGCTGGTCGGCGAGGCCTTGCAGCCGTGTCGCGACCGCGTGGTGATCGCGACGAAATTCGGATTCAAGGGCGGAAATCCGAACGCCGGCCTGGACAGCCGCCCCGAGCGCATCCGCCAGGTGGCCGACGAGTCGCTCAAGCGGCTGCGGACCGATCGCATCGACCTTTTCTACCAACACCGGGTGGATCCGAACGTACCCATCGAGGAGGTCGCGGGCACCGTGAAGGAGCTGATCCGCGAGGGCAAGGTGAAGCACTTCGGCCTCTCGGAAGCGGGCGCCGACACGATCCGTCGCGCGCATGCGGTCCAGCCGGTGGCCGCGGTGCAAAGCGAGTACTCGATGTGGTGGCGCGAGCCGGAGGAGAAGGTCCTTCCCGCCCTCGAGGAGCTGGGGATCGGCTTCGTGCCGTTCAGCCCGCTCGGCAAGGGCTTCCTCACCGGCGCGATCGACGAGAACACGCAGTTCGACAAGACGGATTTCCGCAACACGGTGCCGCGCTTCACGCCCGAGGCTCGCCATGCGAACCAGGCGCTCGTGGAGTTGCTGAAGGAGATCGCGCAGCGCAAGCACGCCACGCCGGCCCAGATCGCGCTCGCCTGGCTGCTCTCGCGCAAGCCGTGGATCGTGCCCATCCCCGGCACGACGAAGCTGCATCGCCTGGAGGAGAACGTCGGCGCGGCATCCGTGCGGCTCACGCCGGACGACCTTCGCAGCATCGAACGCGCGCTTTCGGCGATCCACGTGCAGGGCGGGCGCTACTCGGCGGATCGCCAGCAGCTCGTCAATCGCTGACGGTCGGGAGACATGCCATGGAAGTGAAGCACAGCGCGTCCGAGGCCACCTCGAAGGGTCCGGAGCAATGGTTCACCGGCAACGTTCGCGTGGCGCCCCTGTTCAGCGGCGACGATCCCTCGCGCATGTCCTGCGCCTGCGTCACGTTCGACCCGAGCGCGCGCAGCGCATGGCACACCCATCCGTGCGGACAGACGCTGATCGTCACGTCCGGGCGCGGCTTCGTGCAGGCGTGGGGCGGACCGATTCGGGAGATCGCGCCCGGCGACGTCATCTGGACACCGCCCGGGGAGAAGCACTGGCACGGCGCGGCGCCGAACTCGTCGATGACGCATATCGCCCTGCAGGAAGCGCTCGACGGCAAGGTGGTGGACTGGATGGAGAAGGTCACCGACGACGAGTATCGCAAAGGAAAGTAAGGAGATCCGCATGAAAGGAGCCGTCCTCCACGCGCCCTACGACGTGCGCTTCGAAGAGCGCCCGGATCCGAAGATCGAGCAACCGACGGATGCGATCATCCGGATGTCCGCGACGTGCGTTTGCGGCTCCGACCTCTGGCCTTACCGCGGCGCCCAACCGATCGACGGCCCGACGACCATGGGGCACGAGTACTGCGGCGTCGTGGAGGAGGTGGGCAGCGCCGTGAAGGGCATCAGGCGCGGCCAGTTCGTCATCGGCGCTTTCGCCTTCTCGGACAACACGTGCCCCAATTGCCGGGCCGGATACCAATCGGGCTGCATGCACGGCGGGTTCTTCAGCACGGCGCAGGCGCCGATGCTGCGCGTGCCGCTCGCCGACGGGACGCTCATGGCGACATCCGACGTTCCGCGCGGGGCGATGATCCCGAGCCTGCTCACGGTCTCCGACGTCCTCGGCACCGGCTGGTTCGCAGCCGATGCCGCGAACGTGCAGCCCGGCAAGACCGTCGTGGTCGTGGGCGATGGGGCCGTCGGGTTGCTCGCCGTGCTTTCGGCGAAGCAGATGGGCGCCGAGCGGATCATCGCGATGAGCCGCCACGAGGCGCGGCAGGAGCTCGCGCGCCGGTTCGGCGCGACGGACATCGTCGAGGAGCGCGGGGACGAAGGGGTGGCGCGCATCCGGGAGATGACGAGGGGCGTCGGCGCCGACTGCGTGCTCGAGTGCGTGGGCACCCAGCAGTCGATGAGCCAGGCGCTCGGATCGACGCGCGTGGGCGGCTACATGTCGTACGTGGGGGTCCCGCACGGCGTGTCGTTCGACGGCCGGCAGATGTTCTTCACGCACGTCCACCTGCATGGGGGACCCGCGCCGGTGCGCCGGTTCATGCCGAAGCTGATCGACCTCGTGGTGAACGCGAGAATCGATCCGGGGAAGGTTTTCGACCTCACCCTGCCGCTCGACAAGGTCGCGGAAGGCTATCGCGCGATGGACGAGCGGCGCGCGATCAAGGCGCTGCTGCAACCATGACGCCGGACAAGTCGCAGGCCGGCGCCGGCGTCGTCATCGCGTCGCAATCCGGACATCGCCTGCCGGCTCTCACGCCCGAGCAGGACAAGGCATTGGCCCTCACGCCGGCGGAGGAGCTGCTAGCGCTTCCCATGCTTCAGCCCGACAAGGTGACGGATCCGCTTCATGCCTACCAGATCTCGAAGCGAGGAAATTCGCTGCGCGTCATGGCGCAGGCCGTGCGCTGGGGCAGACGCGGCGCGCGGCTCAACACGATCAGCCCCGGCATCATCATGACGCCGCTCGCGAACGACGAGCTCCCCGGACCGCGCGGCTCCGGTTACCGGCGAATGATCGAGACGTCCGTGGCGCGTCGCGCCGGAACTCCGGATGAGGTCGGAAACGTCGCGGCCCTCCTCATGGGGCCGGATGGGTCGTTCATCACCGGCAGCGACTTCCTCATGGACGGTGGGGTCACGGCCACCTTTTGGTATGGCGAGCCCGCCCGGACGTGATCGGTGCCGGCCGTAGGCCGGCCCGGGATCGGCGGCCGGCGCGGCCTCTCGTCCTTGCCGCGACTTCAGGCCGGCTGCATCCAGTCGAACGTCGCGCGCACGTAGTCGTCGCCGTGGCGCAGCATGCGCCCGCAGCGCAGGTAGCGCGGCCCGGCCGGCGTCGCGAGCTCGAAGGCGCGGCCCTCCTTCCAGATCTCGGGCGGCAGCAGCAGGTTCGCCTGCGATTTGCCGGAGCCGTCCGAAACGATGATCGCGTGCACTCCGGCGTAGGAGAACTGGCGCGCGGCCTGCTCGGTGATCCCGGACTCCTCGCCCTTCGGAATCACCATGCGGATCTGCACTGCCTGCGGATCGCGGCTCAGGATGAAGAGGCTCGCGTGCATCACGTGCCCCGCCTCGGCATGCAGCGCGCGGACCAGCGCGAGCCACCATTCGCCCTTGGCGGCGCCCGATACGGCGACCACGTCGCCGCAATGCACGACGTCCGCGGAGGCCTGCGCGACCTGCACGCCGAGCTCGTTGCCGCCGGTGTCGTGCAGCGCCCAGCTTTCGGGCGGCTGCAGCGGAACGTCCCCGTCGGCCGCGAGCGTGAGCTCGCCGAGGCCGGTCTTCGCGCGCGAGAGCTGCTGCCAGGTCTGCGAATATCCCCGGACGACCTGCACCGTGCTCGCTGCAGGGGTGCGTCCGGGCGGCGTGTAGGCCGGCTTTTCCCCCCAGAAGACGAGCAGGTGCTGCACGGCCGAAAGCTGCACGTGCGGCGCGATCGCCTTGCCGGAGGCCTTGATGTCCACGCTGCTGCTGGTTCCCATCTGCTTGTAGATGCGGCCGAGCGCTTCGTATCCGATGCCCGGCCCGAAATAGCGCAGCTCGCCGCCGGAATCGCGCTCCTGCGACGCGGGGGCCCGATGCGGCGGCGCATCGCCTGCGGGGTCGAAGCAGAACGGGTTGTCGGCGACGCCGGGCGGGCGCAGCGTGAACTCTCCCCCGACGTGCTCGCCCGCCCAGTCGGCCACCTCGATCTGTCCCGGCGTCATCATCTCGGGCGAGGAGACCGCGAGCATCAGCAGCCGGAGCAATTCCTGCTCGACCGTCGTCGTCGTCCGGTCCTCGCCATGCATTCGCACCGCGAGGGTCGAGCATTGGGCCGCCTCCGCGCCGCGATGAACGGCGTAAGCCTCGCGCCACACGTCGGCGGGGACGGCGAGGTGGCGCACGAGGGAGGTCTTCGCGAGCCGCCGGCATTCGTTCAGCGCGCGTGCCGCGCCGGCGGCGGCCTCGTTCTGCGTGGAAGGATCGGAGGTTGCGGCCTTCGAGAGGCGCAGCGCCGAATCGCACAACGCGCGCGACGAGGCGGCGAGGTAGCTCGTGAGCGAAGGCCAGGCAGCGTCGTGGCCCTTGGGGCGGTCGGCCGGCCTGAGCAGGAACGGCGCGAGCGCCGCGGAAGCGTGCGGGATCCCGGTCTCCTGGATCAACGCGAGGATTCCGGCGTGCGCGGCGTCATCCGCAGCCGGCGTCTGGTCCAGCTCGCGGAGCCACCCGGTGAGGTCATCCAACGCCTTGATCGCATCGGCCCCGCGCAGCTCGGCGAGCAGCTTCGCCGCCGCTGCGGGATCTCGCATCGAATGCCGCCGCCCTTGCCCGTCGTTGCCGATCGTCTCCACGATTCATTCGCGCTCGAGAGGAGCCCATTATGAACCCGCGCCCCGCGCACGCGGGGCTCGTGAAACCCGGCTGGCGCCCCGAGCCGACTTCCGCGGCCGGCCCCTGCGCGCCAAATCGTGCGGAATCCTCCTTTGACGAGCCCGGCGGGCGCGCGTACAACGGCGTACTTCCCGAGGGAGGACCATGCGCCCGCTCGCCGCCCCGCTCGCGCTCCTTGCCGCGACGTTGCTCGTCGCCGCGGCCCACGCCGCGACGCCGTCCATCTCGGCGGGCGGCTGGCACAGCCTCGCCCTCGCGACCGACGGCACCGCGCGCGCATGGGGAGACGATACGGCCGGTGCGCTCGGAAGCGCCCGCGCGCTCGCTTCCACGCAGCCCGTCCCGGTCACCGGCATCTCCGACGTGGTCGCCATCGCGACCGGCGATTCCCACACCGTCGCGCTGAAGCGCGATGGAACCGTATGGGCATGGGGAGGCAACGGCGATGGCGAGCTCGGCGACGGGACCACCACGGGCCGCTCGACGCCGGTGCAGGTGGCAGGCCTCGCGAACGTCGTCGAAATCGCGGCCGGCTCCGTGCACACCGTCGCGCGCAAGTCCGATGGAACCGTGTGGACCTGGGGCGCGAACAACGCCGGCCAGCTCGGCGACGACAGCAACGGGCGAAGCGCGCCGGGGCAGGTGCCGGGCATCGGCGACGCGGTGGCCATCGCCGCCGGCGGCCAGCAGACCTTCGTCGTGCGAAGCGACGGCACGGTGTGGGCGTGGGGCGAGAACGACCTGGGCCAGCTCGGCAACGGCACGGTCGCGCCGGCGTACACCGGCACCTCGACGCCGACGCAGGTCGTGGGACTCACCGGCGTCGTGCAAGTCGCGGCGGGTTTCGGCCACACGCTCGCGCGCAGGAGCGACGGCACGGTGTGGGCGTGGGGCGACAACAGCGACGGCGAGCTCGGCGACGGCACCACGAACAGCCGCCCGGTTCCATCGCAAGTTCCCGGGCTATCCGCCGTGATATCGATCGCGGCAGGCTCCTACTCGCTCGCGATCCAGTCCGATGGGTCGGTGTGGGCGTGGGGCTCCAACGGCTACGACCAGATCGCCGACGGCACGTATGTCGACGTGCTCGCGCCGGAGAAGCTCGCCTTGCCGGCGATCGCTTCCGCGGCCGTCGGCTTCATCCATTCCTCCGCGGTCGCGAGCGACGGCCACGTCTGGAGCTGGGGCCACAACGATCACGGCGAGCTGGGCGACGGCACGACGCAGCAGCGCGAGGCGCCCGTGCTCCTCGCCGGCATCGACGACGCGACCGCGATCTCGACCGGCTCCGCGCACACCGTCGCGTTGAAGCGCGACGGCACCGTGTGGGCCTGGGGCGACGACGGATCCGGCCAGCTCGGCGACGGCGTGCGCGTGTTCGTCTCGACGCCGACGATTCCCGGAGGTGCGAGCGGATGGATCGCGGTGGCCGGCGGAGGACGGCATTCGATCGCGCTGGAGAGCGACGGCACCGTCGTCGCCGCGGGCAACAACGACTACGGCCAGCTCGGCGACGGCACGGTGGCGAGCCGTGCGACGTTCGCGCCGGTGCAAGGATTGTCCGGCGTGACGGCGATCTCCGCGGGCTTCTATCACTCGCTCGCGTTGAAGGGCGACGGCACGGTCTGGGCATGGGGCCTCGGCTACAACGGGCGCCTGGGAAACGGCGGCGACAGCTCCCAGGGGCCGGTGCCGGTGCAGGTGAGCGGCCTCGCCGGCGTCACGCAGGTTTCCGCGGGCGGCGGCCACTCCCTCGCGCTCGAGAAGGACGGCAGCGTGTGGGCGTGGGGCGAGAACGGCTACGGCCAGCTCGGCGACGGAACGACCGCGACGCGTTTCGTCCCCGTGCGCGTCGCCGGATTGAGCGATGTCGTGGAAGTCGCGGCGGGCGCCGACCACTCGCTCGCGCGCGCTCGCGACGGACGCATCTGGGCGTGGGGCGGGGACTACGAGGGACAGCTCGGCGACGGCGGATTCACCGACCGATCCACGCCCGCGGTCGTGGACGGCCTCGCCGGCATCGCGTCGATCGCCGCCGGAAACACCGTGTCGGCGGCCATCGATCCGGACGGCCGCGTGTGGATGTGGGGCGCGAACTACTTCGGCCAGCTCGGCGACGGAACGTTCGAGGACCACTTCGCACCGGTGCGCGTGCCGGGCATCGACGGCGTCGCGCGCATCTCCATCGGCGAGACGCACACGCTCGCGTTGAAGGCCGATGGCGCGGTGCTCGCGTGGGGCGGCAACGATTTCGGCCAGCTCGGCGACGGAACGCTCGCGGGCCGCGGCTCCCCGGTCGTGTCCGTGCGCGAGAACGGCGCGGGATCGATCGCAGGCGGCGACTGGTTCCTCGATCTCGATCCCGCGACGCCGACCTCGATCTCCGGCGACCTGCTGCCCGTCTTCCTCGCCGTCGCGACGAACACCGCCGGCCAGGTCGCGGCGGACATCCAGTACCGTCAGCAGGATGCGGGCACGTCGGGCAGCGTCTTCGTGTTCGCGCTCGCTCCCGCCACGCTGGTGAAGGACGCGCGCGGGAAGGCGCAGCGCATCGCGAACGCGAGGGGCGCCACGGCCGACGACCCCGTGCCGTGCGTCCTCGCGCAGCTCGATCCGTCGGGCACGCTGCAGGCCGCCAGCGCGTCGAGCCTGCAGCCCTACCTGAGCGGCGTGCTCTCCGCCGCGGGGCAGTCCGTCTCGATCCTCAACTCGGCGGCGGGGCCGCAAGTCGCGGGCGCGACGTTCTTCGTCGGCTACGGAGCCGACGCTTCCTCCATGATCTCGAGCGGGACCAACCGCAGCGTGCTCAGCGTGCCGGGCACCGTGCAATGCACGCCGCAGCCGCCGCAGACCGGATGGTGGTGGAACCCGCTCGAGGACGGCCGCGGCTTCTCGATCGAGAAGCACGGCAACAATCTCTTCTTCGCCTCGTTCCTCTACGACGCGTCGGGCCGCTCGACGTGGGTCGTGTCGTCGGGACCGGCATCGCTCGACGGCGCGTACTACTCGGGCGACCTTCTCTCCGCGCACGGCGGGCAGACGCTCGGCGGCGCCTACCCCGGATTTCCGGCCGTGGATCGCCTGGGCTCGGTCGCGCTCGCCTTCACCGACGCGAGCCACGGAACCATGGTGTGGCCTGGCGGCACCGTCCCGATCGAGCGCTTCAACATCATCCCGAACGGGCTCACGCTCGCCGCGGCGCCCAACCAGCCCGAAAACGGCTGGTGGTGGAATCCCGACGAGTCGGGCCGCGGCTTCTTCCTGGAATGGCAGGGCGGCACGCTCGACGTCGCGGGCTACATGTACGACGACGCGGGCAACCCGGTCTGGTACATCAGCGTCGATGCGATGAAGGGTGCCGACGGCCTCACCTTCTCGAACGCGTGGCTGAGCTACGGCGGCGGGCAGACCTTGACGGGGGCGTGGCAACAGAACCACCAGGTGAGCAACGACGTGGCGCCGCTCACGATCCAGTTCACCGCGCCCGATGCCGCGATCATGACGCTGCCGAACGGGCGCACGACGGCGCTCACGCGCCAGCGGTTCTAGGGGCCTATCCGATCCGGCGCCAGGTGGACAATCCGCCGTTCGGTTGATCGCACCCGCTTGTCGCGCGATTGCGTGCCGCGCAGAATGAATCGCACATCGCGATCGAGGTGCCCCATGAAGATCGCCAACGGCAAGCGCCATGCCCGCAAACCGCTTCGCAACGTTCGGGCCGTGGATCACGCGCCTTCGCTGGACCACGACCTGCCGGTCCTCGCCGCCGAGCAAGCGGCTGCCGCGCCGCGCCTCGATTGGGAAGCCCTGATGGGCGACGGTGTCCAGCCGGCGCTGCTCGTCGACGGCGAGCGACGCCTGCACGGGCGCCGGTAAGCGAAGAGATTGCGTGTCCCGCCGGCGCGACGGTTCCTCGCGCCGCCGATCTTGCTCGAGGCCGTCCGATCGCCGTCCGCAGGGAGATTCTCGCGGGCGGCCGGCGAGACGGCGCTACATCTCCTCCCAGCCGTGCAAGAATGCGCACCGGCAGGATGTTGTCCCGACAACCAAACCGGAGGAGCCCGGCAAATGAAGACAGCAGGCGGTCGGCAAGGCGAATCTCCCCAGACGGATGGCGTGGATCTCGGACGGCGCAGGGTCTTGCGCACCGCGGTGGCCCTGGGCGGCGCCCTTGCGCTCGCCGGATGCGCGACCCCGGTGCAATCGAACATGGATTGGCCCGCGCGAATGACCGGAGGGCGCATCGTGGTCCGTTGGCTGGGAGGCGGCGTCGTCGAGCTCGCGACTCCGGACTACAAGCAGATCGCGTACGTCGACGCGTGGATCTGGGACAACGCGGGCTGGAGCCGCTTCTCGGTTCCCAAGCCGCCCGAATACGCCACGAAGGAAGGCTTCGTCCGCTACGTCACGAGCAAGAATCCGGAGGCGGTGTTCGTGCTCCTCACGCACGACCACGGCGACCACATGGGCGATTACTTCGAGATGCTCAAGGCGCTCGTCGACGCGGGCGTGCCGGTCATGACGACCGGCCAGAGCGACCTGCTGCGCAAGGGCCTCATCCCCGACTTCAAGAAGGCCGGCCTCGACCCTTCGAAGATCGTCTCGAACGGCGGATCGGGGATGAACTTCGGCGGAATGTCGAAGCACGGCCAGATGGTGGCGCACCTCGTTCCCGCGGTCCATTCGAACCTCCTGGGATATCCGTCCGCGGGCTTCATGGTGGACATCGGCGGAATGCGCGTCTACGCGAGCGGCGACACCGACCTCTTCGGCGACATGACGCTGCTCGGCGAGCGCTACAAGCCCAACCTCGGCATCGTGTGCGTGGGCGACGGTCCCTACACGATGGGGCCCGAGGACGCGGCCCGGGCCTGCGAGATGATGGGCGTCACGAAGGCGATCCCCGTGCACTACGCGCACAACCCGCTGGTGCTCGGCATCCAGGCCGGAGGCGAGTTTCGCGATGCCCTCGCCAAGATCGCCCCGGACATCGAGGCGATCGTCATGAAGCCCGGCGACACCCGGACGGTGACCGCCTGATTTCGCACGGCTGATGAGCCCGAGCGTTCGTGCCCCGCGGACGCTCCGGGCTCATCGCTGCGCAGCGCGTGCGAGTGCGCGTGCGCGCGGCATGAGGAGGGCGCCTGGCGGGTCACCGCCCCCGCAGCCGCTTTCGCGCCCGTCCCGGCCGCCGGTTCGACGCCGCTTGCTTGAAGTGCCTGCGGTACCAGCGTGAGAATCCGCTCGGCGCCGCGAAACCGAGCAGCTCCGCGATCTCGGCGAGCGAGCGGTGGTGGTCGGCGACGTAGCGGCTCGCGAGCTCGCGTCGCACGTCGTCGAGGATGCCGCGGAAGGTCTGCCCTTCCTGCGCGAGTCGGCGATGGATCGTCCGGCGGTTCGTGCCCAGGCGGCGCGCGGCTTCCTCGATCGTGCATTCGCCCTGGGCGAGCAGCGTCACGACCGTCTCGCGCACCTCGTCCGCCATGCCCGGCCGATGGGCGACGCTCGCATCGACGAGGTCCTGCGCGTAACGCGCCATCACCGGATCGGCGTTCGGATTCGGGATCTCGAGATCGTTGCGCGCGCACACGATGCCGTTGAAGTCGTGGCCGAACTCGGCGATGCGCCCGAAGACGCGGTCGTGCACGCTGCGGTCGGCCGGCGCGTCGTGGGCGAAGCACACGCGACGCGGCTTCCACGCCTTGCCGAGCAGCGCCTGGAGCGTGCAGAACACGACGCCGATCGCGAGCTCCGTCGATTGGCGGATCGGCCCGGAGTCGCCGACGATGAGCTCCTCGCGCAGCACGACCACGTCGCCCGCGTCCTCGAGCGTGAGGAACAGGGCCTGGTTCAGCCGGTTCGCGTAGCGGGCGAGGGCCTCGAGCGCGTGGCGCATGGTCGGCTGCTCGCGCACCAGCAGCCCTAGCGGGCCGAGGTGCGCGAGCCGGCGCTTCTCCGCCATGAGCAGGCCGAAGGCTTCCACGCCGCTGCGCTCGGCGGAGGCCTCGAGGAGGTTGCGAACGCCGCCGATCGCCAGCTTCAGGTCGGACTCGGCGAGCGAGGACTGCGGCAGGCCGAATTCACGCAGCATGCGCAGCGGATCGAGGCCGGCCTCGCGGGCCACTTCCGCGTAGTTCGTGAGGCTCGCGCTGCGCACCCATCGTCTCAAGGCGCCTCCCCCCGAGCGCTGTCCCCGAAAGATAAGTCTACGTCCCGGCAGAGCAAGCCGCAAAGCCCGTCGACGCCGAGAATCGCGCTGCCATGTCGACCCACGTCGCCACCTTCGATCCGGTCGCGCAGCGCCCCGCCCCGCGGCGCTACGCGTGGTCCGTCTTCGCGATCCTCTTCGCGCTGATGGTGGTCGACTACGTCGATCGCCAGGTCGTGGTGTCGATGTTTCCCCACCTCAAGGCGCAGTGGAGCCTTTCCGACAGCCAGCTCGGCGCGCTCGTATCGGTAGTGTCCGTCGCCGTGGCGCTGGGAGCGGTCCCGCTTTCGCTCGTCGCGGACCGCTGGGGCCGGGTGAAGAGCATCTTCATCATGGCGGTGGTGTGGAGCCTCGCGACGCTCGCCTGTGCATTCACACGCGACTACGCCTCGCTGGTCGGCGCGCGCAGCGTCGTGGGCCTGGGCGAAGCGGCCTACGGCACCGCGGGCGCCGCGCTCCTCGCGACGCTCTTCCCACCGCGCATGCGCGGCACCGTGCTCGGCGCATTCCTCGCCGCGGCGATCCTCGGCTCGGTCTCCGGCGTGATGCTCGGCGGCGTTCTCGCCGAGCGATGGGGCTGGCAGGCGGGATTCGGCGTGGTCTCCATCCCGGGCCTGCTGCTCGCGTGCCTCTTCGCGATCATCGTGCGCGACTATCCCACGGTCGACTTTTCCGGGGGCGGAAGGAACGCGGGCGCCTCGCGCCTCGCCGGTCGCGCCGTGGTGGCGGAGCTCATGCGCCCGCGCACCGCCTGGATCACGTGCCTCGGCGCCGGCTTCAACCTGCTGGTGGTCTCCACGATGTACGCGTGGCTCCCCAGCTTCTTCCACCGCTACTACGGCCTCGCGCCCGATCGCGCCGGAGTCAAGACCGCGCTCGTGGTGCTGCTGGGCGGCGTCGGCGCGCTGGTCCTCTCCGTCATCGCGGATCGTGCGAGCTCGCGCCTGCCGAGCGCACGCCTCGTGATCCCGGCGTTCGCGGCGGTCGCCACCACCGTGCTGCTTTGCATCGCCTTCGCGGCCTTCCCGCCCGGCGGGGCGCAGTTCGCGCTGATCCTCGCCGGCGCCTGCGTGATGGCCGGGAGCGTCGGGCCGACGGACGCCGTGGTGATCGACGTCACGCATCCGGGGCTGCGCGCGACGGCGGTTTCGGTGCTCTCGCTCACGCGCAACCTCTTCGGCCTCGCCGGTGGGCCGCTGCTCGCGGGCGCGCTCTCCGACGCGTACGGGCTGCGCTTCGCGATGGCGGTCGTTCCGCTCTTCTGCCTCGCCGCCGCGGCGCTGTTCGTGTGGGCCGCGCGTTCCTATCCGCGGGACCGGCGCGCCGCCGCCGAGATCGCGGCCGAGCCGGCATGGAGCGCGGCGTGACCCACGCGCGGCGCGCCCGGGCGAGCGGCAACTGGAATCCCGAGTGGGAGCCGTTCGCGTGGCTCGATCCGGCGTGGTCCGAGAAGGCGCTCGCCCTGGTGATCTCGCCCGCCGTGTCGGGCGCCCTCGACAAGAAGACCGTCGAGCTGATCGGCATCGCGATCGATGCGTCGTGCGCGCAGATGTACGCGACGGGCGTCCGCCACCACATCCGGCGCGCGCTCCAGGCGGGCGCCACGCGGGAGGAGATCCTCGCCGTCCTGCAGCTCGTCGTCGCGCAGGGCATGAACACGATGTGCCTCGCCGCACCGATCCTCGTCGAGGAGCTGGGCGCGCGGCGAGCGAAGAAGAAGTCCAGACCCCGGAACGCAAAGGAGACGCCATGAACTTTCTCGACGGGTCGCTCTTTCCCCAGAACCAGGAAAAGCTCGTCATCACCGCGGCGCCGTACGGCCCCGAATGGATGCCCGCCGATTTCCCCGGCGACATCCCGGTGACGATCGCGGAGCACGTGCAGAAGGCGGTGGACTGCTACAACGCCGGCGCCACGGTGCTGCACGTGCACGTGCGCGAGGACGACGGCAAGGGCTCGAAGCGGCTGTCGCGCTTCAACGAGCTGCTCGCGGGCCTGCGCGCGGCCGTGCCGGACATGCTGCTGCAGGTCGGCGGCTCGATCTCCTTCGCTCCCGAGGGCGAGGGCGCAGCGGCGAAATGGCTCTCCGACGACACGCGCCACGCGCTCGCCGAGCTCACGCCGAAGCCCGACCAGGTGACCGTGACCGTCAACACCGCGCAGATGAACATCTTCGAGCACATGACCGCGGAGGACATCGCCGGCACGTCGCTCGCCGAGCCCGCGACCTACAAGGCCTACCGCGACATGATCGTGCCCTCGAACCCGAGCTGGTACGAGGAGCACATCCGGCGCCTTTCCGCGGCCGGGATCCAGAGCGAGTTCCAGTGCTACTACATCAACAGCTACGAGACCATCGAGCGGTTGATCCGGCGCGGCGTCTACAAGGGGCCGCTGGTGCTCAACTGGGTCGCGATCTCCGGCGGCATGGACGCGCCCAACGTCTACAACCTCGCCAACTTCCTGCGCGCGGTGCCCGATCGCGCCGTGGTGACGGTGGAGAGCTCGATGCTCAACACGTTGCCCATCAACATGATGGGCATCGCGATGGGGCTGCACGTGCGCTGCGGCATCGAGGACAACCTCTGGTCGCAGGATCGCAAGGCGAAGATGAGCACCGTTCGGCAGGTCGAGCAGCTGGTGCGCATCTCGCGCGAGTTCGGCCGCGAGATCGCGAGCGGCAAGGAGGCGAAGCGCATCTGCCGCATCGGCGAGTTCTACGGGGACGTCGACGAGACGCTCGCCGCGAACGGCTTCGCACCCGACCGCAAGCCCGGCGCCGGCGGCTCCACGCTGCGCGCGGTGGCGTGATGGGCGGGCGTCCGGCGATGGCGAACATGGCCCGGGCGATCCGCATGCACCGCGCGGGCGGCCCCGAGGTGCTGCGCGTGGAAGAGGTCGAGGTTCCGGATCCGGGGCCGGGCGAGGTGCGCGTCCGGCACGTCGCGGTCGGGCTCAATTTCGCCGATACCTACTTCCGCACCGGGCTCTATCCCGTGCCGCTGCCCAACGGCATCGGCGTCGAGGCGGCGGGCGTCGTCGAGGACGTGGGCGTGGGCGTGACGAACGTCGCGCCCGGCGATCGCGTGACCTACACCGGTTTCCTCAACACGCTCGGCGCGTACGCGAGCGAACGCGTCATGCCCGCCGCGCCTCTCATCAAGCTGCCCGCGGCGATCCATTGCGAGACCGCGGCCGCGATGACGATGCGCGGCCTCACCGCCGCCTACCTGCTGCGCCGCATCTGGCCGCTCGCCTCCGGCGACTGGGTCCTGCTGCACGCCGCCGCGGGCGGCGTGGGCCTCATCGTCTCGCAGTGGGCGAAGGTGCTGGGACTGCGCGTGATCGGAACGGTCTCCTCCGAGGTGAAGGCGGCGGTGGCGCAGTCGCACGGCTGCGACTACGCCATCAACTACCAACGCGAGGACGTGGCGAAGCGCGTGCGGGAGATCACGAACGGAAGCGGCGTGAACGTCGTGTTCGACAGCGTCGGCAGGGAGACCTTCGCCGCGTCGCTCGATTCCCTCAAGCGCAGGGGATTGCTGGTCTGCGTCGGCACCGCCTCGGGGCCGGTGCCGCCGATCGACGCGATGCAGCTCGCGATCAAGGGATCGCTCTTCGTGACGCGCCCGGCGCTCGCCGACTACATCGCCGATCCGGCCGAGAAGGCGGCGCTCGCCGCCGAGCTCTTCGACCACGTCGCCGCCCGACGCATCCAGATCGAGATCCACCAGCGCTACCGGCTCGAGGAGGCCGTGCAGGCCCACCGCGACCTCGAGGCGCGCAAGACGATCGGCTCCTCGATCTTCGTCATCTGAGATCGCGAGCCACGGAGGACATGCCATGAACCCAGCGAACGCACCGGCGATCATCGCGACCCGCGGCTCGATCCACGTGGAGCGCCTCACGTGCACGATCGGCGCCGAGCTCTCGAACGTGAGCCTGGCGGTCGCCTCGCGCACCCCGAGCCTGGCGGGGGACCTGCGCGTGCTGCTCCTCGAGCACAAGGTGCTCTTCTTCCGCGACCAGGACATGACGCGTGGCGAGCACGTGGCTTTTGCCCGCCACTTCGGCGAGCTCGAGGACCATCCGGTTGCGGGAAGCGATCCGGACCATCCCGGGCTCGTGCGCATCTACAAGTCGCCCGACGCGCCGATCGAGCGCTACGAGAACGCCTGGCATACGGATGCCACCTGGCGCGAGAAGCCGCCCTTCGGCTGCGTGCTGCGCTGCGTCGAGTGTCCTGCGGTCGGCGGCGACACCATGTGGGCGAACATGGCCGAGGCGTACAAGCGCCTCCCCGATTCCGTCAAGGCGCAGGTCGCCGGCCTTCGCGCGCGCCACAGCATCGAGGCGAGCTTCGGCGCGGCGATGCCGATCGACAAGCGCCTCGCGCTGAGAGCCCAGTTCCCCGACGCCGAGCATCCGGTCGTGCGCATCCATCCGGAGACCGGCGAGAAGATCCTCTTCGTCAACGGCTTCACCACGCACTTCACCAACTTCCACACGCCGGCGAACGTGCGCTTCGGGCAGGACTACGCGCCCGGCGCGTCGCAGCTGCTCGCGTACCTCGTGAGCCAGGCGTTCATTCCCGAGTACCAGGTTCGCTGGCGCTGGAAGCCCAACAGCGTGGCGTTCTGGGACAACCGCTGCACGCAGCACTACGCCGTCATGGACTACCCGCCGTGCCACAGGAAGATGGAACGCGCGGGAATCATCGGCGACCGGCCGTATTGACGCCGGCGAGACGGAGGAGGAGATGTTCCGACACCTGATGGTCCCGCTCGACGACTCGCTGCTCGCCGTCGACACGGTGCGCAAGGCGGTCGAGTTCGCGCGCGATGCCGGCGCCCGCATCACGTTCTTCCATGCGCAGGAAGACTACGGCGCATCCAGCGTGGGCGCGCTCGAGCGCGTGATGTCGCCCGCGACGTTCAACGAGCACATGGCGGGCGAGGCGCGGGCGATCCTCGCCAAGGCCGAGGCGGTGGCGCGGGCCGCGGGCGTGGCGCACGAATCGCTGGTGGTGCGCAGCGACCGCGCCTACGAGGCGATCCTCGAGGCGGCCGTGCGGCGCGGGTGCGACCTCGTCTTCATCGCCTCGCACGGCCGCCGCGGCCTGAGGAGCCTCGTGCTCGGCTCGCAGACCGAGAAAGTGCTGCAGCACGCCACGCTGCCGGTGCTGGTGTCGGCGGTCGAGAGCAACCTCGCCGATGCCGCGATGCGCGTTCCCCTCGCGATTCTGGGCGACGAGCACCGCTCGCTCGCCGCGGTGATCCACGCCCTCGAGTTCCTGGTCCGGCAGGCACGCGACACCGCACGGCCGCCCTCGTTCCCGTTGCTGCGCGCGATGGTGCATTACATCAAGGCGTTCCCCGAGGCGCTGCACCACCCGAAGGAGGAGTCGTACCTCTTCCGCAAGCTCGCCGAGCGCACCGGAGAGTACGACGCGACGCTCGAGGAGCTGCGCCGGCAGCACGAGGCGGGCCGCGAGCGCGTGGCCGAGCTCGAGGATTCGATCGCGGCCTACGAGCGCGACGCGCACGCGTTCTCGCGCTTCGCCGCCGCCGCCGCGAGCTTCGCCGCCTCCCAGATGGAGCACATGGCGCTCGAGACCAAGGTGATCCTTCCCGCCGCGCGCGAGCACCTCACCGAAGAGGACTGGGCCGGGATCGCGGAGGCGTTCGCCGGCAACGGCGACCCGCGCTTCTCCCTCGACAACGACGAGGAATACCGCCAGCTCTTCGCCCGCATCCTCAACCTCGCGCCGGCCGACGTGGTCGGAGGCGCGGCGCACGCGCATCGATGACGTGATTGCCGATTCCCCAGCAGCGACGTTTTCCCCCCACAACCACGACAAAGGAAGAGCCGTCTCCATGATTCGTTCGACCGAATCCAACCCCGTCGTCGCGGCCGGATCCCTCGCCGCCGCGCTCGCCGTGCTGTGGACGATCACCGCGGCCGGAAGCGCCCAGGCGTTCGAGATCGCGACCGGAAATCCGGACCTCTCGGCGCGCTGGGACAACACGGTGCGCCTCAATGCCGGCGTGCGCGCGCAGTCGCAGGACCCGAAGATCCTCGCCAACCCCAACTTCGACGACGGAGACCGCAACTTCTCCAACGGCTCGCTCGTCACGAGCCGCGTCGACCTGCTCTCCGAGCTCGACGTCGTCTACAAGCGCACCTTCGGCTTTCGCACCAGCGCGGCCGCGTGGTGGGATCCGGCGTATCGCCATCTCGACAACAACAGCACGGCGACCGCCAACACGCTGGTCGACGGCCTGCCCGTCGCCGGCGAGCTGAGCCCCTTCGCGAAGCGCTATTCGGAAGGACCCTCGGGCGAGATCCTCGACGCGTTCGTGTTCGCGAACGTGGAGCCGGGCGGCGTGCCGGTGAACGCGAAGGTCGGCCGGCACACGGTCTTCTGGGGCGAGAGCCTGCTCCTCGGCGGCGCGGTGCATTCGGTTTCGTACGGGCAATATTCGCTCGACCTGCAGAAGGGATTCGCGACCCCGGGCTCCGAGGTGAAGGAGCTCTTCCGCCCGCGCGGCGCGGTCACGCTGCAGGCGCAGCCCACCCCCGAGCTCTCCGTCGCGGGCCAGTGGTTCTACGAATGGCAGGCGGTGCGGGTTCCCGAGTCGGGCGACTACCTCACGATCCAGGACGGCCTCAACTTCGGCGGCCAGTCGGTCATCGTCGCGCCGAACCCGTTCTTTCCCGCGGTTCCGGGGACGCCCGCCATGCTGCGCGCATGGAACGTGGGCACGACGCCGCAGTCGCGCACCAGCGCGAGCCTCGGCGACTACGGGCTCTCGGCGCGCTGGAGCCCGAGCTGGCTCGACGGCACGCTCGGCTTCTACGCGCGCAACGCCAACGACATCCTTCCGCAGATCCTCCTCACGCCGGGCCTCGCCACCGGCATCCCGGCCGCCACCTGCGGCGCGCTCGGCGGCCAGGTGCTTCCCGGCAACGCGTGCATCGTGAACCCCAAGGCGACCACGCTCGCGGACCTGCAGCGCTACGGCAAGTACGGCACGTACCAGACCGCGTACGGCGACAACATCCACATCTTCGGCGTCTCGCTCGCGAAGGAGATCGCCGGCGTGAGCTTCGCCGCGGAGCTGAGCTACCGCCAGAACCAGCCGCTGCAGAGCAACATCGTGGACGTCCTTCCCGCGGCGCTGGTGCCGAAGTTCCCCGGCTCGATCGCGACCACCGACGTGCCCTCGAACGGCACGCCCGGCGCGCTCGGCGATACCTATCACGGCATCATCAATGCGCTCGACGTGCTTCCCAAGACCGCGCTCTTCGATACCGCGTCGCTCGCCGCCGAGCTCACCTGGATGCAGTGGGCGCGCGTCACGCAGAACGAGGCGGTGTTCAAGGGAAGTCCCGACTACACGGGCATCGACAAGGTTTCGAAGAACTACTTCGGCCTCGCGGTGAACTTCACGCCGACGTGGTTCCAGGTGCTCCCGGGCGTGGACCTCTCCGCGCCGATGACCTGGAGCCAGGGCCTCTCGGGCAACGCCGCGGTGCAGCTCGGCGGCAACAAGGGCGCGGGCACGTGGAGCGCCGGCGTCGCGGCCGACATCTACCAGAAGCATCGCATCCAGCTCACCTACAACGGCTACTACGGCGACTACTCGCAGACCGCCACCGGAGCGATGAACGTCGCCAACGGCGTTCCGGCATCGCTTTCCGACCGCGGCTGGGTCTCGCTCACCTACAAAACCACGTTCTGACGGAGAAGAAGGAATGCTGCGCAAATCATGGATGGCCGTCCTCGCGGCGGCGCTCGCGGCGACTTCCGCGGCGGCCGCGGTAACGCCCGAGGAGGCGAAGCAGCTCGGCACGACGCTCACCCTCGTGGGCGCCGAGATGGCCGGCAACAAGGAAGGCACGATCCCGCCGTACACGGGCGGCCTCGCGCATCCGCCGGCGAGCTACCAGAAGGGCTCGGGCTTCCGCACCGATCCGTTCGCGGACGAGAAGCCGCGCCTCGTGATCACCGCGAAGGACATCGCGGCGCAAGGCGACAAGCTCACCGAAGGGACGAAAGAGCTCCTCAAGCGCTACCCCACCATGCGCCTCGACGTCTATCCGACGCACCGCACGGTGGCGCTGCCCAGGTGGGTGCTCCAGAACACCGTGAAGAACGCGACCGGCGCGAAGACCGTGGAGAACGGCGTCGCTCTCGAGAACGTCCTCCCCGGCTACCCGTTCCCGATCCCGAAGACCGGAGCGGAGGCGATCTGGAACCACCTCCTGCGCTACAGCGGCCTGGGCTACGACGGCTCGCGCTACGAGAACTGGAACGTGGATTCCGCGGGCGTCCCCGCGCTCGCGGTGCGCGCCGACGCGTACTGGGCCTGGCCCATCTACGACCCGAAGCACGCGGGCACCATGGTCTCCCCGACGGAGCCCTTCTGGTACAACAAGCTGCTCTACGTCGGTCCCGCGCGCCGCAACGGCGAGGCGCTGCTGCTGATCGATTCGGTGAACCCGCTCGAGCAGCCGCGCAAGGCGTGGCAGTACCTGCCGGGCCAGCGCCGCGTGCGCCTCGCGCCCGACCTCGCCTACGACACGCCGAACCCGGGCGCGGCCGGTGCGGGAACCTACGACGACGTGTCCGTCTTCAACGGCGCGATCGACCGCTACGACTGGAAGCTCCTCGGCAGGCGCGAGATGTACGTGCCGTACGACAGCTACCGCCTCACCTATCACAAGAACGCCGCCGACATCACGACGCCGCACCATCTCAATCCCGACCTGGTGCGCTGGGAGCTGCACCGCGTCTGGGTGGTGGAGGCGACGCTGAAGCCCGGCAAGCGCCACATCTACAGCCGGCGCGTCTTCTACCTCGACGAGGACAGCTGGACCGCGCTCGCCTCCGACGAGTACGACGCGCGCGGCAAGCTCTACCGCTCGAGCTTCGCGTTCCAGTCGTACAGCTACGACGTGCTGGCGCCGTTCGGGGACACGTTCGCGATCTACGATTTCGGCACCGGCGCGTACAACATCACCGGCCTGTTCGGCCCGAACCAGGGCCTCAAGTACATGACCCGTCTTCCGAACCCGAGCGACTGGGCGCCCGAGGCGCTCGCGGGGGCGGGGCTTCGCTGAGGGACCGCGGCCGGCGCCCGCGACGGTGCCGGCCGCCGCCCGAGTCATGCAGATCACGATACGTTGCGCCCTCGCGGCGCTCGCGCTCGTCCTCGCGCCCGCCGCGGCCGCCTACAGGGACGTGCTCCAGGTGCCGGCGGAGGCCTCCGCGCTCGCCTCGCGCACCCTGCTCCTTTCGGTCGCGCGCGCCGGCGAACGCCTCGTCGCGGTCGGGCAGCGCGGGCACGTGCTCGTCTCCGACGACCACGGCGCGACGTGGCGACAGTCGAAGGTGCCGGTGAGCTCGGATCTCACCGCCGTGTGCTTCGCCGACGACCGGAACGGATGGGCGGTGGGCCACGACGGCGTGATCCTCCACAGCGACGACGGCGGCGCGAGCTGGAAGCTCCAGCTCGACGGGTTCGCGGCGGCAAACGCCATTTTCGCGGATGCGCGGCGCGCGGCCGGCGAGGAGCCGGATCCCGAGCGGGCGCGCAAGCTCATGGAAGAAGCGCGCCTCTACGAGGCGCAGGGCGCGGACAAGCCGTTCCTCGACGTCTGGTTCGCCGACGCGCGCGAAGGATTCGCGGTCGGCGCGTACAACCTGCTCTTCCACACCGTCGACGGCGGCGCCCATTGGGAATCGTGGTTCGAGCGTGCGGACAACCCGAAGCGCTACAACCTGCACGCGATCCGCCGCGCCGGGGGCGAGCTCTACGTCGCGGGCGAAGCGGGGCTCGTGCTGAGGCTCGATCGTGCCGCCGATCGCTTCCGCGCCGTGGCGACGCCCTACACGGGCAGCTATTTCGGCATCGTCGACGCCGGCGACAGGGTGCTCTTCTACGGCCTGCGCGGCAACGTCTACGCGATGGGCGACGATGCGAAGACCTGGAAGCGTGTCGATGCGGGGCTCGCCGGATCGGTGTTCGCCGCCGCCCGCCTGCGCGACGGGCGCATCGTCCTCGCCGATGCCGGGGGCAACGCCGCCGCGAGCGCCGACGGCGGCCGCACCTTCGCGCCGCTCGCGCTCGAGCCGCGCGCGCCGGTCGCGGGGCTCGCCGAGGCGGGCGACGGCCTTCTCCTCGTCGTCGGGCCGCGCGGGGCGACCGCGGCCCGCGTGGCGCGCTAGGAACCGACGTGCACGAGAGCGCCCTCCCGCTCGAGGCGATGCCCGTCGTCCGCGAGCTCGCCGAATTCGATCGCGGCGGCGGCAACCTTCTCGAGCGCCTGGTGTTCAACCACCGGCTCGCCGTGGTCGCGCTCTGCGCGCTCGCCACGGTAGCGCTCGGCTGGCTCGCGGCGACGCGGCTCGCGCTCAACGCGAGCTTCGAGAAGATGATCCCGCAGGACCATCCCTACGTCCGCAACTACTTCGAGTATCGCAACGAGCTGCGCGGGCTCGGCAACTCGCTGCGCATCGTGGTGGAGAACGAGGACGGGAACATCTTCGATCCGCGCTATCTCGAGCGCCTGCGCCGCGTGAACGACGAGGTGCTCGCCACGCCCGGCGTCGACCGCGCGTGGGTGAAGTCGCTGTGGGCGCCGGGCGTGCGCTGGACCGAGGTGACCGAGGAAGGCTTCCGGGGCGGCCCGGTGATGCCCGACTCCTACGACGGCTCCGCGCGCTCGGTAGAGGAGCTGCGCCGCGACATCGCCCGCGCGGGAATCGTCGGCAGCCTGGTGGGCGCGGACTTCCGTTCGAGCATGATCTTCGTGCCGCTGCTCGACCGCGATCCGGCGAGCGGAAGACCGATCGACTATCGGGCGCTCTCGCGCACGCTGGAGGAGCGCATCCGTGCGCCGATCGAGGGGCGGTCCTCCGCGCCGCGCGTGCACGTGCGCATCGTCGGCTTCGCGAAGATCGCCGGCGAGCTCATCGACGGGCTCGCGCTGGTGCTGTCGTTCTTCGGCTTCGCCGCCGCGATCGCCGCCGCGATCCTGTACGCCTACACCCGCTGCGCGCGCAGCACCGCGCTCGTCATCGCCTGCTCGATGGTCGCCGTGGCGTGGGAGCTGGGGCTCGTGGCGCTGCTCGGCTACGAGCTCGATCCGTACTCGGTGCTCGTGCCGTTCCTGGTGTTCGCGATCGGCGTCTCGCACGGCGCGCAGAAGATGAACGGCATCATGCAGGACATCGGCCGCGGCACGCACCGCCTGGTCGCCGCGCGCTACACGTTCCGGCGCCTGTTCCTCGCCGGCCTCGCGGCGCTCCTCGCCGACGCGGTCGGCTTCGCGGTGCTCACCGCCATCGACATCCCCGTGATCCGGGAGCTCGCGCTCACCGCGAGCCTCGGGGTCGCGGCGCTCGTCTTCACGAACCTGCTGCTGCTCCCGGTGCTGCTGTCGTACACCGGCGTGAGCGCCGCGGCCGCCGCGCGCAGCCTTCGCGCGGAGCGCAAGGCGGGCTTCCTCGCTTCCGCGCTCGAACGCTTCACGACGCGTCCCTGGGCGCTCGGCGCGCTCTGCGGGGCGGCGCTGCTCGCGGCGGGCGGCCTCGCCGTCGCGCGCCACCTGGAGATCGGCGATCTCGACGCGGGTGCGCCGGAGCTGCGCGCCGATTCGCGCTACAACCGCGACAACGCGTACGTCACCGCGCATTACGCGCTCTCGAGCGACCAGTTCGCGGTGATCGTGAAGACGCCGGCCGAGGGCTGCCTCGCGTACCGGACGCTGGTCGAGGCCGACCGCCTCGCGTGGCGCCTGCGCCAGGTCCCCGGCGTGCAGGCGACCGTCGCGCTGCCGGATGCCGTGCGCCAGATCACCGCCGGATCGTTCGAGGGCAACCCCAAGTGGCTCACGTTGAGCCGCAACCAGGACGTCCTCAACTACGCCGCACAGCAGGCTTCGGTGAACAATCCCGACCTCTTCAACACGGCGTGCTCGGTGATGCCGGTGATCGCGTATCTCGCCGATCACCGTGCGCAGACGCTCGAGCGCGTCGCGGCCGCGGCGCAGGAGTTCGCGGCGCGCCACGACGATCCGGAGCGGCGCTTCCTCCTCGCCGCGGGCAACGCGGGCATCGAGGCGGCGACCAACGACGTGGTCGCGCGCGCCGAGCGCGTGATGCTCGCGTGGGTGTACGCCGCGGTGGCGCTGCTCTGCTTCGCGACCTTCCGCAGCTGGCGTGCGGTCCTCGTCGCGCTGTTGCCGCTCGCCCTCACCTCGATCCTTTGCGAGGCGCTGATGGTGAGGCTCGGCATCGGCGTCAAGGTGGCGACGCTTCCGGTGGTGGCGCTGGGGGTCGGCATCGGCGTCGATTACGCGCTTTACCTGCTCTCCGTCCAGCTCGCACGCCAGCGCACCGGCGTTCCCCTCGCGGAAGCTTCGCGCGAGGCGATGCGCTTCACGGGCAAGGTGGTCGCGCTGGTCGGCGTGACGCTCGCGGCGGGCGTGGTGACGTGGGCCTTCTCGCCGATCAAGTTCCAGGCCGACATGGGCGTGCTCCTCACGTTCATGTTCGTCTGGAACATGCTGGGCGCGCTGGTGCTGGTGCCGGCGCTCTCCCATTTCCTGCTTCCCACGACGGTCGTGGTGCGCCGGCGCGCGCGCACCTGAACGATCGAAACCCATTCGCGGCGCGCGCCAGGAGAATCGCATGAACCTGCTCGGGATCCCGCGCACCGCGCTCGCCGTCGATCCGCCCCTTTCCATCGCGAGCCTCCTCGAGCAGGGCGTCGCGTCGGCTCCGGGGCAGGACATCGTGTACGCGGGCGGCGCACGGTACACCTACCTCGCGCTCGCCGAGCGCGTGGCGCGCCTCGCCTCGGCGCTCGCATCGCTCGGCGTGCGTCCCGGCTCGACCGTCGCGGTCATGGACTGGGACAGCCATCGGTACCTGGAGGCGTTCTTCGCCGTGCCCATGATGGGGGCCGTGCTGCACACGGTGAACGTGCGCATGTCGCCGGAGCAGGTGGCCTACACGCTGAATCACGCGGCGGACGAGGTGATCCTCGTGAATCGCGAATTCCTGCCGCTCCTCGAGGCGATCCGCGGGAAGCTCCCGCCCGCGGCGCGCTGGGTCCTGGTCGACGATGCGGGCGGAGCGGTCGAGGGACCCGTCGCGTTCGCCGCCGAGTACGAGTCGATGCTCGCGGGCGCCTCTGCCGAGTACGATTTCCCGGCGCTCGAGGAGGACACGCGCGCGACCACCTTCTACACCACGGGCACCACCGGCGATCCGAAGGGTGTGTACTACAGCCATCGCCAGCTCGTGCTGCACGCGCTCGCCGCGGCGCACGCGCTCGCGAACGCACCGCATGCGACGTTCGGCGCCGGCGACGTCTACATGCCGATCACGCCGATGTTCCACGTCCACGCCTGGGGCCTTCCCTACGTCGCGACGATGCTCGGCGTGAAGCAGGTCTATCCGGGCCGCTACGATCCGGATGCGCTCCTTCGGCTCATCGATTCCGAGGGCGTCACGTTCTCGCACTGCGTGCCGACCATCCTCAAGATGCTGCTCGACCGGTGCGAGGTCGCCGGCGCGGGCCTCGGCGGATGGAAGGTGATCATCGGCGGCTCCGCGCTGCCGCTCGCGCTCGCCCAGGCCGCGGTGGAGCGCGGCATCGACGTGATCGCGGGCTACGGCATGTCGGAGACCGGGCCGATCCTCACCCTCGCGCACCTGCGCCCGCACATGCTGCGCCGCGCCCTCGACAAGCGCCTCCCGTACCGCTGCCGTGCGGGCAGGCCGATCCCGTTCGTGCAGCTGCGGGTCGTCGACGAGCAGATGCGCGACGTGCCGCGCGACGGATCGACGCCGGGCGAGGTGGTGGTGCGCGCGCCGTGGCTCACGCAGGGCTACCTGCACGATCCCGGGCGCTCCGCGGATCTCTGGCGCGGCGGGTGGCTGCACACCGGCGACGTGGGCCTCCTCGATGCCGAGGGCTACCTCAAGATCACCGACCGCATCAAGGACGTGGTGAAGAGCGGCGGCGAGTGGGTCTCGTCGCTCGACATCGAGGACCTCATCCTGCGGCTTCCCGGCATCGCGGAGGCCGCGGTCGTGGGGCTGCCCGACGCGCGCTGGGGCGAGCGTCCGGTGGCGCTCGTCGTCGCGAAGGCGGGCGCCGCGCCGAAGCCGACGGAACGCGACGTTCGCGAGCACCTCGCGCGTTTCGCCGAGAGCGGCACGATCTCGCGCTACGCCGTGCCCGATCGCGTGCAATTCGTCGAGGCGATCCCGAAGACGAGCGTCGGCAAGCTCGACAAGAAGGCGATCCGCGCGAGCCTCATGCGGGAGAGCGCGCCGGCATGAGCGGCCATTCGCGCGCCACCGTGCTCTTCGTGCCCGGGCTGCGCGACCATGTTCCCGGGCATTGGCAGAGCGTGCTGCAGGCCCAGCTTCCGGCCGCCGAGTGCGTGCCGCGGCTCGGATCGAACGTCCTCTCGTGCGAGGCGTGGGTGAGCGCGCTCGACCGGTCGATCGCCGCCATCGAAGGCCCCATCGTGCTCGTCGCGCACAGCGCCGGCGTGATGATGGTGGCGCATTGGGCCGGGCGCCATTCGCGGCCGATCCGCGGGGCGCTGCTCGCGACGCCGCCGGACTTCGATTCGGCGCTTCCCGAAGGCTATCCGGATCCGGAGACGCTGCGCGCGGCGGGCTGGCTTCCCACGCCGCGCGCGCCGCTTCCGTTTCCGAGCATCGTGGCCGCGAGCCGCAACGATCCGCTCGCCCGCGTGGAGAAGGTGGCGCAGCTCGCGCGCGATTGGGGCAGCCGCCTCTTCGATGCGGGCGAGGTCGGCCACCTGAATCCCGCTTCGGGCTTCGGCCCGTGGGCGGCGTCATTCGCGCTGGTGGGCGAGCTGGTCGGCGCCTGAGCGCGCGGGGAGGCGGCGAGCGGGGCGCCGGAGCTCCCCCGGGTGATCGATTCGCGGGCGCTGGGCTACACTCGCGCCAATCCCATGATCGCGATCGCCCTCGCATGCGGCACTTTCCTTTCCACGCTCGGCGGAGGGTTCTTCGCCCTGCGCTTCCAGGGAAGGATCCGCTACATCCTGGGATTCACCGCGGGCGTGCTGCTCGGCGTGGTGGGCTTCGACCTCCTGCCGGAGATCTTCCGCATCGCGAAGGACGAGGGCCTCGAGGCGCGCCATGCGATGGCGGCGCTGGTGGCGGGCTTCCTCGTGTTCCACGTCCTCGAGAAGTTCGTCCTCATCCACGGCGGCCACGAGGAGGACTATGCGCGGCATCGCCATCCCGAGGTGGGCGTGATGTCGGCGCTCGCGCTGATCGGCCACAGCTTCATGGACGGCGTGGGCATCGGGCTCGGCTTCCAGGTCTCCGCCTCGGCCGGCATCGCGGTCGCGCTCGCCGTGATCGCGCACGACTTCGGCGACGGCATGAACACGGTGAGCCTGATGCTCCTGCACGGCAACACGCGCCGGCGTTCGCGCGCGATGCTGATCCTCGACGCCGTGGCGCCCGTGGCGGGCGCCGCCTCGACGGCGTTGCTCCATCTGTCGCGAGGTTTCCTGATGCTCTACCTCGGGTTCTTCGCCGGGTTCCTGCTCTACATCGCGGCCTCCGACGTGCTGCCCGAGGCGCATTCGGGCGCGCGCTCCGGCGAGGCGCTCGCGCTCATCGCTCTCACCGTCCTCGGGACCGCGTTCTCGTTCGTCGCGCTGCGGCTCATCGGCTGAGCGCGCCACGCGCTTCGCGCCGCGGTGATAGAGTCGCGCGAATCGGGGCGCCTCGGCCCCTCTTGAGGAGAGCGGCATGGACAGGGCGCTTTACGAGAAGGGTCTGCAGGTGCGGCGGGAAGTCCTCGGGGCCGCCTACGTCGATCCGCAGATCGCGGCGACCGACACGTTCACGAAGACCATGCAGGACCTCGTCACCGAGTACTGCTGGGGCGCGGCGTGGACGCGCCCGGGCCTCGACCGCAAGCAGCGCAGCCTGCTGAACCTCGCGATTCTCATCGCGCTGAACCGCGCGAACGAGTTCAAGACGCACGTGCGCGGGGCGCTCACCAACGGGCTCACCAAGGACGACATCCTCGAGGTGATCGTGCAATGCATGATCTACTGCGGCGTGCCGGCGGCGGTGGAGGGCGCACGCCTCGCGAAGGAAGTCTTCAAGGAGCTCGGCGTCTAGGGTCGCGGCGCGGCTCAGTGCTTCGCCGGCCTCGGTCCCTCGACCACCTGCACGTAGCGGTCGGGCCGGATGTGCTTGCCGAACGCGTCCTGGATGTCGGCGGCGGTGAGGCGCAGGTAATGGCGCGCCGCGACCATCGGCTGGTCGAGCGGCTCGCCGTGGTAGCTCCAGGCGAGCAGGCCGTTCGCGATCTGGTCGACGCTCGCGACCTCGAGCGGGATGGAGCGGATCTCGTACTGCCGCGCGTTGAGGAGCTCCGCGTCCTTCACCGGCGACTTCTGCATCGCCGCGACGTCCGCGTGCACCAGCGCGTCCACCGGGGCGACCTTGTCCGGGTCGCTCCCGTATTCGACGTAGAACACCGAGCGCGTGCGATGCAACTGCACGCCGGAGGCCGCGCCGTATGCGTAACCGTGGCCCACGCGCACGTCCTGCATCAGCCGTGAGGCGAAGCCGTTGCCGCCCAGCACGTCGTTGCCGAGCTGCAGCGCGTAGCGGTCGGGGTCGTGCAGGTCGATGTCGAGCACCTGGCCCATGAGGACCGTATCCTGCGACGCGTAGGGATTCGGGATCACCGCATACCCTGGCGGGTTGAGCGGCACGCGGGGCGGGACGACGTCGGGCTTCGGGCCGCTCGCCTTCCAGTCGCCGAAGTATTTCTCGACGGCCGCGCGCGCCGCGCCGGGCGTCACGTCGCCGACCACCACGATCGTGGCGAGGTCCGGGCGGTAGGTGGCCGCGAAGTAGCGCTTCACGTCGGCGAGGTGCAGCTTGCCGACGCTCGCAGGCGTCGCCTCGCGCAACGACGAGTCGCCCGCGGGAAGCAGGCCGTGCTTGAGCGCGCGCAGCATCTTGTAGCGCGGCGATTGCAGCTCGCCCTCCAGGAGCCGGGCGGCGGACTGCTGCTGGATCCGGAATGCCGCCTCGGGAAGCGCCGGCCTTAGCTCGTTGTCGGCGAGGAGCTCCATGCCGCGATCGAAGCCGGCGCTCGGGACGGCGAGCATGAAATCGTCGCCGCCCGACTCGCTCGCCGCGATCGCGTCGAGCGCCTTGTGGAAGGCGGCGCGATCGAGCGTCCGGGTGCCGTAATCGAAGAGCGAGCCGAGCACGCGGCCGACGCCTTCCTGGCCCGGCGGTTCCTGCAGCCCCGCGTCATGGTCGATGTGCCCGACCACCGTGACGGTGCGGCTCACGGACTCCGGCTGCACGATGAGCGTGATGCCGTTGGGAAGCACCATGCGGGTCGGCGCGAGCGTCCAGTGCGGAACCTCGAGCTTCGCGAGCGCCTGGTTCGCCCACGCGGGCAGGGGCACGGTGAGGCTCTCCTCTCCGGCGAACGATTCCGTGCCGCCGAAGCCGGTGCTCGACGGCGGGCGCTTGCCGTTCGCGCTCGGCGTGAGCACGATCGTCACGCGAGCGTCCTTGCGCAGCCATTCGCGCGCGACGCGGTCGACGTCGGCCTTGGTGACGGCCTGGATGCGGTCCTCGGCGGCCTGCGGCGAGTCGAGGCCCTGCCATGCGAGGGCGTCGGACCATTCCGTGGCGAGCGTCGCCGCGCTGTTCTTGTTGAACTCGAATTGCGCCGCCTCCGCGCGCTTGGCCGCCTCGACGAGCTCGGCCGGGACGCCGTCGTGGAGCAGCGCGTCCATCACGCGGTCGAGGTGCGCGCGCGCCTCGTCGGGGCTCGCCGACTTCGCGAAGGTCGCCTCGACCACGCCGATGCCGCCGCGGCTGAACGGCTGCGCCTGCGCGTCGGCGCTCAGGACCTTGCCCTCGGCCGCGAGCTCCTCGAGCGCGCTGCGCGGGTTGTTGAGCACGTCCATCAGCACCTCGGCGGCGGCGTAGTCTTTCGACATCATCCCGGGCACCCGGTAGAGGAACTGCACGGAGCCGGCCGCCGAAGGCGTCGTGCGCGCGATCATCCGGGGATGGAAGGCGCGCAGCACGACCGGGGCGCGCTCCGGAGTGGGCCGCGACGGGATCGGCGCGAAGAGCGAGCGCAGGCGGGTGAGCGTCGCTTGCGGATCGACGTCGCCCACGATCACGAAGATCGCGTTGTTGGGCTGGTACCACGCGTCGTAGAAATCGCGCAGCGTCTTCGCGGTCGTCCGGTCGAAGGACGGGCGCGTGCCGAGCGGGTCCTCGGCGTAGCCGGTGCCGGCGTAGAGGATCCCCTCGGCCTGCTCGAAGGCGACGAAGCCCGGATCGGAGATGTCGCGCGAGACTTCCTGCTCGATCGCGCCCTTCTCGAGGTCCCAGCCCTTCTCGTCGAGGAGCGCGCCGCGCATGCGGTCGGCCTCGATGCGCAGCAGCACGTCGAGGTAGGCCGCGGGCGCGGAGAAGGTGAACTGCGTCGCGTCGTTGGTCGTGAACGCGTTGTTGTCGCCGCCCAGCTTGCCGGTGAGCTCGTTGAGCTGCGCGCCGCTGAGGCCGCGGCTGCCGCGGAACATCATGTGCTCGAGCGCGTGCGCGGTGCCGGGAAAGCCGGGCTGCGTCTCGTAGCCGCCGGCGAGATAGGTGAGCTGCGTGCTCACCACGGGCGCGAGCGTGTCGCGCACGATCACGATGCGCAGCCCGTTCGCGAGCGTCGCGCGCACCACGTCCCCGGCCGATGCGGCCGACGGCGCGGGCGGTTGCGAGGAAGGCGCGGCGCGCGCTGCGGCGGGAACGCCGAGCGCGAGCAGTGCCGTGCACACGAAAGCTTTCAGCAAGGAAAGGGGCATGGGGGAATGGCTCCGACGCAAGAAGGGGCCGGCACTGGCGTGCAAGACGAGACCTCCGGCGCAGGTCGAAGTTCAAGCCTCGGGCTGGCTGTCGTCAGTGTAACGCCAACATCCGAATTGCGCGCCGTCCCGGCTTA
>DATIZV010000138.1:0-5007 GCA_035516915.1 Usitatibacter sp. | reverse complement strand
TCACGGCGCTCGGTCTCCTCACGCTCGGCTTCACGCAGTCCTTCACGGTGCCCTGGTGGGCGATCGCGATCTCCGCGGCCTCGCTTTCCCTCGGGACGCTCGCCGGCGGAGAGCGCCTGATCCGCACGCTCGGCGCGCGCTTTTACCCGGTTCGGCCGATCCACGGCTTCACCGCGCAGCTCGCCTCCGGAGGCGTGATCCTCGCCGCCTCCCTCGCCGGCGGCCCGGTGAGCTCGACGCAGGTGGTGAGCATGGCGATCGTCGGCGCCGGCGCGGCCGAGCGTCCGTCGAAGGTGCGCTGGGCCGTTCTCGGCGAGATCGCCGCCGCGTGGATCTTCACGGTGCCCGCGAGCGCCCTCCTCGCGATGCCCGTGTACCTCCTGCTCGCGCGGCTGCTGCCGCAAGGGAACGGTTGATGCACCTCTTCGACGGCCGCAACGGCAATCGCTTCTTCGACATGCTGGTCCAGCAGGCGGCGCGCGCGGTGGAAGCCGTGAGCGGCGTCGAGGCGAGCCTCGCGAGCGTCGACGACGAGGCCGTGCGGCGCATTGCCGCCATGGCGAGGACGTCCGCGGAGCTTCGCAACGTGCTCATCGACGAGCTGCACAAGACCTTCATCACGCCGCTCGACCGCGAGGACATCTTCAACCTCTCGCACGGCTACGACGACATGATCAAGTACGCGCTCACCACGATCGAGGAGATGCGCATGCTGGCGGTCGCCGCCGACGACCCGATCCGGCGCATGATGAGGCTGGTGCGCGAGGAAGCCGAGGCGCTCGAGGCCGCGATCCAGCGCCTCGCGAAGAACCCGCGCCTCGCGGGCGACCACGCGAACGAGGTGCACATGAAGGAGGCCGACGTGGAGCGCATCTACCGCGCCGCGATCCGCGACCTCTTCGCGCACGCTTCCGACCCGCAGGCGCTGCCCGCGATCTTCTACCGCCGCGAGGTCTACCGCCACATCTCCAACATGTCCGACCGGGCCGATTACGCCGCGACGGTGCTGGGGATGATCGTGATGAAGCTGGCCTGAGGCTTTCGCAGCCCCGGGAATCTGCACGGCATTTGCCGCAGTGCAAACTCCTTTCCCGCCGCGGGCGCATCGTCGCCATGGGCGAATGGGCATCCGTCCCCTCCGCCCGAAGCTCGCGAGGACGCCATGAGCAGCCGACCCGCCGTGATCCACAAGGACCCGCGATCGTTCACGGTCGCGCCGAACCTCGCCGCGACCGACGCGGCGCGGCTCGGCTTCTCCTGGGAGGCGATGCGCCGCGAGCTCGACGGCCTTCCCGGCGGCGCGCTCAACATCGCGCACGAGGCGGTCGACCGGCACGCGGCGGACGAGCATCGCGACCAGGTGGCGCTGCGCTTCCTGCGCGCGGAGGCGGAGAATCGCGACATCACCTACGCCGAGCTCGCGAAGCTCACGAACCGCTTCGCGAACGTGCTCACGCGGCTGGGGCTCGCGAAGGGCGACCGGCTCTTCATCCTCACCGGCCGGACGCAGGAGCTCTACGTCGCGGCCCTCGGCGCCCTCAAGGCGGGCGTCGTCGTGTGCCCGCTCTTCTCGGCGTTCGGACCGGACCCGGTGCGCATGCGCATCGCGCTCGGCGAGGGACGCGCAGTGCTCACCACCGAATCGCTCTATCGGCGCAAGCTCCAGGCGAGCCTTCCCTCGCTTCCGACGCTCGAGCACGTGATCCTCGCCGGCGATTCCGGCACGCCGACCGATGTGCCCGGCACCCACGACCTCGGCAAGCTCATGGCCGAGGCGTCCGAGGAATTCCGGATCGTCGCGACGCAACCCGAGGATCCGTCGTTCCTGCACTTCACCAGCGGCACCACCGGCACGCCGAAGGGTGCGGTGCACGTGCACGGCGCGGCGGTCACGCACTATGCCACCGGGAAGTACGCGCTCGACCTGCATCGCGACGACGTCTTCTGGTGCACCGCGGATCCGGGGTGGATCACCGGCACGTCGTACGGCATCGTGACGCCCTTGCTGCACGGCGTGACGAGCATCGTCGACGAGGCGGATTTCGATGCCGAGCGCTGGTACGGCATCCTCGAGTCGCAATCGGTGAGCGTGTGGTACACCGCGCCCACCGCGATCCGCATGCTGATGAAGGCCGGTCCCGACCTCGCGAAAGCGCACCGCTACCCGAAGCTGCGCTTCATCGCGAGCGTGGGCGAGCCGCTCAATCCCGAAGCCGTGTGGTGGGGCGAGGACGTGCTCGGCCTTCCGATCCACGACAACTGGTGGCAGACCGAGACCGGCGGAATCATGATCGCCAACACGCCGGCGATGGACGTGAAGCCGGGCTCGATGGGCAAGCCGCTGCCCGGCATCGAGGCGTTCATCGTGCAGCGCAATCCCGACGGAAGCGTGCGCGTGATCGAGCAGCCCGACGTCGAAGGCGAGCTCGCGCTCAAACGCGGCTGGCCCGGGATGTTCCGGGGCTACCTCGGGCAGGAAGAGCGCTATCGCAAGTGCTTCGTGGGCGACCTCTATCTCACCGGCGACCTCGCGAAGCGCGACGCCGACGGCTACTACTGGTTCGTCGGCCGCGCCGACGACGTGATCAAGTCCGCGGGCCACCTCATCGGTCCCTTCGAGGTCGAGAGCGCGCTCATGGAGCATCCGGCGGTCGCCGAGGCCGGCGTGATCGGCAAGCCCGATCCGGTCGTGGGCGAAGTGGTGAAGGCGTTCGTGTCGCTGCGCAAGGGCTACGAGCCGAGCGAGGCGCTGCGCATGGAATTGCTCGGACATGCGAGGAAGCGCCTCGGCGCGGCGGTCGCGCCCAAGGAGATCGAGTTCCAGGCGGGTCTTCCGAAGACGCGCAGCGGCAAGATCATGCGCCGCCTCCTCAAGGCGCGCGAGCTGGGCCTTCCCGAAGGCGACACCTCGACGCTGGAGGCGATGTGATCGTCGCGCCGCCGCCTGCGGGGCCGGTTCCCTACGCGAAGGACCTGTCGATCGCCTTCCTGCGCGACATGGTGCGCATCCGCCGCTTCGAGGAGAAATGCGCGCAGGCCTACGGCGAGGGCAGGATCCGCGGCTTCCTGCACCTTTATATCGGCGAGGAAGCGGTCGCCGTGGGCGCGATGCATGCGCTCGAGCCCGCGGACAACGTCGTCGCCACCTATCGCGAGCATGGCCATGCGATCGTGCGCGGCCTGTCGATGGACCGGGCGATGGCCGAGATGTACGGCAAGCGCGAGGGCTGCTCGCGCGGCCACGGCGGCTCGATGCACCTCTTCGATGCGGCGACGCGCCTCTTCGGCGGCAACGCGATCGTGGGCGGCGGGCTACCCCTCGCGGTGGGCCTCGGGCTCGCGGACCGCATGCAGGGCATCCAGCGCGTCACCGCCTGCTTCTTCGGCGAGGGCGCGATGGCCGAGGGCGCGTTCCACGAGTCGCTGAACCTCGCGGCCCTGTGGAAGCTGCCGGTGCTCTTCCTCTGCGAGAACAACCTGTACGCGATGGGCACCGCGCTCGCGCGATCCGAATCGCAGACCGACCTCTGCATCAAGGCCGCCTCCTACAACGTCCCGACGCTCTCCGTGGACGGCCAGGACGTGGTCGCGGTGCACGAGGCGACGCTCCAGGGGCAAAGGCACGTGCGCGAAGGACGCGGGCCGTTCTTCGTCGAGTACCGCACCTACCGCTTCCGGGCGCACTCGATGTTCGATTCCGAGCTCTATCGCGACAAGCGCGAGGTGGAGGCGTGGAAGACGCGCGGTCCCCTGCACACCTTCTCGGCGCGCCTCAAGGCCGAGGGCAAGCTCACCGAGGAGGAATTCCTCGCGCTCGACAAGGCGGCGGTGGCGGAAGTCGACCGTGCCGTCGCGTTCGCCGAGGCGGGGACGCTCGAGCCGGTGGAGGACCTGTTGAAGGACGTCGTGGCTTCGTCATGAAGATCTCCTACCGCGAGGCGATGCGCCAGGCGCTGCGGGAAGCGCTCATCGCCGATCCCCGCGTATTCCTCATGGGCGAGGACATCGGCCTCTATGGCGGCACCTACGCCGTGACCAAGGGCCTCATCGACGAGTTCGGCCCCGAGCGCGTGCGCGACACGCCGCTCTCGGAGCTCGCCTTCGTCGGCGCGGGAGTGGGCGCGGCGCTCGGCGGCATGCGGCCGATCGTCGAGGTGATGACGGTGAACTTCAGCCTGCTCTCGCTCGACCCGATCGTGAACAGCGCCGCGTGCTTCCGCCACATGTCCGGCGGGCAGTTCCACGTTCCCGTGGTGATCCGCATCTCCACCGGCGCGGGCCGACAGGTGGCCGCGCAGCACTCGCACAGCTTCGAGAACTGGTACGCGTCGATTCCCGGCATCAAGGTGCTCGCCCCGGCGACGGTGGCGGACGCGCGCGACATGCTCGCACCGGCGCTCGCCGATCCCGATCCGGTGGTGATCTTCGAGCACGTGCAGCTCTACAACCTCGAGGACGAGGTTCCCGACGAGCGCGCGAGCGACATCCGCTCGGCCGCCGTGCGCCGCGCCGGCAGGGACGTGAGCCTCGTCACGTACGGCGGGTCGCTGCCGAAGACGCTCGAGGCCGCCCGCGAGCTCGCGAAGGAGGGCATCGACGCCGAGGTGGTGGACCTGCGCGTGCTGCGTCCCCTCGACACGGCGACGGTGCTCGCCTCGGTGCGCAAGTGCCGGCGTGCCGTGGTGGTGGACGAGACCTGGCGCACCGGCAGCCTCGCCGCCGAGGTGATGGCGCGCATCGCCGAGAGCGCCTTCTACGATCTCGACGCGCCGCTCGCGCGCGTCTGCTCGGAAGAGGTGCCGATCCCCTACGCGAAGCACCTCGAGGACGCGGCGTTGCCGCAGGCGGCGAAGATCGCGGCCGCCGCACGCGCGACGCTCGGACGCTGAGATGATCGAATTCAAGCTGCCGTCGCTCGGCGCGGACATGGACGAGGGCAAGCTCCTGGAGTGGCGCGTGAAGCCCGGCGACCGGGTGAAGAAGGGAGACATCGTCGCGATCGTCGAT
>DATIZV010000137.1:0-6962 GCA_035516915.1 Usitatibacter sp. | reverse complement strand
GGGCATCGCGGCCGCGTTCAATGCGCCGCTCGCGGGCGTGGTCTTCGCGATCGAGGAGATGAGCCGCTCGTTCTCGCAGCGCACCAGCGGCATCGTCATCACCGCCGTGATCATCGCCGGCATCGTCTCGTACTCGCTCCTGGGCGACTACGCGTACTTCGGCCACACCTCGGCCACGCTCGACTTCGCCACCGGCTGGAACGTGGTGGTGGTCTGCGGCATGGCGGGCGGATTGCTCGGAGGCATCTTCTCGCGCTCGCTCATCGCGGCCGCGAACAGCGTCGAGGGGCCGTTCGCCGCGTTCCGCCGCAAGCGCCCGGTCGCGTTCGCGGCGTTGTGCGGGCTCGTGATCGCGGTCCTCGGCTACGCGTCGCACGGAACGATCTACGGCACCGGCTATGCGGAGACGAAGCGCATCCTGCAGGAGGGCGGCGGCGTTCCGCTCAGCTTCGGCGTGCTGAAGCTCGCCGCGACGGTGGCTTCGTACGTGACGGGCATCCCCGGCGGCATCTTTTCGCCGTCGCTCGCGGTCGGCGCCGGGATCGGCCAGGACGTCGCGGCGCTGCTGCCGACCGCACCCGTCGGGGCGGTCGCGGTGATCGGCATGGTGGCCTACTTCTCCGGGGTGGTGCAGGCGCCGATCACGGCGTTCGTGATCGTGGTGGAGATGACGCGCGACTCGGAGATGGCGCTACCGCTGATGGCCGCCTCGTTCATCGCATACGGCTTCTCGCGGCTGGTGTGCCCGCAGTCGGTCTACAAGGCGCTCTCGAAGGCCTTCCGCCCCTCGCGCGCTTCCACGCCGCCGCTCACGAGCTGATCGGGGAGGCCGCGACAACGGTAACAAGACCCCGCGGGGCGCATGGGAATTCCCGCGCTTTCGGGTATAATGGCCACTCAGGTGCTCGGCGTCTCATCCGGTTAACGCCCTCCACCCATTCGCGGCTCGTTCCGATCCCGAATCATCGAAAGCAAATTCCATCTGCCTGAACCGGTGTCGAAGGCAAGTCCTTCGCGGGCCGATTCCGTTCAGGAGATGACGCCATTAGTACGTCCTTCGAAAGCCTCGGGCTGATCCCCGAGCTGCTTCGCGCTGTCGCGGAGCAAGGCTATACCGAACCCACCCCCATCCAGTCGCAAGCCATTCCCGTCGTCCTCTCCGGACGCGACCTCCTCGGCGCCGCGCAGACCGGCACCGGCAAGACCGCCGGCTTCGCGCTCCCGATCCTGCAGCGCCTCGCGCCCATGGCGACGAAGAGCTTCTCGCCGGCGCTGCATCCGGTGCGCTGCCTGATCCTCACGCCCACCCGCGAGCTCGCGATCCAGGTCGAGGAGAGCGTGAAGACCTACGGCAAGCACGTGCCGCTGCGCTCGTTCGTGGTCTACGGCGGCGTGAACATCAATCCGCAGATCGAGGAGCTCAGGAAGGGCGTCGAGATCCTCGTGGCGACCCCGGGACGCCTGCTCGACCTCGTCGGGCAGCGCGCCGTGAATCTCGGCAAGGTGCAGATCCTCGTCCTCGACGAGGCGGACCGCATGCTCGACATGGGCTTCATCCCGGACATCAAGCGCATCATCGCGTTGCTGCCCAAGGCGCCGATGCGCCAGACGCTGCTCTTCTCGGCCACTTTCTCGGACGAGATCCGCAAGCTCTCCGCGCAGTTCCTCGACGATCCGGCCACGGTCGAGGTGGCGCGCCGCAACACGCCCGCCGAGCTCGTCACGCAGTACCTGTACCACGTGGAAGCGAACCGCAAGCGCGAGCTCCTCTCGCACCTCGTGAAGAGGAACGCCTGGAGCCAGGTGCTGGTCTTCACCAAGACGAAGCACGGCGCGAACCGCCTCGCCTCGCAGCTGCAGCGCGACGGCATCAACGCCGACGCGATCCACGGCAACAAGAGCCAGAGCGCGCGCATCCGCGCGCTCGAGGACTTCAAGGAAGGCAAGGTGAAGGTGCTCGTCGCGACCGACATCGCGGCGCGCGGCCTCGACATCGAGGAGCTGCCGCACGTCGTGAACTTCGACCTGTCGCACATCCCCGAGGATTACGTCCACCGCATCGGCCGCACCGGCCGGGCGGGCTCCACGGGCGAGGCGATCTCGCTCGTGTGCGCGGAGGACCGGCCGCTCCTCGCCGCCATCGAGAAGCTCATCCACCGCAAGATCGAGGTGAGGAGCGCCGAAGGCTTCGAGCCGGAGCGCCGCCGCGAAAGCGCGCAGGCCGGGGAACGCGCGAAGCAACCCGAATCGAAGGCGCGCCGCCAGGGCGAAGGGCGCCGCGAAGCCGAAGGACGCCGCGAAGCCGAAGGGCGCAAGCCGCGGCCGGAAGGACGGCCGCCGCGCGAGCGGCGCCAGCGCGACGACGAGCGCGCGCCGAAGTACGCCGCGTCGCCGGCTCCGACCACTTCCGGCAATTCCGGCGGCATGGATTTCAGCAAGCCCTACGAGCCTTCTCCGAGCGCTGCGGCGACGGTGGAGGCCGCCGCGGAAGGTCCCGCCGGTCGCAAGCCTTCCCAGCCGATTCCCGCGCTGTTCCGCCGCAAGGCGGCCTGAAGCCCCCGCGGCGTCGGCCGGTCCGACGCTGCGGTAGAATCGCGCAAAGCCTCCATCGCACGGGACCCGCGCCAAAAGCGCGGGTTTCCGCTCTTACCGATGCGCGACGCGACACCCCAAGCGATCCACCTCCAGGACTACCTGCCTCCCGCCTTCCGCATCTCGAAGGTCCATCTCGACGTGGACATCCGGGCCGGATCGGCGACCGTGCGCTCGACCCTGCACGTCGGCAGAAACGCCGCGGCGGGGCGGCCCGACGCGCCGCTCGTTCTCGACGGCGAGGGCCTCGAGCTCGTTTCCGTTGCGATCGACGGGCGCGCGCTCGCCGACACGGAGTACCGCGTCGATGCGTCGCACCTCACCATCCCGCGCGCGCCCGATGCCTTCACCCTCCAGACGATCGTGCGCTTCGATCCGTGGAAGAACACGCGGCTCGAAGGCCTCTATGCCACGGCGAGCGGCCTCGTCACGCAGTGCGAAGCGCAGGGCTTCCGGCGCATCACCTACTTCATCGATCGGCCGGACGTGATGGCGTGCTACGTCGTCACGATCTGCGCCGCGCGCACGCGCTTCCCGCACCTCCTCTCGAACGGGAACCTGCTCGAGAAGGGCGAGGGCGTTCCGGCCGGCTGGCTCCCGGAGCCCCTCGTGGAGGAAGTCGACACGCCGCGGCACTGGGCGCGCTGGGAGGATCCGTTCGCGAAGCCGAGCTACCTGTTCGCGCTCGTCGCCGCCGACCTCGACCTCCTCGAGGACCACTTCACGACGCGCTCGGGCAGGAAGGCGCTGCTGCAGATCTACGTCGAGCGCGGCAAGGTCGACCAGGCGCAATTCGCGATGCAGGCGCTCAGGAAGTGCATGCGCTGGGACGAGGAACGGTTCGGGCTCGAGCTCGACCTCGATCGCTTCATGATCGTCGCCGTGTCGGACTTCAACGCCGGCGCGATGGAGAACAAGGGCCTCAACATCTTCAACACGAAGTACATCCTCGCGCGCGCCGACACCGCGACCGACGCCGACTACTTCGGCGTGGACAAGGTGATCGCGCACGAGTACTTCCACAACTGGACCGGCAACCGCGTGACGTGCCGCGACTGGTTCCAGCTCTCGCTCAAGGAAGGCCTCACCGTCTACCGCGACCAGGAATACAGCGCGGACGAGTACTCGCGCCCGGTGGTGCGCATCCAGGAAGTTCGCGACCTTCGCAACCGCCAGTTTCCCGAGGACGCCGGGCCGATGGCGCACCCCGTGCGCCCGGAGTCGTACGTGGAGGTGAACAACTTCTACACATCCACCGTGTACGACAAGGGCGCCGAGGTCGTGCGCATGTACGCGACGCTCCTCGGCCGCGAAGGATTCCGCCGCGGCATGGACCTCTACTTCCGCCGGCACGACGGCGAGGCCGTGACCTGCGACGATTTCCGCGCCGCGATGGCCGACGCCAACGGCGTCGACCTCTCGCAATTCGAGCGCTGGTACTCGCAGGCCGGAACTCCCGTGGTGGAGTGCCGGGCAACCTACGATTCGGCACGCAAGACGTTCACCCTGGAGCTGGAGCAAACGTGCCCGCCTACGCCGGCGCGTCCGGTGAAGCTGCCCTTCGTGATTCCGTTCGCCGTCGGGCTGGTGGGGCAGGATGGACGGGACCTCGCGCTGCGGATCGAGGACGGCCCGGCCCTGGATCGCGAGCCCGACGGCTCGGCGACCGCCGTGCTGCGGCTCACCGCCGCGAAGCAGCGCTTCACGTTCGAGGGAGTCGATGCGCAGCCGGTCCCGTCGCTGCTGCGCCGCTTTTCGGCGCCCGTGCAGGTTCGCTACGAATACGGCCACGCGCAGCTCCGCCACCTGATGGCGCACGACTCCGATCCGTTCAACCGCTGGGAGGCGGGACAGGCGCTCGCGACACGCATCCTGCTCGCGGGCGTCGAACGCATCCGCGCGGGCGAGCCGATGGAGGTGCCGGAGGATTTCCTCGAGGCCATGGGCCGCACGCTCTCGGACGGCGCGAAGGACCCCGCGTTCGCGGCGGAGGCCCTGATGCCGCCGTCCGAGGGCTACCTCGCCGAGTGCATGGACGTCGCCGATCCGGACGCGATCCATCGCGCGCGCACGACGCTCATGCGCGAATTCGCCAACCGCTATCGGACGCGGCTCGAGGCCGCGTTCCGCCACTTCACGGTGGCCGGCCCGTATTCGCCGGACGCCGCCTCCGCCGGACGCCGCGCGCTGCGCAATGCCGCGCTCGGATACGTGGGCCTCATCGACGACGCCACGTCGCGCGCGCTGGCATTCCTCGAGCTCCGCCGCGCGGAGAACATGACCGACGCGATGGCCGCGCTCGCCTGTCTCGCCAATTCGCAGGGGCCGGAGCGCGAACGCGCTCTCGCGATGTTCCAGGAGAAATGGAAGGACGAGGCGCTGGTGATCGACAAGTGGTTCCGCGTGCAGGCGACCTCCTGCCTCGCGCAGACGCTCGAGCGCGTGAAGGCGCTCGCGGCGAGCCCCGCCTTCGACCTGCGCAACCCCAATCGCGCGCGCGCCCTCGTCCACTCGTTCGCGCTCGACAATCCGCTGCATTTCCACGCGGCGGACGGCGGCGGTTACCGCTGGATCGCCGAGCAGGTCGTGGCGCTCGACCGGCTCAACCCGCAGGTCGCCTCGCGTCTCGCACGCGCATTCGATCGCTGGCGCAAGTACGACGCGGGGCGGCAGGTGCACGCGCGAGCTGCGCTCGAGTCGATTCGCGCCGCGGAGGGCCTTTCGGACAACGTGGCGGAAGTGGCGGGCCTCGCGCTCGCCTAGCCCGCGATGCTCTTGCGCGTCGCGCCGGCCGCCTTCGCTTCGCCCGGCGAAGGCGAGCCTCGCATCCGGTCGCGAAGCGACTGCGCGAGGCGTTGCGCCGACCGCCCCAACGCCTGGGCCGAGCAGCGCAGGCGATGCGCCCTGCTGAGAGCCTTCTGGCTCGCCATCGCGCGGAGGAACCAGGCGCGGCGCGATGCGCGGCCGTGCGACGCGCGCAGGCAGGCCGGCACGATTTCCCTCTCGAGCAGCGCCATCCAGCGTTCGCGCAGCGCATCGACGGTAAAGCCGAGCGAGCGCGCGCGGCCGTTCTCCACCATCGCATCGTAGACGCGCGGGTAGGCCCGCAGCAGGTCGAGCGCGGCGAGGACGTCCGCGGCGGACCGGATGCGGAAGTAGTCCACGGGCTTGCGCCGCAGCTCCTCGTACGCGGGCTCCGGCGAGGCGAGCAGGGGCACGCCGGCGAGCCATGCGTTGTAGAGCTTCGTCGCGGGCTTGCGCTTGAGCACCTCGGCGAGCTCGTCGCGCGCGGCGATCGCCACGTCGACGTGGCGATAGTCCTCCCACTCCCGGGAGCTCGGCTCGAACTCGATGCCGCGCAGGCGCAGCGCCGCGAGGAACTCGGCGTCACGGAACCACGACGGGACGGACGAGATGCGGCCGCGATATGCGAGGCGCTCGATGCGCCTCCCGCGCTTGTCGTCGCGCGGGATGAGCCCGGGTTGCGGCCACAGCGGCAGGAACCGCTCGTGCCGCTCCAGCGCGAGGCCGTTCTGGGCGATCGCGATGTCGCACGCGCGCGCCGGCGCGCGGTCCGCGCGGACCACGACGAGGAAGCTGCGATGGGCGCGCACGGCGAAGCGGTTCACGTCGTCGCGATGCGCGATGCAGATGGCGCCGTCGGGGAATCCGGGTCCGGCGCTCGCGTGCCATCCGCGCGCCTCGATCGACGCGCGCAGCCTCACGAAGCCCTGCGCGATCCAGGAGTTGCGCCCGCCCACGAATCGCGAGGGCATGCGCTCGATGTCAGCCTCGACGAGCGAATCGATGTCCGGCCAACGCGTCGCGCGAGGATCCAGGACGAAATGGATGTGGGGAACGGCTCGCGCCATGGGCGTATGGCGCGAGGTTAGGCGCGGCGCGTAACTGATTTGTGATCGGCGCGCGCCGAATTGTAATCATGTGTTAACGCGGAAACGCGACGGCCGCCCGAAGGCGGCCGTCGCGGATCGCAGCGGGCGGATGGCGATCAGTTCTTCTTGATCGCCTCGAGCATTTTGAACACGCTCTTCGGCGCGCCATGGAACAGGCGCTTGTACGCCTTGGGCAGGCACCGCCGCTCGAGCGTGTTGCGGCGGACACGTTTGCGTTCAGCCATGTGAGGCCTCCGTTTTCGGTCCCGGAATTATACCGGATGGCCGGTCTTCGAGGCGCGCCGGAGCGTCCCCCGGGATGCGGGCGGGCGAGCGGCTGCCGTCGGGAAGGACGAGCTCGCCGCGGGCGCCCGCGATCGTCCCGTCGAAGCGGCCCTCGAAGCGCCGGCCATCGGGAAATGTGACCGTGCCGGCACCGCGCGGCACGCCGGCGCGCACTTCGCCTTCGTAGCGGAT
>DATIZV010000136.1:0-13367 GCA_035516915.1 Usitatibacter sp. | reverse complement strand
CCAAGTTCAAGGACGACCTCTTCAAGCTCGAGGGCCGCGACCTCTACCTGATTCCGACCGCGGAATATCCGGTGACCAACTTCGTGCGCGACGAGATCGTGGAGGCCTCGCGCCTGCCGTTGCGCTTCGCCTGCCACAGCCCCTGCTTCCGCTCGGAAGCGGGGAGCTACGGCAAGGACACCCGCGGCATGATCCGGCAGCACCAGTTCGACAAGGTGGAGATCGTGCAGGTCGTGCGGCCCGAGCAATCGGCCGAGGCGCACGAGGCCCTCACGCGCAACGCCGAGGCGATCCTGCAGAGGCTCGGGCTTCCGTACCGGGTGATGCTGCTCTGCACCGGCGACATGGGCTTCTCGAGCGCGAAGACCTACGATCTCGAGGTATGGCTCCCGGGACAGGGCGCCTATCGCGAGATCTCGTCGTGCTCCAACTTCGAGGCGTTCCAGGCGCGCCGCATGCAGGCGCGCTATCGCAACGAGAAGGGGAAGGCGGAGCCCGTGCACACGCTGAACGGCTCCGGGCTCGCGGTGGGGCGCACGCTCGTCGCGGTGCTCGAGAACTACCAGAACGCCGACGGCAGCGTGACGGTGCCGCAGGCGCTGGTGCCGTTCATGGGGGGGACCGGACGCATCGAGCGCGCATGACGCATTTCGTCGTCGTTCGCCACGGCGAGACGCAGTGGAACGTCGACCAGCGCATGCAGGGCCACTTCGACAGCCCGCTCACCGCTGCCGGACGCGAGCAGGCCGCGGCCATCGCGCGAAGGCTCGCCGGCGGCCCGCCCTTCGACCTCCTCGTCTCGAGCGATCTCGGCCGGGCGCTCGAGACCGCGCGTGCGATCGCGGCCGCCACGGGCCACGAGGTGCGCGCCGACGCGCGGCTTCGCGAGCGAAGCTGGGGCGCGGGCGAGGGCCTGAGCTACGCGCAGGTCGGCGCGCGCTATCCGGACGCGTTCCGCCCCGATCATGAAGTCGATCCCGACTACGCCGTTCCCGGCGGCGAGAGCCGGCGCGCGTTCCACGGGCGGGCGGTGGAGGCGTTCGAGGCGCTCGCGGCGGCGAGCCCCGGGGGGCGCATCGTCGTCGTCACGCACGGCGGAGTCCTCGCGGCGATCCATCGGCACGTCCATCGCATTCCCCACGGGCAGCCGCATCGCGTCGCGATCGCCAACGCCTCGTACAACGCGGTTTCGTTCGATGCCGGCGCCTGGGCGATCCACGCCTGGGCCGACGTCGGTCACCTGGCCGGCTGGTCGTCGCTCGAGGAGCCCTGAGCCACGCGCGGCGCGAGGCGCGTGAGCACGTCGTAGTAGTTGCGCACGCTGTCCACGAACTGCACCGCCTCGAGGCCGCGCGCGTAGCCGTGCTGCAGCGACGGGAACGTGGCGGGATCGGCGAGCTTCGGCAGCATCTGGCGCACGTCCTGCCACTTGTCCGGGTTGAGCCCGCTCTTCTGCGCGAGGATGCGCGCGTCCTCGACGTGGCCGACGCCCTGGTTGTACGCGGCGAGCGCGAGGAAGGTGCGGTCGGGCTCGGTGATGTGCGGGGCCATCGATTCCTTGAGGAGCGCGAAGTAGCGCGCGCCGCCCAGGATGCTGTCGCTCGCCTGGAGGCGGTCCTTCACCTGCAGGCGGTCCGCCGTCTCGTCGGTGAGCATCATGAAGCCGCGCACGCCCGTGGGCGAGGTCGCGCCCGGATCCCAGTGCGATTCCTGGTAGCCGATCGCGGCGATGAGGCGCCAGTCGATGCCGCTCGCCACTTCGGCCTGCTCGAAGATCGGCTTGAGCCGCGGCAGGTCCACCGCGATCTTCTCGATCAGCGTCTCGGAATCGATCGCCGTGAGCTTCGCGGCGTGCCCGTAATAGCGGTCCACCAGGCGCTTCAAGGTGCCGTCCTTCTGCAGCTTCGCGAAGAACGGCTTCGCGGCCTCGAGCAGGCGCTTCTTGTCCACGGTGGAGAAGAGCCACGCGTAGTCGAGCGGCTTGCCCACCGTGAAGTCGACGTCGACCTGCGGGAAGAAGCGCCTCGCGAGCGTGAAGCGGTTCGACTCCACGAGGGCGTAGTCGAGCGTCCCCTTCGCGACTTCCTCGAGCAGGTCCGCCGTGGAGGATTCGGGCGGCAGGCGCTCGATCGGCGACTTGAGCTTCGGCATGTCGGAGAGCATGTAGTCGCCCACCGTTTCGTCGACCACGCCGATGCGCTTGCCCGCGATGTCGTCGAGCGACTTCGGCTTCGGCCCCGCATCGGTGGTACGGCCGACCACCTCGTGCTGCGTCTCGAAGTACGTGGGGCCCCACCGGAGCCCGCCCGGAAAGTCGAAGTGCTTCACCAGCGCCGCCGCGGCGAGGTGCGCCTGCTTCTGGCGCAGCAGGTGGTCGATGTCCGCGGGATTGTTGGTGAAGACCCAGCGCAGCCTCACGTGCAGCTGGCGGGCGAACATCGTCGCGAGGTCGTATTCGAATCCCGAGGGCAGGCCCTCGGCATCCTCGAAATAGGTGGAGGGGCCGTTCACCGTGAGCACGACCAGCTCGCCCGATTGCGCGATGGGTGCCACGGGCTTCGGCGCTTCCTCGCATCCGCCGATCACGAGGCACGCGAGGAGCGCGGCGGTGAGGCGCGCCGTCATGAGCGAAGTGTACAATCGCGCATGCCCAGAGTGTTCGCCATCGTGCCGGCCGCGGGGCAGGGCACGCGCATCGGCGATCCGGTTCCCAAGCAGTACATTCCCCTTGCCGGGAAGCCGATGGTCTTCCACGGCCTCGCCGCCCTCGCGAAGGTTGCGCGCGTCGAGCGCATCTTCGTGGTGCTCGCGCCGGGCGACCGGCATTGGGCCGCGCACGACTGGAGCGCGCTCGGCGCGAAGGTCGAGCCGCTCTTCGCCGGCGGCGCGCATCGCGCGCAGTCGGTCCTCAACGCGCTCGTCGCTCTCGAGGAACGCATCGCTCCCGGAGACTGGGTGATGGTCCACGACGCCGCGCGCCCGTGCATCCGCGCGGAGCTCGTCGAGCAGTTCCTCGACGCGCTGGACGAGGACCCGGTGGGCGGGCTCCTCGCGATGCCGCTCGCCGACACGCTGAAGAGCGCCGCCGAAGGCCGCGTCGCGGCGACGATTCCGCGCCTCGACCTGTGGCGCGCACAGACGCCGCAGATGTTCCGCTGCGAGGTGCTGCGCCGCGGGCTCGCCGAGCGCGGCGATGCGACCGACGAATCGCAGGCGGTCGAGGCGCTGGGCCGGGCGCCGCGCCTCGTCGAGGGCGAGAACGGGAACATCAAGGTGACGTTCGCCGAGGACCTCGCGCTCGCGGAGATGATCCTCGCGCGGCAGGGGGGAGCCTGAGCGTGCGCGTGGGACAAGGCTTCGACGTGCATCGCCTGGTCGCGGGACGGCGCCTGGTGATCGGCGGCGTCGAGATCGCGCACGACCAGGGTCTCCTCGGCCACAGCGACGCGGACGTGCTGCTGCACGCGATCTGCGACGCGCTGCTCGGCGCCGCGGCCCTGGGCGACATCGGCCGCCACTTTCCCGACACGGACCCGCGCTACAAGGATTCCGACAGCCGCTCGCTGCTGCGCGAGGTCGTGCGGATGGTGAGGTCCAGGGGATTGCGCCCCGCGAACGTCGACGCGACCATCATCGCCGAGGCCCCGCGGATGGCCCCGCACGTCCCGCGGATGGTGGCGAACATCGCCGCGGATTGCGGGCTGCGGCCCGAAGACGTGAACGTGAAGGCGACCACCACCGAGTCGCTCGGCTTCACCGGCCGCGCGGAGGGCATCGCCGCGCAGGCGATCTGCCTCCTCGAATAGCCCTCGCGGCGCGGCCGGCCGGCGCGATCTTGTGACGCATGTCACACGCGGCGCGTCGCTTCGATTTCAACCGTCACACGGCTTGCGCCTGTAACCGGCGGCGGGCGCTTTTTGTGAATCGCGTCATACGGTTATCGGCTCCCGGCGGGGATCATGGGCAGCGTTACGAATGCACCTGTCCCCAACCAACGAATGGAGCCGAACATGAACAAACGCATCGCTCTCGCCGCGGCCTTCGCGGCGCTCCTTGCCGGGATTCCCGCTGCGCAAGCCGCGTCTACCACCGGCAACTTCAACGTCACGGTGAACCTCACGTCCGTGTGCCAGATCGCATCCGGCCCGGCCGACGTGGCCTTCACGTACACGTCCTTCCAGGCCTCGGCGGCGACCGCGACCGGCGGCGGCTTCCAGGTCCAGTGCACCAACACGCTGCCCTACACGATGGCGCTCGACGCGACCTCGGGCACGGTGAGCGGGCTCAACTACACGCTGTCGCTCTCGGCCGCTTCCGGCACGGGCAACGGCGCCGCGCAGAGCTTCAGCGTCAACGGCTCCATGGCTTCCGGCCAGGGCGGCACTTGCGCGCTCGGCTCCTGCTCCGGCACTTCCGCGCGCGTCTTGACCGTCACGTACTGATCCCCGACCATTGCGTGAGGGAGGTTCTGGATGCAGCCGGCGAAAGCCGCGGGGCGCAGCCGCGCCCCATGGCGCAAGGGATGCGCGGTGGGCACGATGGCGCTCGCCGCGATGCTCGCGGGGTCCGCGTGGGGCGCGCAGTCCAGGGCGCCTTTTGCGGTCACCGTGGACCTGCATACCGCTGCTGACGTCGGTACCTGCCTGAGCTCTCCGGGCTCGCCGTCCACGGCGTCGGTCACCACGATCGACTGCCGCACCCAGCCCATCGGTCCTGTCCCGGTGCCCGCCGCGCCTTCCGCACTGTCGGGAGCGCGAGGGTACCGCTTCATGATCCCGACGGGCGACGGCGACCTCCGCTACGGCGGAGTGGACCTGTATGCCGGAGCCGGAACCATCACCTCGTGGCGCGTGGTGCACCTCACCGACTGGGAATATCTCGAGATGACGGTCGGATGGTGATCCTGCGCCGAAACGCAGAAGGGGCACGATCCTGAAGACCCGAATCCTCGCCGCCGTCGCCGCGGCCGCCTGTATCTCCTCGCTTCCGACCTGGGCGGGCATCTTCTCCGTCACGCCGGTGCGCATCTTCATGTCGCCGCACGACCGGGCCATCGCCGTCACCGTGACCAACGAGGGCGACGAGGAGCTCGTGATGCAGGCCGACATCTACACCTGGAAGCAGAAGGCCGACGGCACCGACGACCTGCAGCTTTCGGACGACCTCATCCTCGCCCCGCCGATCCTCAAGATCCCCGCCAAGGGCCGGCAGGTGGTGCGGCTCGCGATGCTCACGCCGCCGACCGCGCCGGGGCAGCAGACCTATCGCATGATCCTCCGCGAGATCCCCGAGGCGCACCAGGAGGAAAAGAAGGTCCAGCTGCAGATCGCGCTCGCGTTCTCGCTGCCGGTCTTCATCACGCCGGCGAGCGCGAAGCGCGACGTCGCGTGCACCGTCTCGCGCTCGGCGCCCGACGCGATCGCGGCGCGCTGCGCGAACAGCGGCTCCGCCTATGCGCAGCCGCGCGAGCTCACGCTCACGGCGGCGGACGGGACCAGGCTCGCGGACCTCGAATCGGCCGCCTACATCCTGCCGGGCATGACCCGGACCTACGCCATCAAGCGAGCCGACGGCCCGATCGCGGCCGGCCCCGCGAAGCTCGCGCTGAATTTCGATGACGGCACGTCGCAGTCGTTCGATGTGACCGTCGGGAACTGAGGCCGGGCATGGGCGGGCTGGCTCGCCTCGCCCTGGCCCTCGTCCTCGCGCTCGCCATGCCCTCGGCCTTCGCGCAAGCAGACTCGACCTCCGCCTCCGCGCCCGCCGCGCAGGGGCGCCATGCGCCGCGGCTCGTGCCGCTGGAGGTGATCGTCAACGGCGCGAAGACCGGCACCTGGCTCCTGGTCGAGAAGGATGGCGCCCTCTACGCGCCGCAGGACGCGTTCGAGGAATGGCGCGTGCAGCGGCCGATGAGCGCCGACACGATCCAGTTCCGCGGGGCGACGTTCTGGCCGCTTGCCGAGGTGCCGGGCTTCAAGGCGAAGATCGACTACTCGCAGCAGCTGGTGGAGCTCGCGTTCTCGCCGCAGGCGTTCGCCCAGCTGCGCATTTCGCCCGCGCTCTCGAAGCGCCCGGTGCCCGGCGCGGTGCTTCCGAGCGTGTTCTTCAACTACGAGGCGAACGTCTCCGACACGCACTCGAAAGGCGCCGCGGAGCTCAAGGACATGGGCGTGCTGACCGAGGCCGGCGTCTCGAACTCCTGGGGCGTGCTCACCTCGAGCGGCCTCGCGCAGAACCTCGCGGCCGATCCGCAGCTCCCGTCGCGCAAGTTCATCCGCCTCGAGACCACCTTCACCAAGGACTTCCCGGACCAGAACCGCACGCTTCGCCTCGGGGACACCACGACGCGCGCCGCGATGTGGGGCCGCGAGGTGTACTTCGGCGGCTTTCGCCTCGGCACCAACTTCGCGCTCACGCCGGGCTTCGTGAGCCAGCCGCTCCCGGCGCTCACCGGCCTTTCGGCCGCGCCGTCCACGGTCGAGCTGTACGTGAACGACGTGCTGCGCCAGGTCTCGAACGTCCCGACCGGCCCCTTCGCGATCGACAACCTGCCGGTCCTCACCGGCAACGGCGAGGCGCGGCTGGTGGTGAAGGACCTCCTCGGCCGCGAGACGGTCATCGTGCAGTCGTTCTTCACCAGCGCCGACCTGCTCGCGCCGGGACTCAATGACTGGAGCGTCGAGGGCGGGCGCGTGCGCGAGGACCTCGGCGTCGACAGCGACCACTACGGCGACGCCTTCGCGTCCACGACCTGGCGCCACGGCTTCACCAACAGCGTGACGCTGGAGAGCCGCGCGGAAGCGACGCCGCACTTCGCCCTCGTCGGCGGCGGCATCGTATCCACGCTGCCCTTCGGCCCGATGGTCGGCAAGTTCTCGCTCGTGGCGAGCACGGATCACGGACGCAGCGGCGGCCTCTGGTTCGCCGGGCTCGACTACTCGGGCAATCGGCTCAGCGTGTCGCTGCAGGCGCAGGGTGGCTCGCACGATTTCCGCCAGCTCGGCCAGGACCCGACGATCGAGCCGACGCCGCGCCTCCAGGTGGCGGGCAACCTCAGCTACTACACCGACAACCTGGGCACGTTCGGCCTGGGCTTCGCCTCGATCCGCAACTACGACACCGAGAGCGTGACCACGCTTTCGGCGAACTACGCGATGCGCGTCGGGAAATCGGGAACGCTCTCGGCGGTGGCGAGCCGGGCGCTGAACGGCGCGACCGGCAACTCGTTCGGCCTCAACTTCATCATGCCGCTCGACCAGTACCGCGTCGCGAGCACCACGTTCAACGCGCGCCAGGGCGGCCAGACGGATGCGTACGCGACCGTTTCCGGGACGCCCGCGCCGGATTCGCACGTCGGCTGGCGCGTGCTCGCCGGGCAGCTCCAGAACCACGGGCACGCCGAGGGCGGGCTCTACTACTTCGGCGACCACGGCGATCGCACCATCGACGCCGTCACCACCGCGCAGCAATCCACCGTGCGCCTGGGCGCCAACGGCGGCTTCGTCTTCACCGACGGCAAGCTCTTCGCGTCGCGCAAGATCGACGAGAGCTTCGCGGTGGCGGAAGTGCCGGGCTATGCGGACATCGGCATCGGGCTCGGCAGCAACGTCCTCGCGCATACCGACCAGGACGGCGTCGCGCTGGTACCGCGGCTCCTGCCGTACAACAACAACGCGGTGCGGATCGATCCCAAGGAGCTCCCGGTGAGCGCGGAGATCGACACCATCGAGATCAACGCCGTGCCGTCGTACCGCGGCGGCGTGCTCGTGAAGTTCCCCGTGCGCGGCGGACGGGGCGCGCTCCTCACCATCAAGCTCGACGACGGCAACCTCGCCCCGCCGGGCGCGGTGGTGCACATCGAGGGCGACAAGGAGGAGTTCTACGTCGCGCGCCGCGGCGAGGCGTACGTGACCGGCCTCGCGGACGGCAGCCACCTGGTGCTCAGGCACGACGGCAGCGAGTGCCGCTTCGAGGTGAAGCTGCCGCCGCCGGACAAGGACGTCATCCCGCGCGTCGGCCCGTTGCTCTGCCATGGGGTGCAGCGATGACGCGGCTCGCCTTCCTCCTCGCGGCGCTCCTCGCCGCCCTCGCGCCGTGCGCGGCATCGGCCGCGTACAACTGCAGCATCTCCTCGCCCGGGTTTGCCGCGGCCTACGATCCCACGTCGCGCATCACCAACGTGACCCAGACGCAGCTCACGATCACGTGCACGCGCTCGCTTTCGGACCCGAGCACCATGGACCTGACGGTGCGCGCCGACAACGGGCTCCATCCGCGCGGCGGCAACCGCAACCGCGCCGCCTTCGGGCGCTCGTACGTGAACTACGACCTGTACGAGGATGCGGCCTGCGGCACGCAATGGGGCGGCAACTCCGCGCTTTCCGACACGATCGACTTCGGCGGCAGCCTCACGGCGACCGACACGCTCGACTACTGGGGCTGCATTCCGGCGCGTCAGACCGGCCTGCGCGCGGGAACCTACACCGACCTGGTGACGATGACGCTCACCTACGGGCCGTACTCGAGCATCGCGACCGGCACGCTGGGCGTCACCATCGTCACGCCGGCGAGCTGCCGCCTCACGACGGCGCCGGGGAGCATCGTCTTCAACTACGTCGCCTTCGGACCGACCGTGAATGCGAGCACCTCGTACGGCGTGACCTGCACCACGTACCTGCCGTATTCGATGGCGCTCGACGCCACCGCCGGCACGCTGCTCGGGCTCAACTACACGATCGCGCTCGGCACGCCCGCGGCGACGGGCACCGGCGTGGAGCAGACCTTTTCGATCAACGGCAGCATCGCCGCGGGGCAGGGAGGAACCTGCGGCTCGGGCACGTGTTCCGCGTCGCAGGGCCGGACGCTCACGCTGACCTACTAGGGGGTGCGCATGCGCTCGATCCTGCGATCCGTCCTTCTTCTCGCCGCCGCGCTGCTCCTTCCGCAGCTCGCGCTCGCCGCGTACAACTGCACGGTATCCTCGCCGGGAATCAGCGCGGCCTACGACCCGACCTCGCCCTCCACGCAGATCGTGCAGACGTCCTTCACCATCACCTGCACGCGCGCGCTCACGGACGCGAACACGATGAACTGGGCGAACGCCGCGAACAACGGATTGCATCCCACCGGCGGAAACCGCAACCGCGCCCAGTTCGGCGCCTCGCGCATCAGCTACGACACGTATCGCGACAGCGCGTGCGCGAACCAGTGGCGCAGCGGCACCGCGAACGACATCAACAGCACGCTCAGCTTCGGCGGCAGCACGACCGCTTCCACCACGGTGAGCTTCTGGGGGTGCATCCCCGCCGGCCAGACCGGATTGCCCGCGGGCACCTACACGGACACCGTGACGATGACGCTCACCTACGGCCCGTTGAATTCCATCTCGACGGGCACCTTCCCGGTCTCGATCGCGACCCCCGCGCAATGCTCGCTCTCGAAGGCGCCCGGCAACGTCGTCTTCAACTACGTCGCCTTCGCGGGCGCCGCGAACGCCAGCACGACCTACGGGGTCACCTGCACCAGCTTCCTCGCCTACACCATGGCGCTCGACGCGACCAGCGGAACGATCCTCGGCGTGAACTACACGCTCGCGCTCAGCGCCTCCAGCGCGACCGGCAGCGGCGTGCAGCAGAGCTACACCATCAACGGCAACATCGCGGCCGGGCAGGCCGGCACGTGCGCGACCAGCACCTGCACCGCGTCGCAGGCGCGCGTGCTGACGATCACGTACTAGCGGATTCCCGCCGCAGCCGGAAATCGGGGACAGACCCCATTTCCAAGCGACGAGTGCGCTCGCGCGGACCGCGGAAAATGGGGTCTGTCCCCGATTTCTAGCGCCGGAACTGCGCGAGGACCGAGGAGGTCCACGTGAGGCGCTCGATGAGCGTCCTCAGGAACTCGCGGTTGAAGCGCAACTGGCAGCCCTCCGAGAGGGACTCCAGGTGCGCGGCCTGGATCTTCAGGAGCTGCACCTCGGAGACCGAGATGATGGAGGCGGAGCGCCGCGCGCGGTCCCCGGAGAGATAGGCCATCTCGCCGAAGCAGTCGCCTTCCTTGAGGACGTTCAGGAGCTTGCCGTCCTTCACCACCTTCACCTGGCCGGCGACGATGATGAAGAACGCCTGCCCGATCTCGCCCTCGAGGAGCAGGTTCTCGTCGCGCGCGTGGACCTCCCACACGGCGCCGCGCAGCACCTCCCAGAGCTCGGCGTCGCGGAACTCGCGGAAGAAGGGCAGCGAGCGCAGCTTGTTGAACTTTTCGGTCGAGCTGATCTCGTGGGAGTAGCGCTCGAGCTGGGGAAAGGTGTTCGCGAGCTCGCTCGCCATCTCGAACCAGCTCGAGTAGCGCACCTTCGGGTCCTTGTGCATCGCCCTCTGCACGATCTCGACGAGCTTCTCCGGCAGGTCGGGGCGCAGCGACTCGATCGGCACCGGCTCCTCGTTGAGGATCTTGTTGATCATCGAGACCGAGTTCTCGGCCCGGAACGGGAGCTTCCCGGTGAGCAGCTCGTACATCACGACGCCGAGCGAATAGATGTCGGACTGCACGCTCGGGCCCTCCTCGTTGATCTGCTCCGGCGACATGTAGGCGGGGGAGCCGAGGAAGCCGTCGATCTGCGTGTGGGTCGCGTGCGAGATCTTGGCGGTGCCGAAGTCGCTGATCTTGATGTCGTCGCGCTCGGAAAGCAGGATGTTCGCCGGCTTGATGTCGCGGTGGATCACGCCGTTCTGGAACGCGTAGTCGAGCGCGCGGCACATCTTGAAGACCACCAGGACCGCCTGGCGCACCGGCAGCAGGTTCGTCTCCGAGCAGAACTTCTTGAGCGAGCCGCCCGGCACGTACTCCATCACGATGTAGCGCTGGTCGCCCTCGACCACGGCGTCGTACACGCCGACGATGTTCGGATGGTTGAGCTTGCCGGCGAGGGAGGCCTCGTTGAGGAACAGCTTCTCGAAGCGCTTGGCTTCCTCCTCGCCCATCTCGGCGTCGCTCTTCGCCACCTTGACGGCGACCTTGCGGTCGTTGAACGGGTCTTCTCCCAGGTACACGACGGCCGAGGCCCCCTGTCCGAGCTCGGATAGGACGGTGTACTTGCCGATCTTGGCGGGGCGCTCGGACACGTCAGGCGGGAATGGTGCGCGCGGGCTTGCGCTTCCGCCGCAGTTTAACCGATTGCCATTCTCGGGCGCCGTGAAGTGGGGCACATCCCCGCGCGGCTACCCGCCGTGGCGCTCGACGAGCGCCTTCGCGAGCGCCCGGTACGCCTCGGGCCGGATGTCGGTGACCGGGATCGCCGCCGCGCTCGCCGCGTCCCGGTAGTTGCGCTCGAGCGAGCGCCGATACGCCGGGTCGTAATGGCTCGCGAGGAGGTCGGAGACGAGCGCCTGCCAGTCGCCGCGACCGAGCTGGGCGATCCATCCCTCGATGCGCGCGCCGCCGTGCAGCGGCGCGAGGCAGCGCAGCTTCTCCGCGAGCGCGTCGGGGTTGTCGACGAAGTGCGCGTAATCCTCGAGCAGCAGCGCGACCCGCGTGGATGGCTCCGCCTCCAGGCGCAAGCAGCGCGAGGCCCGCATGCGCTCGATGAGCTGCTCGGGAACGCGCAGGTTCCCGACCTTGCGGCTCTCCGACTCCACGTAGACGGGGCGCGTCGGATCGAAGCCCGAAAGCGCGGTCCAGATCGCGGTCTCGAAGGACTTCTGCGAAGGCTGCGGCGCGTCCGGCAGCTCGCCGAGGACGCTGCCGCGATGCGCGGCGAGCGCCTCCAGGTCGAGCACCTGCGCGCCGGCGCCGGCGAGGGCCTCGAGGAGCCGGCTCTTGCCCGAGCCCGTCGCGCCGCAGATCACGTGGAAGCGCGCGAGCTCGGGCATGCGCTCGAGGTCGGCGACGACCTGCCGCCGGAACGCCTTGTAGCCGCCATCGAGCCTCACGGCGCTCCATCCGACCTGGCGCAGCACGTGCGCGAGCGAGCCCGAACGCCCGCCGCCGCGCCAGCAATAGACGAGCGGCCGCCAGTCGCGGGGCTTCGCCGCGAAGCGCTCCTCGATCGCGCGGGCGATGTTGCGCGCGGCGATCGGCGCTCCGAGGCGCTTCGCCTCGAAGGCCGATCGCTGCTTGTACACGGTGCCGACCAGCGCGCGCTCCTCGTCGTCGAGGACCGGCACGTTGCTCGCGCCGGGCAGGTGGTCCTCGGCGAACTCCGAGGGGCTCCGGGCGTCCAGCACGTCGTCGAACCGGCGGATCTCCGCGAGCGCGAGCGGCGTGGCGACCAGCGCCTCGGGACGATCGCGATGGAACGGCAGCTCCGTCACGATCGCCGCTTCGCGAGCAGGGGACCGAGCGTGCGCCACACGTTGTCGAGGATGCGCGGCTGCGCGGCCGCCGTCGGGTGCAGCTGGTCGGACTGGAAGAGCTCCGGATGCTCGACGACGCCGTCGAGGAGGAACGGCACCAGCGGCACGTGGTCCACCGTCGCGATCGCGGGGTAGACGCCGCGGAACTCGGCCGCGTAATCGATGCCATAATTCGGCGGAATCATGATGCCCACCAGCACGGGTTGCGCGCGGGCCTGCCGCACGAGCCGGATCATGCGCTCGAGGTTGGCGCGGATCTCCGGGATCGGCTGCCCGCGCAGCGCATCGTTGGCGCCGAGCTCGATCAACACCACCGAGGGATGGTGCCGCGCGAGGTCCGCGGGGAGGCGGCTCAATCCCCCGGCGGTGGTCTCGCCGGAGACGCTCGCGTTCACCACTTTCCACGGCAGGTCCTCGCGGGCGATCCGGCCGGCGAGCAGGCTCACCCAGCCCTCGCTCGTGGCGAGCCCGTAGGCCGCGGAGAGGCTGTCGCCGAAGACCATCACGGTGCGCGCGGCGAGCGCGGGCAGGGCGAGCGCGGCGAGCGCGAGGGCGAAGAGCGCGCGGCGCGCGAAAAGGGGAAATCTCACTTGCAAGCGGGCGATCGGGCGAAGACGAGCATTGTGACGGCAGAGGACGTGACCAAACAAGTCGCGACGCCGGACCACGTGCTCACCATCGTGAAGGGCGCGAGCTTCTCGGTCGCGGGCGGCGAGGCGGTCGCGATCCTCGGCGCCTCCGGGTCGGGGAAGTCCACGCTGCTCGGATTGCTCGCCGGCCTCGACGTTCCCACCTCGGGAAGCGTGCGCATCGACGGAGAAGACCTCTTCGCGCTTTCCGAGGACGGACGCGCGAGGCTTCGCGCGCGCATGGTGGGCTTCGTCTTCCAGTCGTTCCAGCTCCTCCCCGCCCTGACCGCGCTCGAGAACGTGATGCTGCCCCTCGAGCTCGCGGGGGGCGCCGATGCCGCGGCGCGCGCGAAGAGCGTCCTCGCGCGGGTGGGCCTCGCCGAGC
>DATIZV010000135.1:0-3958 GCA_035516915.1 Usitatibacter sp. | reverse complement strand
CCGGCGCCATCCTCGCCGCGCTGCAGTTCGCCGCGCACAAGCACCGCGACCAGCGGCGCAAGGACCTGGAGGCCTCGCCCTACATCAACCACCCGATCGCGCTCGCCAACGTGCTGTGGGACGAGGGCCGGGTGCACGACGCGGCCGTGATCTGCGCCGCGCTGCTGCACGACACGATCGAGGACACGGAGACCACGGCCGAGGAGATCCGCCTCGCCTTCGGCGTGAAGATCGCGCACATCGTCGAGGAGGTGAGCGACGACAAGAACCTCGACAAGGCGACGAGGAAGCGCCTGCAGGTCGAGCATGCGCCGCTCATCTCGCGCGAGGCCAAGCTCGTGAAGCTCGCCGACAAGATCTGCAACCTGCGCGACATGGCGGTCTCGCCGCCGAAGACATGGCCGAAGAGCCGCGTGCGCGAGTATTTCGACTGGGCGAAGGCGGTGGTCGACGGCCTTCGCGGGGCGCACCCGCGCCTCGAGGCGATCTTCGACGAGGCCTACGGCCGCAAGCCCTGAAGGAGTTCCCGATGAGACGTGCAGCAATCCTCGCCGCCGCGCTCTGCGCGTGCCTCGCGATCGACGCGGCCGCCCAGTACGGCGGCGGCCGCCACCGCGGCGGCATGCAGGGCGACTCGCAGCAGCAGTCCGAGTCGAAGAAGTGCTCCGAGATGCCCGACGATCCCTTCGCCGCGCTCGAACGCGAGCTTCCGTCGCTCGCCCTCGACATCGGGCTCACCGGCGCGCAGGTCGAATCGTGGAGCCGGTTCCAGCGCGACGTGCGCGACATCGCCGAGCTGGGACGCACGCGCCGGCGCCACTTCATGGGCATTCGGGAGTCAGGCCCGGATGCGCCGCCCACCGCCATCGCGCTGGTGGCCACGCTTTCCGACGACGACCGCCAGCGCGCCGACGCCACGCGGGCGCTGCAGGACCATCTCGCGAAGCTCTACGCGCTGCTTTCGGACGCCCAGAAACGCGTGCTCGACAAGCGCCTCGTCCTCTCGCAGACCGACCCGCTCGGACGCTGACCCTCTACGCCCGGAGCGTCGGGCGGAGTATTCTTCGCCCGATGAAGGAGCCCGTCGTCCACGAGGCGCTTCGGCAGATCCAGGACATCGTCGCGGAAGAAAGCGGAAAACCGCTGCTGCCGGTCGCGCGCGAACGAATCCAGAAGGTGCTCACGAGCGCCTTCGGGCAGCTCGCGGGCGTGCGCGGCAACGACAAGGCCCTCACGCGCGACGTGACGATCCTGCTCGCGGACCTGCGCGGGTTCACCTCCATCAGCTCCAACTATCCCGCGGTGATCGTGCTGGAGCTGCTCAACCGCTGCTTCGTGCGCATGAGCGAGATCATCTTCCAGCACCACGGGCTCATCGACAAGTTCATGGGCGATTCGATCCTCGTGATCTTCGAGTCGGGCCCCAATCCCGGCGAGGACGCGGTGCATCGCGCGGTGGGCTGCGCGGTGGACATGCAGATCGCCATGGAGGAGCTCAACAGCCAGCATCGCGAGGAAGGCTGGCCCGAGATGTACTTCGGCATCGGCATCAACACCGGGCGGGTGATGTCGGCGCTGCTGGGCAGCGACCTCTACTCGGAGCACACCGTGATCGGCGACGAGGTGAACCTCACCTCGCGCATCGAGTCGTTCAGCCTGCGCGGCCAGGTGCTCATCAGCGAGAGCACGTACAAGCGCTGCGCGCAGTGGGTGAAGGCGGGCGACCCCATGGACGTCTTCGTGAAGGGCAAGAGCACCATCGTGGTGCTGCGCGAAGTGCTCGCCATTCCCTCGCGCGAGCGCGAGGTGCCGCGCCAGGAAGTCCGCCGCAGCCCGCGCGTGTCCGTGGCGTTGCCCATGCATTACCAGGTCGTCGAGAACGACGTGGTGCTGCCCGAGCGCCTGCCGGGGCGCGTGCTCGACATCGGCTACCACGGCGTGCTGGCGGAGGTCGAGCGTCCCATCGCGCAGTTCGGCGAGCTCGTGCTCGAGTTCGACGTCCCGCTCGTGGGCAAGCGCGTGCGCGACCTCTACGGCAAGGTCGTGAAGTGCGTGCCGCACGCGGCCAGGCACCGCGTGGGCATCGAGTTCTCGTCCATGACCACCGAGAACAAGGGCACCATCCAGATGTTCGTGCAGCTGCTCATCCAGGGCGCCGAGGCCCAATAAAAAGCCCAACGTGCGGACCGCCGGAGTGCCCGGGAGGGGAATCGGGCTCTCGCCCCGCACGTGGGCGTCAAAGGTCTGCGCCTCGCATCACGGGTGCTGCCTCGCCGCGAGGACTTCCGGCTTGCCGCCGCCGTCCGTCGCATAGCCGAGGTAGCCCGCTACGGAGAACGCAAGGACGATCAGCACCGCGATGCGCCTCACCGCCGCGATCGGGTCGGTCTCCATCCACGCGCGTTCCTCGTCCGTGGGACTCGGGTCGTGGTTGCGCAGGTCGTCGTCTGTCATGTGCATCTCCCTGGTCCCCATGCGCTAGGCCGCCGCCAGGTGACCGATGCGCGGCGGTTCCGCCGACGCCTCGAGGATCACCAGCGCCACCCCGGCGAGGCTCGCCACGATCGCGAGGATCACGGCGGCGAGCGCGATGTACTCGCGGCGCAGCCGGCGCTTGCGCGTGCCCTCGGGTCTGTCCTGCTCGGGCGGTTCCATGAGGATCAACATGGGACGCACTTTCCCTCACCCGCGGGTTAACGTCCTTAAAGCGTCCTAAAAGATGAATCAAGCCGCCTCGCGGTAACATCGCGGGGTCGTTCCGCCCTTATCGCGCCCTAGGGGAGGCCGGTTGGCACAGTCGTACCGCTTTGGCCCGGTGGAGCTTCGCCCCGCCGAGCGGCAGTTGCTCGTCGAAGGGGTCCCGGCCCACCTGGGCGGCCGCGCCTTCGACGTGCTCGTGGCCCTCGTCGACCGGCGTGACAGGGTCGTGACGAAGGACGAGCTCTTCGAGCTCGCATGGCCCGGCCTCGTCGTCGAGGAAAACAACCTGCACGTCCAGATCTCGGCGCTTCGCAAGGTGCTGGGCGCCAATGCCGTGTCCACCGTCGCGGGCCGGGGCTTTCGCTTCATGCCGAAGGTGGAGGTGGTGGACTCGCCTTCCGGCCCCGTCACGCCGCGGCACCACAACCTTCCGGCGCCGTTGAACAGCTTCGTCGGCCGCGAAGGCGAGCTCGCCAAGGTGAGGGAGATGCTCGCCGCCTCGCGCCTGGTCACGCTCACGGGGCCGGGCGGCACGGGCAAGACGCGCCTTTCGCTGCAGGCGTCGCACCAGCTGCTGAACGCGTTTCCCGACGGCGTGTGGCTGGTCGAGCTGGCGCCGCTTTCCGATCCGGAGCGCGTGCCGTTCGCGGTGGCCGCGGTGCTGGGCGTGAAGGAAGAAGCGGGGCGTCCCATCGCCGAGGCGCTCGAGCGCTACGTGCGCGACCGCAAGGTCCTCGTGATCCTCGACAACTGCGAGCACCTCCTGCAGGCCTGCGCGCTGATCGCCAAGCGCCTGCTGCAGGCGGGAGCCTCGGTGCGCATCCTCGCTTCGAGCCGCGAGGCGCTGCGCATCTCGGGCGAGTCGCTGTTCCCGCTGCCGGCGCTCGCGGCGGACGATTCGGCGCGCCTCTTCGCCGATCGCGCCTCGGCGGTGCAGCCCGCGTTCCGTGCCGAAGGCGCAAGCGCCGGCTCCGTGGCCGAGATCTGCCGGCGCCTCGACGGCATCCCGCTCGCCATCGAGCTCGCCGCCGCGCGGGTGAGCACGTTGTCGGTCGAGCAGATCGCCGCGCGCCTTTCCGATTCGCTCGCGGTGCTCAAGGACGGCGACCGCACCAACCTCTCGCGCCAGCAGACCCTTCGCGCTTCAATCGACTGGAGCTACGACCTGCTCTCGATCCCCGAGCGCGAGCTCTTCCGGCGCCTTTCGGTGTTCGCGGGCGGGTGGACCGTGGACGCGGCCGAGGCGATCGGCTCGGGC
>DATIZV010000134.1:0-3037 GCA_035516915.1 Usitatibacter sp. | reverse complement strand
CGGCATTGTCGCCGGTCACGAGCACCGGGCGCACGCCGAGCGCCTTCAATCGCGCGATGAGCGCCGGCGCATCCTTCTTCACGGTGTCGCCGAACGCGACGAGGCCGAGCGCGCGCGGCGCGGGCCCGAGCTCGAGGAGGTACGAGACCGTCTGGCCGGCGTCCTCGAGGCGGCGCGCTTCGGCGGAAAGCGCATCGAGGCCGCGCGCCGCGAGCTCCGAGGCCCAGCGGCTGCTCGCGATCGCGACGCGCCGTCCCTCCACCGTCGCCTCCACGCCGCGTCCCGGCACCGCCCGCGACTCGCTCGCCGTGGGAACGTCGATGCGCTCGGCGGCGGCGGCGTCGAGCACCGCCTTCGCCAGGGAATGCTCGCTGCCGCGCTGCACCGCCGCGGCAAGCCGAAGCACTTCCTTGCGGCCGATCGCGTTGCCGAGCGCTTCGGTCACGCGCGGCTTTCCTTCCGTGAGCGTGCCGGTCTTGTCGAGCGCGACCACGCCCACGCGGTGCGCGATCTCGAGCGCCTCCGCGTCCTTGATGAGGATGCCGTGCCGCGCGGACGCACCGGTTCCCACCATGATCGCGGTAGGCGTCGCGAGCCCGAGCGCGCACGGACACGCGATGACCAGCACCGAGACCGCGAAGAGCGTGGCGCGCTCCCAGTCGTGCCCGCCGAATCCCCAGGCGAGGAAGGTGAGAAGCGCGAGGACCACGATCACCGGCACGAACACCTCGCTCACGCGGTCGACGAGGCGCTGGATCGGCGCCTTCGCCGCCTGCGCCGACTCGACGTTGCGGATGATGCGGGCGAGCACCGTCTCCGCGCCGACCGCCGTGACGCGCGCGACGAAGCGTCCATCGCCGTTCACGGAGCCGCCCGTGACGCGGCTTCCCGGCGACTTCGCGATCGGCAGGCTCTCGCCGGTGACGAGCGATTCGTCCACCTGCGTGTCGCCCTCGACCACCTCGCCGTCCACGGGGATGCGCTCGCCCGGAAGCACGACGACGAGCTCGCCCACGCGCACGAACTCCACGCGCACCTCGCGCTCCGCACCATCCTTCACCACGCGCGCACGCTCCGGCCGCAGCGCCGAGAGCGCGCGGATCGCCTCGGTGGTGCGGCGCTTCGCGCGCGCTTCGAGCCACTTGCCGAGGCGCACCAGCGTGAGCACGACCGCGGAAGCCTCGAAGTAGAGATGCGCACCGGCGCCCTGCGCGAGCCAGAGGTACACGCTGAGGAAATACGCGGCGCTCGTGCCCAGGGCGACCAGCAGGTCCATGTTGCCCGCCATCGCGAGCACCGCCTTCCAGGCCGAGCGATAGAAGCGCGCGCCGACCAGGAACTGCACCGGGGTCGCGAGCGCGAACTGCGCCCAGGCGGGAAGCATCATGTCGAACCCGAAGAGCGCGGCGATCATCGGCGCCACGAGCGGCACCGTGAGGATCACCGCCAGCGCGACCTCGGCGAGATCCCGGTCGAAGCGCGGCGGCGCCTCCTCGACGCCCGCCTCGCGCGGCTTCGCCTCGTAGCCCGCCTTGCGGATCGCCGCGAGCGCCGCTTCGGTGACGGCGGGATCGGCCTGGATCGTCGCGATCTCGGTGGCGAGGTTCACGCTCGCCTCCTCGACGCCGGGCACCTTGCGCAGCGCCTTCTCGACCCGCGCGACGCACGAGGCGCAGGTCATCCCCTCGACCTTGAGGTCGATGACGCCGGTCGCCTCGCGAAGGCGCGGCAGGGAGGCCGCCTGGTCCATGCGCCGCCTCAGCGCGCCTCGACCGGGGTGTAGCCGGCTTGCGCGATCGCCGCGACGAATTCCTTCGCCGGGTGGCTGCTCGAGATGCGCACGCGCTTCGTCCCGAGGTCGATCTCGCACTGGCCTTCGGCGTCGACGTCCTTCACGGCGCGCGTGATCGTCGAGGCGCAGTGGTTGCAGGTCATGTCGTTCACGGTGAGCTCGATCACGTCGTTTCTCCTCGGCCATCCAGGCGCCAGCATAGACCTTCCTGCGATGGAGAAGGTCAAGGCCCTCCGCCCCTTCGGGCCCAGGTCTCTCGTGGATCGCGAATTCGATCCATGGCCGAAATGGTCGGCGCCTCGCGCAGCGGCCTGCTTGATCCGAATCAAGCGACGCGGCGGCGCCTCCTCGACGCCCGCCTCGCGCGGGCATAGCCCGCAAGGAGTGGCTTGACGGAAGTCAATGCGGCTCGGCGCGCCGCTCCTACATTGGTTCTTCGCATCCGGTCACGCGCGGCGCGCCATGCCGCGAAGGAGGTCTACATGGATACCGGAAATGCAGGCGGCGGAGCCGCGCGTTGCGGGCTCCGGATCGCCGGAGGAGCGTTCGGATTGCTGCTTGCGTCCACCGCCTGGGCCCAGGTTCCGGGGCAGAAATCGGTCGACGGGATGGTGGTGAGCATAGGCGTGGCGCCGATCGAGCAGATCGAGGCGCTGCCCGGGGGGCGCGCCGAGCGCGCGCTGGACACGCGGCGCGCTTCCGGGGACCGCGACCATCTCGTGGTCGCGTTGGCCGACGACCGCACCGGCAAGCGCATCGAGCGCGCGAGCGTGAGCGCCACGGTGTCGCGCCTCGGCATGAGCGAGGAGCACCATTCGCTCGACGTGATGTCGCAACCGGGCGCAACGACCTGGGGCGGCTACTTCGACCTGCGAGAGCCCGGACCGTACGTGATCCGCGTGGAGATCTCGCGACCCGGCGAAGCGGGTCAGGCCGTCGCGCAGTTCGTGTACGACGATCGCTAGCCCGCGGCGCGCGGACGGCGGCTTGCGGAGCATCGCTCCGGCCGCGCGCGCTCAGGCGATGCAGTGCCAGCCGGCGAGCACCGCCTCGCGGAGCCCCGGCAGGCGCACGAGGCCGACGACGCCGAGGGCCGCGATGAGCATGCCGGCGCCGCGGCGCACCCAGGGCATGCGGCGGATCGCGACCAGGCGCTGCGCGGCGACGCCCGCGGCGAGCAGGTTCGGGAGCGTTCCCAGCCCGAAGGCCGCCATCACCAGGGCGCCGTCGCCGCCGCTTCCGCTC